>DAIDKV010000085.1 GCA_027449865.1 Planctomycetales bacterium
GACCCGGACCTGATAGCCGGTGTTCGGGTCGGCGTCGGCGGCGAGGTCCGGGACGCCCCGGCCCGTTCCACCACCGGGGTTCGCCGAGGACGGGATCGGGAAGCCGTCCTGGTAGCCTGGAACCGGGAACTGGGTGCTGATCCCGCCTCCAGTCGCTCCGTTCCCCGGGCCGTCGTTCCAGACTACCTCCGAGGCGATCGATCCGCCCGCGACCTGCAGGCTCGTCCCGCCGCAGGAGAGCACATTAGGGCTCGACGCCGGGAAGTCGACGTGCGCCTGGCCGTCGCCGATACCGCCGTCCGAGCCGCTGTCGCCCGCCGAGACGCAGACCGAAACGCCCACCGCCGAGGCATCCCGGAACGCCTGGTCGAATTGCTCCATCGCCTGCGAGGTCCAGTTCGACTCGGCCGATCCCCAACTGATCGAGATCACCGAGGGACGGTTCACCGTGTCGTGGACCGCCTGCGTGATCGCGTCGAGGAACCCCTGCACCGTGTTCGGCGCGAAGTACACGACAATCCTCGCCCCGGGCGCCACGGCACCCGCGACCTCGATGTCGAGCGCCACCTCGCCGTCCGGGCCGGATGGGTCGCCCGTCGGGGTGTTCGTTGCGCCGTCGACCGAGACACTCGCGATCATCGGGGCCTTCACGCCGATCTCGGAGAAATACGCGTTCAGGTCAGCAGGGTCGTAGCCGCCGCCCAGTTCGATGATCGCGAGGCACTCGCCCGTGCCGTCGAGGCCGGAGGGGAAATCGTAAAGCCGCGCGAGCTGCGGCGGGGTGAACGAGGTGGAGGGAAACGCGGAGGCCGGTCGGATCGTCGGACGCCCCCGGCGATCGCGGCCGACGATCCGGAACGTGGGCCGGGCCGCCGGGCGGTTGTCGAGTCCGAAGACGCCGACGATAATCCCATCCAGGTCGGCCGGGATTTCCATCGAGCCCGACCGGCCCCGGTACGTCCCCCCGCCGGGCAGGGCGTATTCCTGGAGCGTCAGGCCGAAAGCCGACTCCATCGCGGCGACCGTTCCACTGAGCCAGACGCTCCGCCTCGCCTCGCTGGCGAAGGCGACGCGAAGGCCGTGCGCCCGGGCAAACGCCTCGACGCGGTCGATATCGTCCCGCGAGGCGCCGTGGGATTCGGCAAGCTGCTCCCGGGTGAGGTAGTCGCGGGCCTCGGGCGGACCTGCGTGCATCGTCCGCGCCCGGATCTCCGGCGTGATCGCCATTCGAGGCCGGAGCCGGACCGTCACCTCGATCCGCTCGTCCGGGTGCGCGGGGCCGATCGGCCGGGAGCCGGGAACCGGTTCGATCGCACTGCCGGGAAGCGTGACCTTGCCGCTCGCGGGTGTCGACATGCTCCGTCCTCCTCGATTCGATCCGGGGATCTCCATCCCACCAGGGACGAATGTAAGGTGCGGCGGTCGCCGAGTCCAGGGCGCCCCGGCGTTCTCGGTCGTGACTCGGCCCGGCCGGGCCGCCCGGTAGCTCCCCACTTGACGGAACGACGACCCTATCCCCAAATTCGTTCGGCGACCGAAATTCCTTCGATTCGAGGAGTGATCGGATGACTGTCGTGAAGAGAATGCTCATCCTGGCGGCTGTTTGGGGCGTCTTCGTCGTGACGACGAGGGCCGCGGATCTGAGCGAGGTCGTCGGCACCTGGACGCTGACCTACAGCCCCGGTGACGGCGATCATGAGGCCACGCTGACCGTCTCGAAAGAAGGGGCTGGCCTCAAGGGGTCGTTTCGCGACGGTGAACGGAAGTTCGTGATCACCAGGATCGGATACCGAAACGGAACGCTCTTTTTCAACGCCCGGGCCGCGCGCGACGGCGATCGAACGATCGTCGCCTTCGAGGGCCAGGTCAAGGGCGACGCCTTCGAGGGAGATGGAAGCTGGGATGCGGGCACGAGGGGCGGTGTCTTCCCCTTCGAGGGAAAACGCGTCGCGGAGAGTGCGAGAGCCCGGAGACCCTCGGTTGTCGCCGTTGAGGGCCAGCCGAACTTCCTGATGGGCCGCTACGACCTCGAGCCGCTCGGCTATCGGGTCGATGAGTTCTTCGTCTCGGGAACGGCGACGTCGTACAAACTGGCCGGCGAGGCGACCGAGGACGGCAGGTGGCAGGCTGTCCCGGCGGGGACGGCTCCCTACACGACGCGAATCGTCGTCGTCCGGCCAAGCGATCCCTCGAAGTTCAGCGGGACGGCCGTGGTCGAGTGGCTGAACGTGAGCGGCGGTCTGGATGTCCCGGTCGACTGGAACATGACTCATCGCGAAATCCTGCGCCAGGGGCACGCCTATGTTGGGGTCTCGGCGCAAAGGGTTGGGGTCGAGGGCGGGCCGGGGCTTCTCGGTCGCGAGATGCCGGCACTGAAGAAGGCCGACCCGGACCGCTATGGCCGCCTCAGCCATCCGGGCGACACGTTCGCGTTCGACATCTTTTCCCAGGCGGGGCGACTCGTGAAGGGAGCGGCCGAGAGCCAGGTTCTCGGGCCGCTCGTTCCTCGGCGAGTGCTGGCCGTCGGCGAGTCACAGTCGGCCTTCTACCTGACGACTTACGTCAACGCGGTCGATCCGATCGCCCGGGTCTTCGACGGCATCCTGATCCATTCGCGCATCGCGGTCGGTGCGCCGCTGGACGGGGCCTCGATGCTCGCGGCGCTGATGGGCGGGGTGAAGCCCGCGAAGCTGCGGCCTGACCTTCGCGTGCCGGTGCTGACGGTGATCACCGAAAGCGACCTGCTCGGCTGGTTTCCACTGAAGGGTTATCACGCCGCGAGGCAGGCGGAGACCGATCGGCTTCGCGTCTGGGAGATCGCCGGGACGGCGCACGCCGATAATTATATCTTCACCGTGGGATTCATCGATTCGGGGAAGCAGCCGGTGGAGCGGCTCGCGGCGGGGTTTGCGCCGACCACCGAGATGCTGGGCCGGAAGCTCGACCGGCCGATGAACTTTGGCCCGCAGCATCATTACGTCGTCGAGGCGGCGCTCCGGCAGCTCGACCGATGGGTTCAAACGGGTCAACCCGCGCCGAGGGCGCCGGAGATGAAGCTGGCCGAGGGGAAGGCACCGAAGCTAACCGTCGATGCGAACGGACTGGCCGAGGGCGGCATCCGGACGCCCTGGGTGGACGTCCCGACCGCGGTCCTCTCCGGTGTGGGGAGCATGGTCGGTTTCGGCAAGCCGTTCGACGCCGCAACGCTTGAACGCCTCTATCCGGGCGGGAAGGCGGAGTACCTGAAAAAGTTCGAGGCGTCGCTGGACACCGCGATCCGGTCGGGGTTCCTCCTGTCGGATGATCGGTCGGAGATCCTCCAACTGGCGGACCTCGGCTTTCTTCGGACCGACGAGCAGGCCGGGGGCGGGGATTGATTTTCCTCCGGGCGGACACCGACGAGTGAGGCTGCGAGGCTTTGGGCTCTCTTGACAGGTCGATCAACGGCGAAAAACCTGGATGATAGTCCTAGCAACACGGCGCGGGGGCCTATCATGCCGCTGCTGGATCACTTCCACGGACCTCTAAACGAGCGTTACCCCTGGGAATCGTTTCACTCAGGCTGGGCGACGCGGATCGCCGACCAGTTGAGCGATCGAGTGCCGGCCGAGTTCGTGGTGGCCGAGCAGACGCATTCGGGCAACCACCTGGAAATGAATGTCGCCACTTTTGAAAACTCCGCCGCGTCGTCGAGGACCCAGCCGGAGGGCCCGGCCGTCGCGCTGGCGCCCGCCTGGGCGCCCCCGTCGCCGGCGCATGTGGTGCCGGCTCTCTTTCCGGACACCTTCGAGGTGCGCGTCTTCTCGACGATGGCCGGGCTCACCCTGGTCGCGGCCATCGAACTGGTCAGCCCCGGCAACAAGGACCGGTCCGAGGAGCGTCGAGCGTTCGCGATCAAGTGCGCCTCCTATCTCCACCAGGGAGTGAGCCTGATCGTCATCGATATCGTCAAGAGTCGGCGGGCCAATCTGCATAACGAGATCGTGGGACTCTTGCCGACGGCTTGCGGGTCCGAGATTCTTGCGCAGGCGGCCCTTTACGCCGTCGCCTACCGGCCGGTCCTCCGCAATGGGGACCCCGAGATCGAGATCTGGCCCGCCACCTTCTCCGTCGGCGATCGCCTGCCGGAACTCCCCCTGCGCCTGACCGGCGACCTGTTCGTCCCCGTCGATTTCGAGGCGAGCTATCAGGAAGCCCGCCGTCGTCGTCGGCTGGTGTGAGCGGAGTTGGCGATCCGTCGGGCTGATACCCCGCGAGCCTGCCACTCGGTCAGTCTCGCCGACGAGGAGCGCCACCCCGTTCGCGAGGGGCGCCAGGCTCTGTCGGCCTCGGTCGGACCGGGCGAGCACACAATCTTCATGTTCATCTGTTAATCTCGACGGCGAAAAGGGGGACGCGGTGAAAAAGGGGGACGTAGCGCTTTAACTCGACTCGCCAGAGTCTGCATTCGTCGCAACTTAAAGCGCTACGTCTCCCTTTTCTCGTCCCTTTTCTCGTCTCGTCATGTTTGTCTTACTGGGCCTGTGGAACCTGGAATGCTGTTTCTCCGTCTTTCGTGCGTAGAATGATTTTACTAAAACCCGACATTTCCAGACCCATTTCGAGAACTCTATTGCCATTGGTATCCATAAATGCAATACCAGAGAACCCGTTTGAGTTGGCCGCCACCAGAATCCCTCCGGGGTTTCTGTTGTTCCTGAAGGATAGAGCCGGGCCCTGTTTGGGTTGAAGGTCTAAGATCACCTGATTTCCAGAATCAGGATCACGCAGCATGATGTATGGATCTCCAGAATTGCCTATCGAAACGACTATTCGCCCCGCTCCATTGGCATCTAGGAATTCAAGTCCAGCCTTCCCCCAAGGATTATCGAATTTACCTAGCCGAATAAGCGGGCTTCCATTATCGTCAACAACTACGAATTCGCTGGCGGCGAGCCTCCTCGGGGAACGGCCTCGCGACAATGTCTGAAAACCCAGAGTAATTATAATCGCAAGTGAGAGAGCGAAGGATGTTAAGGAAACAATGGCATACAAATTCTTGTGTTTCATCACTTTCTCAAAGTGCGTGTTTTTCTGGTCATTCATTGCTGGACCTCCAGGATGGATTCTATACTTAGAGTCTCGGCAATCGCGTAATCTGAGTAAGGCCAAAAGCCGGAAGTCAGCATGGGATTTGACTCTGGATAGTCCCTACGTTCCGGGTTGTCTTGTTAGGCAGCCGGTCGATACCATTCTTCTCGAGAAGCACGCCGGACTTGGGAGAACGCTGGATTCGGATGGTATGATTCTTCCTGGCGGGCGGCGCAACTCGACCAACAGCTACAATTCAGGAAGGATGATAGTCGTAGTAATCGTGATCTTAGGCGAGTGAAAGCGTGGATTTACGCCGGGAGGCACATTCCACCAATTTGGCTTGATTGGGCTATCGATCGTATGTGAAATAGTGATGGGAGTTGAAGTTGGTGGTTCGTTGGTAGGGGAAAGCGGTCGATGAAGTTCGGGGACAGGAGGGGCCAGATCGCAGGGGGGAGGCGCATCCCCCCAGGTGCCGGTAATGGTCGGAGATCCTCCCGTAACATTCGGCGTACGATAGATTCGCCATCCTCCATTGTTACCGTCTTGGTTCATCCACCATCCCTGCTGGCCCTTCGGTCCCCCATACCATCTGTCATGCAAAAAATCGCCAAGAAAGCCATCATTCGGTCTCTTGGGAATCTTCGGCTCGGGAGGCTGTTTACCGGATGGATCTACAATTGAGGACGGGCAATTTCCAGTATACCTGTAAAGATCAGTATCCCCCGCCGCAAACCCCATCGGATCCTGGCTCGTAAACCTCCCAATCGCCGCGTCGTAATACCGGGCGTGGTCGTAGTAGAGCCCGGTCGCAGGGTCGTACTGCATCCCCGCGAAAAGGAACCGGTCGGCGTAGGCGGAGTTCGTCTGGCTCAGGACGTTGCCGAAGGGGTCGTAGGTAATCTGGTTCAGGTCGGTCCCCGACGTGTTCATCAGGTCGGTCACCGAGCCGAGCTGGTTCGTCAGATACCAGTTGATCGAGCCGTTCCCGTCCGTGCGGGCCAGGATCACGTTCGACGTCGCTCCCGGGCCGAAGAGGTAACGCTCCGAGAGTGTCCCCGAGCCCGTGAAGTCGGCGTAGGGG
>DAIDKV010000086.1 GCA_027449865.1 Planctomycetales bacterium
CCTCTTCGCAACGACTCTCCGACCCGATGCCGAACCGCCTCGGTTCGGCATCGTCCCCTTGATCTGGGGTACGTTCCTGGTCGCCGCCGGTTCTTCCATGATCGCGCTGCCAATTGGTCTTTTCAGCGCGATCTTTCTGAGTGAATACGCTCCAGGCGGGGTGCGCGCGGTCCTCAAGCCGGCGCTGGAACTGCTCGCCGGCATCCCGACGATTGTCTACGGATATGTCGCGCTTCTGCTTGTCACACCGATACTCAAGCAGATCTTCGAGCCGATGGGCCTGGCGGTGAGCACTTACAACGCTCTCTCGGCCTGCATCGTGGTCGGTGTCATGATCATTCCGCTCGTCTCGTCGCTCAGCGAGGACGTTCTCTCCTCGGTTCCACGCGGCCTGCGCGAGGCCGCCTATGGCCTGGGAGCGACGAAGTTCGAGGTCTCGACGCGCGTGGTCCTGCCCGCGGGTCTCTCGGGCGTCTTCGCCTCGTTCATCCTGGCGATTAGCCGGGCGGTTGGTGAGACGATGGCCGTGGTGCTCGCCGCCGGCCAGCGCCCGCAATTGACCCTGAATCCCCTCACCTCGATCGAAACGATGACGACCTACATCGTCCAGATCATCCAGGGCGATGCCTCGTACGGCGAGCCGAAGTATCTTTCGCTCTTCGCCGTCGGACTGACGCTCTTCGCCATCACGCTGACGCTCAACATCCTCTCAGGATGGGTGCTGCGGCGATATCGGGAGGTTTATCAATGAGCGTGGCCTCCCGATCCGATTTCCGGCACGGGCGATGGCATCGTCGATGGCTCGGGCCGATCTTTGGGCTGGTCTGCTGTGCGGCAACCTGCTCGGGGGTGATCGTCCTGGCCATCCTCCTCGGGTCGATCGTGGCCGCCGCGCTCTCCGGACCGCCGGATCATCCCTGGTACGCCTTCTCGGCCCAGGTTTCGGAACTCTGGGGGCTGATTCGCCGATTGGCTCAGTCCACTCAGTCGAGCAGCGACCCGACGATCGCGGGGTTCAAGGTCGGGATCGTCGGGAGCCTCTGGCTGCTCGGACTTGTCGCGGTCGTCGGCATACCGGTCGGCGTCGCCGCGGGAGTGTACCTCGAGGAATACGCCCGACCGGGCCGCATCCGTTCCTTCATCCAGACGAACATCGCCAACCTGGCTGGCGTCCCCTCGATCGTCTACGGCATCCTCGGCCTGGCCCTCTTTGTCCGGGCTTTCGGGATGAAGGCCGTCGCGATGGGGCCGAGCCTGCTGGCCGGAGTGCTCACGCTCTCGCTTCTCATCCTGCCGATCATCGTCCTGACCACTCAGGAGGCGCTCCGGGCGGTTCCGCAATCGCTCCGCCAGGCGGCCATTGGGCTGGGCGCGACGCGATGGCAAGTCGTCTCCGGTCACGTGCTCCCATCGGCCCTCCCTGGGATCATGACCGGGACGATTCTTGGACTCTCTCGGGCGATCGGCGAGACGGCGCCCTTGTTGATGGTCGGTGCCGCTGGCTCACTGCTCCGGCTTCCGCGCGGCCCGCTCGACCGATACACGGCGCTGCCGGTGGAAATTTACAAGTACGCCCGGCTGCCCAACCAGGGCTTCCAGACCGTGGCCGCGGGTGGCATCCTGATTCTGGTGGCGATGCTCCTGACGATGAACGCCATCGCCATCGTGATTCGGAACCGCTACCGTCGCTATTACTGAGCCGGCGACGCCAGGCCGCTTCATTCCCCCACCCGACACCCGGACCTCCCAACCCGGCGAGAATCCCATGAGCCTCTCACCGCCTCGTCCCGAGCGCCCGCCTGTCGAGCCCACCGCCGAGGTTCCACCCGAATCGTTGACCAGGCCTGCTGATCCGATCGTCCTCTCCTGCCGCGCCCTTCGCGTCTGGTACGGGACCGCTCTGGCACTCCGTGATATCTCCATCGACATCCCCCGGAACCAGATTACAGCGTTGATCGGTCCCTCGGGCTGCGGCAAGAGCACGCTTCTTCGCTGCTTCAACCGGATGAACGACCTCATCAACGGCGCCCGGATGGACGGTGAGATCCGCTTCGACGGCCAGGTGATTTCCGGGCCGGATATCGACAAGGTCTCACTCCGACGCCGGATCGGGATGGTCTTTCAGAAACCGAATCCGTTTCCAAAGAGTATTTATAACAACGTTGCCTGGGGAGCCCGAATCAACGGCTATCGCGGCGACATGGACGTCCTGGTCGAGCGCTCGCTCCGTCGTGCCGCGCTGTGGGACGAGGTCAAGAACAAGCTCGATCGCTCGGGTCTGGACCTCTCGGGCGGCCAGCAGCAGCGGCTCTGCATCGCGCGCACGCTCGCCGTCGAGCCCGAGGTCATCCTGATGGACGAGCCCTGTTCGGCCCTCGATCCGATCTCGACCGCCCGCGTCGAGGATCTGATGGACGACCTCAAGAAGGATTACACCATCGTCATCGTCACCCACAACATGCAGCAGGCCCGTCGTGTCAGCGACATGACCGCCTGTCTGATGCTCGACGATTCCTCGACGGAAGGTCATCGGACCGGGATTCTCGCCGAGTTCAGTCCGACCAACCTCCTCTTCACCAACCCCAAGGACAAACGCACCGAGGCCTACATCACGGGCCGGATCGGCTGACGACCAGGTTCGCCTCGGCCTTGCCCCCCTCGGAGATTCTCCGTACCTTCGATGGAGATGGCCCGTCGGCCCGTAGCCTCCGTCCGCCTGCACCGCCGAGGTCTCCCATGCCCACCTCCTTGCGCCAGTCTCTCTCGATTGGGATCGCGATCGCTGGAATGCTTCTCGCCTGCATCGACTCGGTCCACGCCGGTGAGCCCGGCAAGCCTCGATACCCCGAGCGCTGGGTCTATTGCAGCACGAACCTCCAGGTCGACCGCTCGGTTCAGGAGACCATCGAGCAGATCCATCGCGCGAAAAACGCCGGCTACACGACGATGTTGATCGCCGATTACAAGCTCCAGATCCTCGACCACGTTCCCGACTTTTACTTCAGAAACGTCGAAAAGGTGAAGCAGGCGGCCGATCGCGCGGGGATCGAGCTGGTGCCGACCGTCTTCCCGATCGGTTACAGCAACGGACTTCTCTCGCACGACCCGAATCTCGCCGAGGGCCTTCCCGTCATCGACCAGCCGTTCGTGATCCGACGTCGAACGGACGCGCCGGGGCTGGAAGCGGTCCTCGACGCGAGCGACTCGCCACATATCCCGAACGGCGACCTGGAAAAGGCACGGGGCGACCGGTTCGAGGGTCTGACGTTCCAGGACAATCCTGGGGTCTCGACTTTCGTCGATCGCAAGGTCGCTCACAGCGGGAAGGTCTCCTGCCGGATCGAGCCGGCCGGCAACGGCCAGCCGCGCGAGACGACCAACTCGCGGTTGATGGTGCGAGTTCGAGTTCGGCCAGGAAGGGCCTATCGCCTCTCCTGCTGGGCGCGGACCCAGAATCTTGAGTCCGCCGGCGCTTTTCGGATGCTTGCCCTCGGTACGGGAGGCCGCCCGCTTACCTTCCAGGACGGTTGGCTCGGTCCGAACGACGAATGGAAGAAGATCGAGACCGTTTTCAACAGCCTCGACCAGACCGAGGTGAACCTCTATCTGGGCCTCTGGGAGACCGGCCCGGGGAAGCTCTGGATCGACGAGATTCGGATCGACGAGGTCCCGCTCGTCAACGTCCTTCGACGTCCGGGATGCCCGGTCTCGGTCCGGTCCGTCGATGGCCGAAACACCTACCGCGAAGGTGTGGACCTGGAGCCCGTGGTCGACCGGAACCTTGGGACCGTTCCATGGGCTGGAGAGTACGATTTCGACCATCCCGGCGCCCGTCTCCTGATCCGATCGGGATCAAAACTCCGCGAAGGCGACCGGCTTCTCGTCAGCTGGTATCACCCGGTGATCACGGTCGGGTCGCAGGTGATGTGCTGCCTGAGCGAGCCAAAAGTCGAGGAGATCCTTCTCGACCAGGCGCGTCGGGTCAACCAGCTCTTCCGGCCGCGCACCTTCTTCATGTCGCACGACGAGATCCGGGTCGCGAACTGGTGCCGGGCTTGCCGAGATCGGGGCCTGACTCCAGGCCAGCTCCTCGCCGAGAACACCAGGCGCTGCGTTCGAATGCTCCACTCGGTCAGCCCTGGGGCCCGGATCGTCGTCTGGTCGGACATGTTCGATCCCCAGCACAACGCCATCGATCATTACTACCTCGTCAATGGGACGTTGCAGGGCTCGTGGGAAGGACTGCCGAAGGACGTGATTGTCGCGAACTGGAACAGGGGCCATGCCCGCGAGAGCCTCCGGTTCTTCGAGCGAAGAGGCCATCGCCAGATCATCGCCGGCTATTATGACGCCGAGGACCTCTCGAACTTTCGCGACTGGGACTCAGCCGCGCGGGGCACCACCCAGGTTCTCGGTTTTATGTACACGACCTGGTTCCATCGGTACGACCAGCTCGAGGCCTATGGCTCGGTGATCGCCGCGTCTCGGCGGTAGGTGACCTTCGATTTGGGGCCTCAAGGAGCGATCATGCGGGACGGCCGGTCAACGATCGATGACTTTCTTCTTTCTCAGACCGAGCGATGGGTCGCCATCCGACGTCACCTTCACGCCCATCCGGAACTCAGTCGCGAGGAATTCGAGACGACCGACTATCTCGCCCGTTTGCTCCGCGAGGCCGGTCTTCAAGTCGAGATCGCCCCGAGTGGTCGCGGGCTGATCGCCGAGCCCGAGGGGCTGGGTAACCTTCCTCGCATCGCCTTCCGCGCCGATATCGACGCACTTCCCATTCCCGATGCGAAGTCGGTCGCCTATCGTTCCTGTCGAGCGGGCGTGATGCACGCCTGCGGCCACGACGCCCACGCGACGATGGCCGTCGCCGCCGCGCTGGCCCTGCAAGAGGCTCGCGACGACTTCCGCCCGCCGATCGCCTGGCGCGCGATCTTCCAGCCCTCCGAGGAGGTCAGCGAGGGCGCCGATGAGATGATTGCCGCGGGGGCCCTTGATGAAGTCCATTCCATCATCGCCCTGCACGTCGATCCCGAGCGGACCGTTGGCCGGATTGGGTACCGAATCGGCCCCTTGACGGCCGCCTGCCAGGAGATCCGCGTTCGGATCCGGGGCGTCGGTGGACACGCGGCCCGCCCCCACCTCGCGATCGACCCCATCGCGGCCGCCTCCCAGTTCGTGACGACGCTCTACCAGGTGATCCCTCGATCCGTCGACGCCCGCGACGCCAGCGTCGTCACCTTCGGCTGCATTCGAGGAGGCGCGGGGCCAAATGTGATCCCCGAGGAAGTCGAGCTGCTCGGAACGATCCGAACCCTCAGCGATCGAACCTCCGCGATGGTTGAGGAGCGCATTACCCAGCTCGCCCGGGGATTCTCCACCGCGACACGAACCGAGATCGAGGTCACCTTCCATCGCGGCACCGATTCCGTGGTCAATCACCCGGGTGTCACGGCCTCCTGCATCCGGGCCGCTGCTCAGGTGGTCGGAGCCGACCACCTTGACGAGATCCCCCTGCCGAGCATGGGCGGCGAGGATTTCTCAGGCTATCTCCGGCGAGCCAATGGCTGCCTGCTTCGTCTCGGCATCTCCGCGCTCGATCGGCCTCGCCACGCCCTCCATTCTCCTCATTTCGATATCGACGAGGCCGCTCTACCCATTGGAGCCCGCGTTCTCGCGCACAGCACGGTCATGCTCGCGCGCGAGCCCACGTCGCTCTCCTGAAAATCGCTGAGATTCTCAACATGCCGACTCGTTCATCGTTTCTTCACCATCGAGACATCCCTCCCACATCGCCGACGTTAAAATAGGGATGTGTCGGCCGGAGATCGTCTGCATTCCTGAGGCCCACGTTGGATCATGCCGAAGCCCAAGATCCTGCTGATCGAAGACGAGCACTCGCTGGTGGAAGTTCTCTCGTGCAATCTCGAACGCGAGGGATTCGAGGTGCTTGCGGCGTATGACGGTCAGGAGGGGCTGCGACAGGCGCAATTGAAGCTGCCCGACCTGATCGTCCTCGACCTGATGCTCCCGAACAAGCCTGGACTGGAGGTCTGCCGGGAGCTTCGGATGGGCGCCCGAACGCGAGAGATCCCGATCATCATGGTGACGGCGAAGGCCGAGGAGAGCGACGAACTGGTCGGCTTCGCCACCGGGGCCGACGACTATGTCACCAAGCCCTACAGCATGAAGGTGCTGGTTCAGCGGATCAAGAAAGAACTCCGGCGCAAGCAAATGAAGGAGGATCCCTCAGCCGGCAAGGTCATCGAAAGTCAGGGGATCGTGATCAACCGGCACAGCCATCGTGCCTCATTTCGCGACCAGGAACTGCCACTGACACCGACCGAGTTCCGGCTGCTGGAAGTTCTGATCCGGCAGGCCGGCCGTGCCTTCACCCGGTACGAGCTAATGGATGCCGCCATTGGCGAGGATGCGATTGTCCTGGAGCGAACAATCGACGTTCACATCAAGAGCCTTCGGAAGAAGCTCGGCGAGGCTGGCGAACTCATCGAGACCGTCCGCGGGGTCGGATACCGTTTCCGCGAACCTCGCATGGCTGGCGTCTGAGATCCTGGCGGCCGTTCGCGTACGGATCCCCCTGCCGCCCGTGCAAGGGAGCGGGGGGCTCGCGATCCGGGACCAGCTCGGCCCGGACGACCGCAATGTCTCGAGGCGCGTCAATCCCCAGCCGAACCTGACCCGACTCCAGTCGGACCACGGTCACACAGATGTCGTCGCCGATGAAGAGCCGCTCCATCAATTTCCGGGTGAGTACCAGCATCAGTCGTTGTCTCCTGCAATCCCTGGGACGGCTCTCAGCGGCACTCGCTTACTCCCGGGATGACACTTCCCTAGCCGCCGTGCCGCTACGCGTGTCTCTATAAGACTCTAGATCACGTCTGCGCCAACGCCGCCCCTCCGGCCATTTCCCATCCTTCCGTCACCGTTCACCCGGACCGATCCAACCACCTGAGCCCGACTTCGTCACGCCTACTCACGCCCTTTTGACGCTCCTGTGGCGCAGGGGACTCGCCCGGGCGGTATGATGGGAGAATCGCGGACGACGGGCAAGCGGGCGACCCGCCCCAGCCCGACCGCACGAAACGGATGGGGCCCCGGCGCCCCCCGATCGTCCGCCACGAAGTCGATCGCGAGGGAATGATGTCTCAAACGCATGCCGCAGTGATCATCATCGGGTCGGGCTCGGCCGGGCTGACCGCCGCCCTCTACGCCGCCCGGGCCAACCTGGCCCCCCTCGTCTTCGAGGGCCGAGAGCCGGGCGGGCAGTTGACCCTGACCACGGCCGTCGATAACTTCCCGGGTTTCCCCGAAGGGATAAACGGTCCCGACCTGATGGACCTCATGCGCAAGCAGGCCCAGCGCTTCGGCGCTGACTGCCGATGGCAGTCCGTCTACGCCGTCGACCTCTCCAGCCGCCCCTTTCGCGTCCAGACAACCGACGACCCGACCGGCGACCCGACCAGCGGCACCCTCGCCGACTACACCTGCGACGCCCTGATCGTCGCCACCGGAGCCTCTGCCCGATGGCTCGGGATCGAGGGCCCGTTCCGAGGCAACGGCGTGAGCACCTGTGCCACCTGCGACGGCCACTTCTACCGAGGCAAGGAAATCGCCGTTGTCGGAGGCGGAGACTCCGCCATCGAGGAAGCCACATTCCTCACCCGATTCGCGAACAAGGTGACACTGATCCACCGCCGAGATTCTCTCCGCGCCTCCAAGATCATGCAGGATCGCGCCTTCGCGAATCCCAAGGTGGAATATGCCTGGAACTCCGTTGTCGACGCGATCGAGGGCGAACTGGAAGCCGGACATCAGGTCCTCACAAAGGTGAAACTCCGTTCCACCATCGACGATTCCATCCGCGACCTGAAAGTCGATGGCCTCTTCCTGGCGATCGGTCACGTGCCCAACACCGCCATCTTCAACGGCCAGCTTGCCACGACCCCCGAAGGATACCTCCTGACGCGGACCGCCCTCGCCTGGAAAGATGTCGCCGAGTTCTCCCGCCTCCTCGATCGGATGCCCAACTACGGGACAGCCACCTCCGTCGAGGGCGTTTTCGGCTGCGGCGATGTCGTCGACACCCACTATCGCCAGGCAATCACGGCCGCCGGCTCCGGCTGCGCTGCCGCGATCGACTGTGAAAAATGGCTCGAATCGACGGGCGGAAGCGGCCACTGAGAGACCGACCCCATCCCTGCGATCTGCGGTTCACGGCAAGACAGGTCCCTCCGCGTTTCGGAGACCATCGTCGCCACGAAGTGAAGGATCGAACGGGAGGCATGCGGTGCTTCTTGGTGTGATGCAGTCAGTCGTCCGGTTCGCCCAAGTCCGACAATCCCCCTGAACTTTCGGGGGATCCTCGCTACAATAAGAAGAGAATGATCCGCGAAGGGCGCGAGCCGTCCGGCGTCGGGCCGTCGGGATGACGCCGCCTTCCCCCGAAGCTGCCAATTGGTGAGATCGCATGGAGAATCGACCTCCGCAACAGGAGACGCCGCGCCGACCCGCGGGCACGGGACGCAAGCCAAACGGGTCGGCGGGACCGCCGACTCCGCCCTGGCTCTGGCTGATTGTCATTGGGATGATGGCCCTCATCTTCTGGCAGTTGGTTCCGAGAACCGAAATCGAGGTTCCATACTACCCCTGGTTTACCCAGGAGGTGGACAGGGGGAACGTCAAGTCGATCCTCGTCGACGGGAACTCCATCCACGGCGAACTGGTGAAGGCACGCGATTACAGCCCACCCTCCGGTTCGACCCAGAAGGTCAACCGGTTCGTTACTTATGTTCCCTCGGAGTTGATGATCCAGACGGTGGTGGACCGGATTCGAGAGAAGTCCGCCCATCCCGACCAGTCGAACGTGGTGGACGAGCCGCCGTCGGAACACAAGGAAGGCGGGAGCAAGACCGAGCCGCCTCTTCGCATCCTCGGAACAGCGCCCAATCAGGCCGGCGGGCTGGCTTGGGTGGTCATGGTCCTGCTTCCGAGCGTTTTTCTCCTGGGACTGATGTGGCTGATGGTCCGCCGGGCTCGGGATCAGTTCGACGGCGGCATCCTGGGGAGCTTCGTCAAGAGCCCCGCGAAGCGGCACGACAAGTCCAAGCAGCGTACCACCTTCGATGAGGTCGCGGGCCTTGAGAACGCCAAGGGCGAGCTCCAGGAGATCGTGGAGTTCCTCAAAACTCCCGAAAAATTCCAGCGCCTGGGTGGTCGCATTCCCAAGGGCGTCCTCCTGATCGGCCCGCCCGGGTCGGGGAAGACCTTGCTGGCTCGTGCCGTCGCTGGTGAGGCGGGCGTGCCTTTCTACTCGATCTCGGGCTCCGAATTCATCCAGATGTTCGTCGGCGTCGGTGCCAGCCGCGTCCGCGACATGTTCAAAACGGCGAAGGACAACAGCCCCTGCATCCTTTTCATCGATGAGATCGACGCCGTCGGTCGGATTCGAGGCGCGGGGCTGGGCGGCGGCCACGACGAGCGCGAGCAAACGCTCAACCAGATCCTCACCGAGATGGACGGTTTCTCGCCGAGCGAGAGCGTGATCGTTCTCGCCGCCACCAACCGCCCCGATGTTCTCGATCCGGCTCTTCTTCGTCCGGGCCGGTTCGACCGCCACGTCACCGTCGACCGTCCCACCCGCCGAGGCCGGCTGGAGATCCTGAAGGTCCACAGCCGGAATGTTCCGCTCGCGGCCGACGTGGACCTCGAAAAGATCGCCCGAAGCACCGTCGGCATGAGTGGGGCCGACCTGGCCAACCTTGTCAACGAGGCCGCGCTTCTGGCCACCCGCGAGAACAAGTCGGCCGTTGACAACAGGGATCTCGACTCTGCCCTCGACAAGGTCATCCTGGGTGCCAAACGCGAGGACGTCATCACCGCCCGAGACAAGCGCGTGACGGCCTTCCACGAGGCCGGCCACGCCCTGGTCGGCTGGCTGACGGCCAAGTCCGACCCCGTCCACAAGGTCACGATCATCCCACGAGGCCGGGCGCTTGGCGTCACCCAGTACCTTCCTGAAGAGGACCGGTTCAACTACACGCTCAGCCAGATCCTTGCCAAGCTCGACTCCATCCTCGGTGGGCGCGCCGCCGAGCGGCTCGTCTTCGGCGAGCTGAGCGTTGGAGCCGCCGAGGACCTGAAGCAGGCGACCCGCCTCTCCCGGCTGATGGTCACTCAGTTCGGCATGAGCGATCGCGTCGGCCCGGTCTTCTTCCGCGCCTCCGAGGAACATCCCTTCCTCGGCCGGGAGATGGCCGAACTCCGAGACCACTCCGAGCACACCGCCCAGGTGATCGACGAGGAGGTCGCTCGTATCCTTCGAGAGTCCGACGAGCGAGCCTATCGACTCCTTGAGCGCCGACGCGACGACCTGGAACGGATTGCGGAGGCCCTCATCGAGCGCGAAATCCTCACCGAGAGCGAGCTGGAAGAGCTTGTCGGTAAACGCGTGATCGACGAGGAAGACCTGGCCGACTCTCGGCCTCGCCGCGACGATGCCGTCGTCGCCTCGATTGACAATCCCTCCTGAGACCGCGAGGCCCGCGCCCCGGCCATCGGGGCGCGGGCCGCCGGCGCTCAGGCCATCTCGTGGAAATGGCACAGGTTTGGGCCTTCCCTCGCGGAATCCCATTCTTGAACACTCCATCTTCCGTATGGAGTATTCATTTCAACGAATAAAATACTTCGCGTAATCATGATGTAAAGTCAGCCGCCCGGGTGGCGGAAAGTCCGGGCGATTCCAAGCCGAGGCCATCTCCCGGAGCCCGAAGCCCGTGTCCGCCCCTCACCTGGATTCTTCGCCCGTCGTCTGCGCGGGCCTCGTGGTGGCCGATCACGTCTCCACGCCGCTGGACCATCTTCCCCGCCCCGGAGAGCTGGTCGCCGCCGACGACCTGGTCCTGAACATCGGCGGAGGCGCCGCGAACACCGCCGTCGACCTGGCTCGACTCGGTGTCCGCTCGACGATCTGCGCCCGGGTTGGCGACGACTTCTTCGGGCGGTTCGCGACGGAGACGCTCCGATCCCGTGGCGTCGACGACTCGGGCCTGAAGGTCGATCCGTCGCTTCCGACGAGTCAAACGCTGATTGTCAACGTCCGGGGCGAGGACCGAAGGTTCATCCACGCCTACGGGGCCAATCGCGGGTTCGTGGCCGAGGATCTCGACGCTGTCCTGACCCGGAACCCTCGGGTGCTGCACATCGGCTATTTTTTGATCCTGCCTCACCTCGAAGCCCATCCTCTGGCGGATCGATTCCGACGGGCGCGGGCGAACGGCACGATCACCGTTCTCGACGTCGCCACGCCTGGTCCCGGCGATCACATCGACCGGCTTCGGGTGGTTCTCCCCGAGACCGACATCTTCGTCCCCAACACCGATGAGGCGGCCCTGATCCTGGGCGAGACCGACCCGATTCGTCAGGCCCTCGCCTTCCGCGAGTTGGGAGCGCGTCGGGTGGTGATCACGCTCGGAGAGCAAGGAGCGATTTCCCTCTCCGACGAGCTTCAAACCCGGATCGGCGTCTACCCGACCACTTTTATCGACGGATCGGGCGGGGGCGACGCCTTCAACGCCGGATATATTCTGGGCCTTCTGGAAGGTCGATCGGAGCGCGAATGCTTGCAGCTCGCCAGTGCGATCGGGTCGAGCTGCGTTCGGGCCGTCGGCACGACCGATGGCGTCTTCACCCGCGACGAGGCCAACGCTTTCATCAGCGCGCACGAACTGGCGTTTGAAGCCATTGGATGAGCCGAGCCGAGCCGATGGCCGGGACTCAGATGTCGAGGATCACCTCGGCCCGCCAGCCTTCCTCAACGCGAACGACCGAGACCCCGTGGTGCGTGGCGGCCTTGACCTCATGGTCGAGGATGTGCCGGTCCCGATCGATGGGTTCGCCCTCGATCGTCGCCCGCAGGTGGGCCGGGCTCGCCCCGTCTTCCATCTCCACGCGAAATCGTCCGTAGAGACGGTGCGCTGTCTCGGAGCGAAAAATCAACTCGTTGAGCCAGGCGAGGAAAAGGTCGGGGATGGTCTCGGCCTGAAGGATGACCTCTTCCGCAACCACCGGACGGACCTGGTCGAGATTCGCCACGATGATCTCGAAGAGCCCGACACCCGCGGCCTCGAACAAGTCGGGGAGATCTCGCCCAAAAACGCGAAGGCCCACATCGGCGGTGTGTTCGAAGGTCTCGGCGCGGCCCATCTTGCGTCGCTCCATCCCCGATCGATCCTTGGGAGCCCTTGCCGCGTCTCGGTCGGCGGCTAAACTCTCTCCGATTCGATCCGATCGTCCCAGAACCTCAAAGGTTCGCTCGAACCGGGAGCCCGACCCATGATCGCCATTGGACAGGCCGCGCCTGACTTCACTCTCCATGATCAGTCCGGCACGCCGATCCGTCTCTCCGGCTGCCTGGGCTCACCGATCGTCCTCTACTTTTACCCCAAGGACGATACGCCCGGCTGCACCAAGGAAGCGTGCGCTTTCCGCGATGCCTTCGCGGAATACCAAAAGCGAGGGGCCCGGATCCTGGGCGTCAGCCCAGACGAGCCGAAGTCGCACGCGAAGTTCGTCGAGAAATACGCTCTTCCCTTCACGCTCCTCGCCGATCCCGACCATCAGGTTTGCGAGACCTACGGGGTCTGGAAAGAGAAGAACATGTACGGCCGGAAGTCGATGGGCGTTGAGCGTACAACCCTGGTGATCGACGGCGAGGGAGTGATCCGGGCCGTCTTTCCCAGGGTGAAGGTCGATGGCCACAGCGAGGCCGTTCTTGAAGCTCTCGATGCGCTCGAATGATGGATCCGGTCCACACCTCGGCCGTCAGACGGCGGCCGAGGACGGGAGACCAAACGCCAGTTCCTCGCGACGCTCGCTGAGGTGGTTCTCCAGCTTGCGGAGAGCCTTGTACTTCTCGTCGCTCACCCGAGCGAGGGTCATCTTCAGCTCGGTTCCGATTTCGGGAACCGACCAACCTCGCATCCAGAGTTCGATGATCCGGTCCTGTCGGGGACTTAGAACCGCCCGGCGGGCCGCCTCAAGAATTTCGCCCAGTTCGAGCCGTTCTCGATCGCGGCTCGCGACGTCGGTAATCGGGCCGGAAGCCTCAAGGGGCTGGAACCGCCGAGATCGCTGGACTCGCTTGCGCACCATGTCAATCGCCCGGACCAGTTCCCGACGCTCGGGTGTGTCGTCGGCCAGAACCAGCGCCAGGTCGAGCTGCCCTTCGCGAGCCTTGGTCAGCAGCCGGCAGCAAACCTCCTGGGTGCAATCGTCCCAGAGTCGGGGATCGAGCCGGGCATTGCGCCAGCAGACCGTACAGTAGCGCTGGATGTCTCGCACCAGGTCCGTCTCGGAAGCCTGAGCCGTCAGCGCCGCAAGACCCACAACCAGGGCCACCGCGGTCGGCGCCATCCTGCGGCCACGGGCCGCCGACGCGATCCGACCCGCCGACTCCGCATCCTCTCGCATCGGCCTGGAAACCTCGGTCTTCATGAATGCTTCTTCTCGCATCATGCAACCATCCCGAATCCCCACGGACCGGGACTCACCCTTTCGAAAGAAGGACGAGCGACGATCGCGATTTCGCCGCGGTTCCTTTTCTTGATTATAGACGAACATCGCCCTCTGGAGTAAGTCCATCGGCCGGGGGACCTGTTTCCACGACGGATGGCTCGCGGCCGATCAGCCACTTCAGCAGCAGAATGATCGCTGTAACCTGTGCGATGAGCAGGGGTAGCATCTGCACGAACCGGGCTCGCGGCGGGAGGCTCGACACCCATTTCGGAAAGGCGATCGAGCACAGGTTGCGGGCGAAGCCCTGGAGATGGGGCGACTTCCCCTGGACCCAGAGCGGCCAGACGGCATCTCGAAGCGGCTCGGCGAGGGGAAAGAACCGGACCTCGTGGGGGATCCGCCCTCCGGCGCCCTGAAAGAGGAACATCTCGAGGCCACCGGCGACGGCGAGCCCGCCGGCGATGATCGCCGCGAACGTCACCCATCGACCTCGCCCCGCGACGAGCGCCGCCACCGGAATCATGGCGAAGGGGATCAGCGGAACCAGGAGCCGAGGGCCCGTCGACCAGCCCCCCGTCCACTCAGGATAGCTCAGATTCACCATCAGTATGGTGATGCAGACGAGGATCGATGGAATCATCAACGCCCAGCTTCTTCGGATCGCCAGGACGATCCATCCCGGTAGGGCCAGGAGAAGGATCGGTGCGAACACGAAAAGGCCGCGGTAGGGACTTATGAGTAATCGTTGTAGTTTCCACGACTTCGGTTCCTCGAGGCCGAGCGGGTTGCTCTTCGTGTGGACGTGCGAGAAGGTGACATGGTGGAAATAGCCCATGTCCCAGGGCGAGCCGAAGGCCAGCATGTTGTACTTGAGCAGAGTGAGTGTTGGCACCAACGCCCCGACCGCGAAGGCGACCAGACCGGCCGGTGATTGACGACGACCCAGGACCTCGGCGAGAAGATAGAATCCCAGAAGGGCCGAGACCGGGCCGACCTGAATCTCGATCACCGCCGCGGAGGCCGCCAGAAAACCCGAGGCCGCGAGCCTGGCCATCCCCCATCCGAACTGGGGCGAGCGTCTCCAGATGAGCAGAAACGAGGCCAGCAACGCGAAGGCCGTCGCCTGGTGGCCGTAGGCCAGCGTCGCGTAGACATAGGCGGGCGTCGAGAGCCCATACGCCAGACCGATCATTGCCGCGACCGCCGGACGACAACCTAGCTGCCGAGCGAGCGAAACCAGCAGAACCGCCGTCGCCGCGGAAAGCAGGCCGGATGTCGCCAGGGTCACCCAGTAATCGACGGGCCAGTATACGTAATCGTCGGCCCGGACGTTCAGCGGATGCGCGGGGAAACCAAAGACGGTCCGCGCGATTCCGTAGGGCACTGCCGCCAGAAGGGCATAACCAGGAAGCTTGTCGGAGTAGTACCGTCCCTGATACTGGGCCAGGTCGAGAGTGTGCTGGTGTAGACCCGTGATGTCGACGGTTCCGCGATCGACCATCGAGTAGGTTAGCATCAGGCGGCTGGAAATGTTCCAGTCACGCGACTGCCAGAAATAGGCGTAACTTCCCATCAGAATCAGGAAGACGCCGAGGGCCGCCGGATCGATCCGCTTCACCGAATTGCGGCCGTGAAGCCCCCGGCTTCAGCCGTGGGGAGGTAAGGCCGCCTCCTGTTGTATGTGACTGGATCGTGTAATAGACTCGGGGCATGGAGACGACCCGAACGGTGGTTTGCAAATTGGCCCCAACACCCGAGCAAGTCCGGGATATCGACGCCACACTCCTGGCCTTCGCCGGGGCCTGCGACTTCGCCGCCGACGCCGCTCGACGGATCGGCTCGACAAACAAGGTCAAGGTTCAGCAAGCCGCCTACGGTGAGATCCGCGAACGGTTCGGCCTGTCCGCCAACCTCGCCATCCGGGCCATCGCCAGGGCGTGCGCCGCCCTCAAGGTCCCGGCGAAGATGCACAGCCAATTCGCCCCGACCTCCATCGATTAC
>DAIDKV010000087.1 GCA_027449865.1 Planctomycetales bacterium
TCGGGTGAGTTTCATGGCCGTGCCGACCGTCGGCTCGGCCTCTGCGCGGCGTGTCAGGACCGGAGGGATCGTCGAGCCCTCGGCGACGCGGTTCAGTTCGTCGGCGATCGTCAGAACCTCGACGGCCACGATCGGCTCGAAGCGGCTAAACCTGGAAGCGGGAACGGCGACCCGAGCCGAGGCGACCTCGACCGCGGAACCGCCCCATACGTCATTGTCGTTGAAGATTTTCGCGACAGCGTCGGTTCGCGACGGGGTCGCGGGCGGGATGACCTGGATTTCCGGCTGCTTCGAGACGTCCGAGGCGACCTCAACCGCGGAACCGGCCCATACGTCATTGTCGTTGAAGATTTTCGCGACGGCGACGGTCGAGGTCGCCGGCGCAGGCGGGATGAACGGGGCCTTGGACTTTTTTGGGAGGTTCATGCCGACCTCGACCACAGGGCCGGCCCAGACATTATTATCGTTGAAGATCCTCGCCACCGTTTCGGTTGGCGTCGACGTTGTGGGCCGGACCACTGTTGCGACCGGCCTCTCCGGGAGATTCATGCCGTCGGACATCCGATTCAGCTCGTCGGCAATGCGGCCGACCGCGCTGTCGAGGGCCCCGATCGGCTCGAACGAAACAGCCCGGGGACCGGCGCACACCGTCGCGCCGGTACGGGCCCAGCTCAGGCTCGTCTGCAGGTCCGCCCCATCCGGGAGCGTGAGGCCAAGCCCACTGACCATGCCGACGAGGAGCAGCCGTAAGAACATCGATTCCCCTCCGCACGCCATCGTCATCGTTGCGTCTCGATCCACTCCAGAGGATCTCATCGACAGTTCCGAACCGCGGCCTTGTGACGATCCCGGGATTGTTCTCGGTCGCGGGTGCGGTTCTGATCGGCTGGTCGGGATAGAGCGGGTAATCAGGCGCGATCAGAGAGAGTCTGGGGACGGCGCGGGGAAGTGGGGTCTCAGGGTTTCATGACGTGGTCCTCAGGTCGAACGCCCTTCCTAGCGCCGTTGAAACCAAAAGGAGTCGGGTGAAATTCGCCGACGATCGCCACGTCGGTGTGATCGGGAATCCGGTCTTCGAGTCCAACGGCCCAGTAGACGGCGTTCACGAGCATCCGCCGCGTGCCTTCGGCCTCAAGGTCGGTGGCAGCACCCATTGTCGTGTTGAAGACGCGAGCGGTCTTCCCCTTCACGCCCGTGTAGGTGCGAGCCCATGCGACGGGCATCATAGGGTCGTTCTTCGGGCCTTCGAGCGGCGGGTCGGTTGGCTTCATCCCGGTAAGCACTTGCCCGAGTACCAGCGGCGTGCTACCAGCCAGCGGATGGGCCTCGTAGACGTCGGTCGGGCCCCAGATATCGCCATCCTTGATGCCCCGGAGGATCGGGTGGTCCTTCGCCCCAGGCGCAACGATGCCGCGCGTGCTCTGGTGGCCGTGGTGACCGTGGTGGCTCACCCAGGTCTCGCCCAGCACCTGTCGGCCAAATCCGCCTTTCCAATCTCCCTTGTCATTCCACGAATATTTCTTGTAGGTCGGGCTCCGGAGGTTGAAGGCGTGGGTCGCCGTCCGCATTCCGATGATGGGACGGCCGGATTCGACGTAGTCGACAACTTCCTTCATCTGGTCGTCGGGCAGGTTACGGAATCGCGTTGCAATGATCATCAGGTCGGCCGTGCGAAGCGCCTCAAGGCCCGGAATGTTGTCAGATCGGTTCGGTTCGATTGCGCCGTCCTTGCCGATCGCGAACAGGACCGTGCAGGTAAACCCATGCCGACTCGCGAGGATCTTGCCGAGCTGCGGCAACGCCTCCTCCGAACGGTACTCCTCGTCGCCACTGATCAGGACAACGTGCTTCCCCTTGCCAGGACCATCAGCCCCCTCGTACTTGACCCAGGGTTCGACCGCCATCGCAGGCGCCGTGAGGAGCCAGGCCATCGCCAGAGACAGGGCGACTCGCTTCATCGCTCGTACCTCCTCGCCGTGCCCCGGCCCTCGGGCGGGGCGACTTGTCTTGCCTTCAGATTAATTCACATTTTCATGCAATCATCTATCAAAGAAAATGTGAATCAAAATAAGGATTGAGATTGCCAGGGCAGTCCATCCCGCACCCGGCGAGCCCAGTGTAACGAGCACCGACAGCCGAGGGAACGGGGCAGGCGAGCCCAATCAGCCGAAGAGCGGCGTGCCAGCGATGGGGTGGTCGTTGACGAAGGAGCGCAGCATGGTCGCCAGTTCATTGGCGTTGGGGATCTCCCTGAAGCGGAGGATTGGGCCGGATAGTTCCTGGAGAGCCTCCTCATCGACCTTGAGGCGGTCGGAGATCGCCAGGACGTAGCGCGGCGGGCCATGGCGGGGCAAGAGGCGGAGCAAACGCTCGAGGCTGGCTTTCTTCCAGAAGCCGACGACCTCGAAGAAGACATCGGTGCCGCTCGGCTTGTGGACCAGGCGATAATCGGGGACCCAGACACCTTCGCGGCCGAGCTCGATCACGTCGGTGCATTCGTGGAGTTCCCAGTCGGAAGCAACCTGTCGGAATCGGACAACGAACGCGGCAAGCTCGGGCGGGGTGTAGGTGCCGGTGTCGGCCTGGGGCGAAACCAGGCCGTCGTTGGCTTCGAGGTGGAAGCTTCTCGGCTCCCGGCGAGGGCCCCATCGCAACTCGGCGTCGAGGCGGAAATCACGGCAGTGGAGCAGCGAGGGAAGAAACATTGCCACCTGGAGGCCATACTTTGTCGTGGCGCTGAAGAGACTCAGCGGGCCATCGATGTGGAAGACATAGCCGTCGCGCATGCTCCCCTCGACCCGGTAGAGCAGCCGATGAAACTTCAGCCGGCGGAAAAGCGCCCGATACCGGGTCGGCCCCTCGCCTCGGACCTCGACCCGTACGAGCACCGATCGAAGTAGGACCGACTGCGCCAGCGCGACGTTATAGCGATCAACCAGGCGTTGGGCGGTCAGATCGTCGAACCGGAGCAACCGGTTCTCGTCGCGAAGATCCGCGAAGAGCGAGCCGAGTAATGATTGCGGCTCGACGTTTAGCTCGCCCGCAACCCGGGCGAGAACAACATCGCGGTCGAAGTGCGGTCGATGACCTGGCGAGGATGACTCGGCGATCAGGTTCTTACGGTACTCGGCCGCGGCCGAGAAGACCTTCTCGCGGACTTCCTCAGGCGGGACGTCGGCCACAACCTCGAACTCGGCCCGGTCTTCGAGGACCTTCGCCAACCCTCGGTGAACCTGCGTGGCCTTGCCGCCGCCGCCGAAGAGGGCATCAACCTCCGACTCGATCTCGCCACGTGTCATCCCGATGCCTTCTCGGTAGAGCAGCAAGAGGCTCTCGGCCGCCTCCAGCCAGTGGGACGCCTCGCGGTCGATGTACAGCGGGATCACCCGCTGCTTCGCGTACTTTACGCGGATCAGGTCGCCTGTGAGCATGGAGCACTCGTGATCGGCGGACTTGGGACCGAAGATCGCTTGACGGAGCCGCCACCTACATCGAGAAAAGCCTCAATCTCTTCCTCGTTGGCCGAGGTCATTGGGCTTTCCACCGTAGGCGCTGTGCTGTCGGCGGCGGTTCGAGGTGAACTCCTCGACAGTGTCCCGGGTGATGACCTCGTAGAGCACAGCCTCCTTGTCGCCCGACTTGCGGAGCACTCGCCCCAGGCGCTGGACGTGCTCTCGGACGGAGCCGGTCCCGGAGAGCACCACCGCGACGTTCGCTTCTGGGACGTTCACGCCCTCGTTGAGCACCCGGGAGGTTGCCACGATTGGATACTCGCCCGAGTTGAACTTGAGGAGAACGTCTCGTCGCTCCTTCGTCTTTGTCTGGTGCGTGATCACCGGAACGAGAAACTGCCGGGCGATATTGTAAACCGTGGCGTTATCGTGCGTGAAAATAATCACACGATCGCCATTATGGCGTTCGAGCAGGCGACCCAGGAGGTTCAGCTTTGCCGGGGCGGCGAGTGCGAGCTCGCGCTGCTCTCGATAGGCACGGAAGGCTTCGCGGCCCTCAGGCGACCGGTGGGCAACGTAGATGAACTGGCTCCAGCCGTCGGGCCGTCTCATGTCGACGCCTGAGTCGCGAAGGAAGTCTCGGTAGAGCTCGCGAGCGTGTTCGTATCGGATGCGTTCCTCGTCGCTGAGATGGACGTAGAGGGTCATCACCCGATAATCGGCCAGGTAGTGACCGCGAAGCTGAGTGATCTCGCGCCGGTAGACGATCGGGCCGATGAGCTGATCGAGGTGGGCATGTGCCATGTCGGCGCGTTCGGGGGTAGCGGTGAGGCCAAGGCGGAACGGCGCGATCGAGGAGACGGCGGCAAACCCGTAGGTTGGGCCGGGCAGGTGGTGGCACTCGTCGAAGACGATCAGGCCGAACTGATTCCCAAGTCGGTCCATGTTCAGGTAGGCCGAGTCGTAAGTGGTCACTGTGAGCGGCCGGATGTCGTAATAGCCGCCACCAAGCAGTCCGACCTCGACACCGAAGCTCATCGAGAGCTCGTCGTACCACTGGTTCATCAGGTCGATGGTCGGGGTGACAACAAGGGTTGGGCGGCCGGCGCGCTCAATCGCGAGGCAGGCCAGGTGCGTCTTGCCGGTCCCTGTTGGCAGGACAACCACACCGGTCCCCCGCCCTTTCCACCAGGCATCGAGTCCTTCGAGCTGGTGGGGGAAGGCCGGCTTGGTAACCTTCAATTTCCACGTTACCTTGTCATAAACACGGGCCTCGTCGCGATAGGCTCGGCCTTGATGGCGCAGTTGCTCGACAACCGGCCGGTAGTACATCGCCTGGGTCCGATGCTGGCGGGTCCGGTGGTCGAACTGGACGTACGGCAGTTGTAGGTCCTCGCCCTCGGGGACGTCGTCCACAACGAGCGTCCCGGCGTCGAAGACCAGCCGGAGCGGCGGCGCGGACGCAGCGGCCGCTGGGCCGTTCGGCGATTCTTCGGCGATGCTCATCGGGCCGGCCCTCCCTCAACGGGCGGCGGCTCGGAATCGTCCCAGCCCGACCAGGGATCCATCCAGCCGAAAAGCTCAACCAGGGGGAGCCGATATCCAGGCAAGACCGGCTTGCCTTCGAGCACGCCATCGCCCGCAACGACCCTGGGACGTTGGCCGGGACGGAAGACTTCCACTGTCTCTCGTTCGAGATCGATGAGCCACCCAAGCGGGCAACCGTTCGATACGGAGAAACTCAGCTTCTCCCGACACTTCTCGACCGATTGATCGGGCGAGACGATCCCGACGTGGAGGTCGGGCGGGCTCAGAACCACGTTGAGGATACGGCCAGCCTCGTCGACCTGGATGTGCGCGGTCTGCAGAAAGGCGATATCGGGGATGAGCGAGCGCCCAGCGAACGTGCACCGCAGCTCGGGCAACGGGAGACCAAGCCGCCCGGGCCTCGTGTGCCGCAGCATGTGGTCCAGCAGCCGAAGGGTGACCAGGCTGTGCTTCGCTCGCGGCGACAGCTTCGTCTCGATCCTCCCGTCGATGAACTCCTTGTACGGACGCTCATCGATCCCGGGCGTCCGAAGGAATTCCTCGAGCGTCAATGTCGTGCCGATCCGCGCCGGACTGGCCATCGTCGAGGCACCTCCGCAGACTTCGTGTCCCCCTCTCCCGATCGTTCTACCCGATCGGCCCGCCCGTGCCCATGCCGGACTTCCCTCTTTACAGTGTACTCCAGTTTATCCGCGAAGATGAGCCCAATCGACCGGAGATCACCTCGACCCGAGATTCCGATGATGCCGAGGATACTGACTCCGCGAACATGCAGGGCGACCACGGATCACTTCCAGGGCCTCGCACTCGGATGGATCGAGCTCGCGCCACTGTCCGGGGCTGAGCCCGCCGAGCCGGATCGGCCCGATGGCGACACGGACGAGCCGGAGCGTTGGATATCCGACGGCTGCGGTCATTCGTCGGACCTGCCGATTGCGCCCCTCACGGAGAGTGATTCGAAGCCAGGCGGTGGGGACGTTCTTGCGGAACCGGATCGGAACCGGTCTTTCGGGCAGGTCAGGCGGTGACGCCAGTAGCTCGACCTCGGCCGGACGGGTCAGACCGTCGCGGAGGTTGATGCCCTCTCGCAGTTGGTTCAATGCTACGTCATTGGGGAGGCGCTCGACCTGCACGAAATAGGTCCGCGGATGCTCATATCGGGGATCGGTGAGCCTGTGGGCGAGCGGGCCGTCGTCGGTGAGCAGGAGGAGTCCCTCGCTGTCGCGATCGAGCCGCCCGACCGGGTAGATACCCGGGATCGGCACGAATGCCGCAAGCGTGGCGCGGCCCTCGGCGTCGGTGAACTGGCAGAGGACGTCGAACGGCTTGAACAGGGCGATCAGGCGGGCGGGCACGGGAGGTCCCCATTCCGGGGGAGCCGGCGCCTCGGTGAGCTTGGCCCGCGCCGGCGGATCTGCGAGAATTCCGATAGGGAATCATCCCGCGAGGAGGCCGCCATGTCCACCGCATCCGTCGCGCCCGCTCCGCTCCTGACCGCCGAGCAATACGCCAAGCGTCCCGACCCCGGGCATCGCGAGGAACTCGTTCGAGGAAGGATTGTGCCGATGCCGCAACCGACCCGACGCCACGGGCAGATCTGCGCCCAGGGGGTCTATCTCTTCCGTCGCTTCCTGGAAGACCAGGATCAGGGTCATGTCGTGAGCAACGACGCCGGCGTGATCACCGAGAGGGATCCCGACACCGTCCGAGGCGCCGACATCGCCTACTACAGCTATCGGAAGGTCCCCAGGGGACCGATGCCGAAGGACTACGGTGCGGAGCCGCCGGAGATGGTCGTCGAGGTCCGATCGCCGAGCGATCGATGGGCGAAGGTGCTCCAGAAGATCGCCGAGTACTTGAAGGCGGGCGTACTGGCCGTGGTGGTTCTCGACGACGAATCGCGGACGGCCCTGGTCGCGATGGCCGACGAGCCCCCGCGTCGCCTCGGGCCCGACGAGGAACTGACGATCCCCGACATCCTCCCCGGTTTCGCGGTCCCGGTGCGTCGGTTCTTTGAGTAGGCGGTTCAGAGGAGGCCTGCCTGTTCCCCGGCAGGGCGTTCGGACTTCGGAGGCGAGCCATAGCCGAAGAGGCGGGTCAGCCAGGCGAGGAAGTGGCCGACCTGCGGGGCATCGGGATCGAAGTAACGCTTGGTGATCGCCTGGCCCAGAGGAGTTCCTGGGTCGTCCTGCCAGGCCAGCCAGGTGTGGAGGAGGGCCTTGGAGGTATGGGCCTCGGCGAAACGCCGCTCCTCGACGGGGATCTCATCGACGCAGCGTCGGGCACGTTCGAAGAGGAGATCACCGGCCGGGACGAGGAAGCTCAGGTAGTCCTCCAGCATCCCGGGCAGCGAATTGTCGGGCATGATCCAGACCCCGACTCTCGGATGGTCGACCCGGTCGAGGACCGTGCCGGCGGGGTCGGGATTCTCGGGCACCGCCTCGCATCCGGCCCGCTCCAATAGTAGGCCCCGGATCTTCTGCCAGCGGGCCCGGATGTCGGCGTCCGCATCGACGACGATCCCGAATCGCTCCAGGTCCGTGCCCGGCTTCAGGCGGAGGGAAGCACGGTCGATCAGCTTCTGAAGTCCTCCCTCCTCCTGGATGGTGAACCTGGGGTCAAATTGATAGCGAGCGAGGATGGCCCAGAGCACGTGCTTGTCGTCCGGCCCCTCGACGACGAGTAGGAGACGATCTGCCATCATCGGACCTCGATATTCCCCTCGACCGCGACCTCAAGCTCGCGCTCGTCGAACTCGCCCACGAGCGTCCTGTCGTCCTTTCGCGCGAGGCGCACCAGGACGCCTTCCTCCTCACTCTCCCTCGCGGCCGTCTCGAACGCCTGGATGCAGTCGTAGCTATGGGTCGTCGCGAAGACCTGGACGTTCAACCGGGCCGCGGTCTGGAAGATCAGCCGCCAGAGATCGGCCTGGACGGAATAATGGATGCCGTTCTCGATCTCGTCGACGAGTAGCAGGCCGCCACGAGCACTCACGAGGGCAAGCGCGAGGCCGAAAAGTCGATTGACGCCGTCGCCCAAGGCGAGCAACGGCATTGGCTCGTCGAATCCCTCGACCTTGGCGAATGGTATCCGTTCGTCAGCATCACGGCCCTGGAGCGACCTGCTAACGCGATCCCCAGGGCCTTTTACTGCAACACGCTCGACCTCCGGCGCAATGAGTCGAAGCGCTCCGATGACTTCGGATTCGCTGGAATGCAGGGAGACGGTATCCCAGAGGCGAACAACGGCATCCGGGCCGAGGCCGTTTGGCCCCACAGAATACTGCGGAATCTCCCGGAAGGGTTTCATCAGCGAGTCTGCGTCCACATTGATTGGATTAGGAGAGCCCTTTGAGACTCCAAGCTTCTCAAAAGGCTTAACCCCCGCCATTACAAGCCTCGCGGCGTTTCCTGCGCGAAATAAAAGTGATTGCACACCAAAATTGTACTGAGATAAAACCCTACCAACAAGATCTATGTCGGAGCCCTTGGAATCAAGAGGAGTCGAGGGCGGAGCGATGACCACTTGGAAAGCGATGCGAAGTACCTCGTCAGGAGCGTCGATCGGGCCAATTTCGATCGACGGACGTTCTTCTTGTAAGGCCTGGCGACCACAAAAGAGGCTATCCACAGGCAGTGATAGGAGGTAACTTCGCCTCCATTCGTCGACTTCTGCCCTGAGGATCTCGTTCCTCGCTGACAAGATCTCTACGAGGTCGTCCACAGATCCCGGTTTCGCATACAACCTGAGGGCTTCCAGAACTGTGGACTTTCCCACATTGTTCTTGCCTACGATGAGGTTGACCCGCCCCAGGCGCCCGATCCGCAGCTCGCGGAAGCACCGGAATCGAAGGACCTGGAGCGAGTTCAGAATCAGGTCGCCGGACATGGTCAACGTCCTCACTTGACCTGGATTCAACATCGGCTCCGCCGTTCTTCCCAGCTCGGGTGCGGAATCCTAGAGCAGCCCCCCGGTCCAGCCCGGCTCCAGCCGCTTCATCAGCGTCGCGTCGTCGCGCCGACGCATGCTCGTTTTGTTGTAGACCTCGTGCGCCCGCGCCAGCCTGTCGCGATCGAGGGTGACCCCCAGCCCCGGGCCGGTCGGGACGGCCATCGACCCGTCCCGGATCGTCAGCGGGTTCCCCTCGATGACGTCGAATCCCTCGGCAAGCCAGGGATAGTGCGTATCGCTGGCGCAGGTTAGCTCAGGGATCGAGGCCGCCAGGTGGATCATCGCGGCCATCGAGATTCCGGTGTGGTTGTTGCTGTGCTGGCTGAGGGTCCACCTGGCCGCCCTCGCGACCGGCCCGAGCGCCTGGCAGCCGGCGAATCCACCGAAATAGTGGTGGTCGACCAGCAGCACGTCGATCGGATGAAGCCGAAGCGCGCCGGCGAGGTGCTCGAATCGCGTGACGCACATGTTTGTGCTCATCTTCAGGCCGGTTGCCTCGCGGACCTCGGCCATCGCCTCCTGGCCGCGAACCGGGTCCTCGTAGTATTCCATCGGCAGCTTTGCAATCTCCTTCCCAATCCGGATCGCAGTGGACGTCTTCCATCGACCGTTCGGGTCGATCCGCAGTTTCGCCTTCGAGCCAAGTCGATCGGCCATCGCGAAGAGAGTGTCGCGCTCGGCCTCGGGCGAGAGCACGCCCCCCTTGAGCTTGAAGACGCGGAATCCCCAGCGATCGCGGAATCGGGCCGCCTCGCCAGCCATCGCCTCGGGAGTCCGAACCTCACCCCAGTCGTCGAGCGCCTTCTCGCCCGAGCCGCGAGCATCGGCCAGGTGCGGGTCGGAGAGGATCACCGGATGGTCGGCGGCGTATCGATAGAACAAATACGCAGCGAACTCGACCGACTCGCGCACCGGTCCGCCAACCATCTCGCAGAGGCGACGGCCCGAGGCCCGGGCGGCGGCATCCAGGCAGGCCACCTCGATCCCGGCGTAGATCCCCATCCCCAGCGATTGCAAGTCGTGGGCGAACCGTCGGTAAGCCATCGCATTCTGGCCGACCACGATCCGACGTGCCTTCTCCAGACCGGCGGTCACGCTCTGGCCGCCGGGCGCTTCACCCAGGCCGATGATCCCGGCGTCAGTCTTCAGCTCGACGATGTTCCGGAGGAAGTACGGTCCGTGACATCCGGCTACGTTGAGTAGCGGCGGGTCAGGTAACGCAATCGGCGTGATCGTCAGCTCGGTGATTGTTAGCCGTGATTTCGGGCCTTCGACCCGCCCCTCAGCCGACCCGAACGATCCCAGGCCGAGTATCCCGCCGGCAGTCATCCCCAGCCATTCGCGTCGATTCATCGACATGATTCGATCCCCTCTCCTCGCACGATCGATGCGATCCAGGCGACTGCCCTAACATAAGGTTCCGGCCTGGGCGGGGCCAGGGGCGTCCGGCATTCGATGGATCAGTTCCCCTCAGGCGTCTTCAGCCGGAACTCACGCGCGGCAAAAATCGCCGCCCCGATCGCCGCGAACCAACCAGCGATCGCCAGCAGGACGATCACGCACGTCGACGCCGAGACCGCCGTGTCAGGGTCGATCGACCACTCCTCGCCTGCGACGCCGAGCCATCGGACCGCCAGGACCCGGATGTAATAGATCACGGTCGCCTCGCGGATCACGAAATCGATCGCGCCGAAGAAGCCCTCCACAACCACGACGTAGATCGCCCCAACCACCAGCGCCCGGCGAAGGACCAGGCTCAGCGCGCCGAAGATCGAGGCATACGCGGCCGTCGCAAGGGCGAGCATCGCCACATAGATCGGCGCCCGCTCGCGCAAGACTGTTCCGACGAGGCCGGATTCCCCCCAGTGGATCGCCCCGACGGTCGCGACGGTGAAGATCGCCGCCCGGCCCCACGTCACGATCGCCGTTCCGGCCAGCTTCGCCAGGTAAATCGCCCATCGCGCGATTGGACGGATCAAAAGATACGTTAGCGTCTGCTCCTCGACGTCGTCCTGGACCATTCCCGAGGCAAGCAACAGGGCCGCCAGCGGCACGAGCGCCGGGAAGATAAGGCCGAGGATCAATCCGTCCTCCACGGGAGCGGCTTCGAGGCTGGGCCGGAATTGCCGGATCAGGATCGCGAACGCGATCGGCAGCGCAAAAACCCCAGCGAGAACCCACCGCCGCACTCCTCGCACCTGGCGGGCCACCGTGATCCGGACGACTGTCAAAAGCGCTGAGGGAGCGAGTCCGATCGGCAGCCGGGCCGGGATCATTGTTGGCGAGAACTCGGTCTCGGGCGCCGAAGGTGTCGTCATGTCGTCACCAGGTACTTGAAGACGGACTCAAGGTTATCGTCGTCGGAATAGACCTCGTCAACGGGCGTTCCGCCGTCGAGAGCTAGATCCACGAGCCGTGAATAAAACCGGTCGGGGAGCCGGGTCTCAACGATGAGCGTACCGCCTTCACGACTGAGGTCGACGCCAACGATGTCGTCGCAGGCGACCAGCCGGGCCGCCAGCTCGCGCGGCCGGGGCGACTTCAAGACGATCCGGTGTGGATGCGCGTCGATCAGGTCGCGGATCTGGCGGACGTCGCCCTGCGCTACCAGGCGGCCCCGATTCAACAGGACGATCGAGCGAGTGACCGCCTGGACCTCGTGGAAGACGTGGCTGGAGACGAGAACGGTCCGACCCGTCGCGCCCCATTCGACGATCGCGTCGATCAGCTCGCGACGAGCGACGGGGTCGGTCCCGTTGAGTGGCTCGTCGAGGAATAAAACGATCGGCTCGTGGACCATCGCCTGGGCGAGCTTGATCCGCTGCCGCATTCCCTTGGAATAGCCGCGGATGGCCCGCCCGGCGTGCTCCGTCATCCCAACCCGCTCCAGGGCCCGGTCGGCTGCCTCTCGAGCGCCGTGACGCCCCAATCCCCCGAGCAGGGCGCACGACCGGAGGAACTCGCGGCCGGTCATCCACTCGAAGAAGGCGTCCTGCTCGGGGCAGAGGCCGATGTAGCGATTCAGCCCGGCGCTCCCTCTCGGACGATGCCCAAGCACACGCACCTCCCCCTGGCTCGGCCGCAACTGCCCGGTCGCCAGTTGCAAAAGCGTGCTCTTACCCGATCCATTCGGCCCAAGCAGCCCGGTCACACCCGGAGGAAGCTCTAATGTGAGATTGTTCAGTCCGATCACCTGCCCATACCACTTCGAGACCGACCGGAACTCGACGACCGTCTGGCCCATCGTCACCCTCGCCCCCTCAACCTCGAAAGCTCTTCCCGCCGCCCAGACGGGAGGAGCAACCACGAAAAACACGAAGTACACGAAAATAAATTACAATACGTTACAATTTTTACAAACTATTAAATCTATTGCATTTTTGAATTTTTCGTGTCTTTCGTGTCTTTCGTGGTTCCTCCTCGGTTCTCCTGCATGGTTATCCACTTTTGGTCTATCGCAAGCGGTCGAGGCCGCGGACCCGGGTGGTCAGGACCAGGAGCGAGGCAGCGGCGAGGGCGGCGAGGACGGCCGCCGACCACTCCCAGGGATATGTTCGGGGCGCCCAGGGCGACCGGCGTGGTGCCTCGTCGTCGGCCCGATGGTGACGGCGACGGGGCTGGAACGGCCGCATGGGGAGCGATCGGGGGCTCACCTGGCCGAGGCTCGTCATGCGGTCCCACGAGGTTTCCGAGTCAAGAAGGGCGTCGCGGATTCGGTCGAGGTTGGTCCGGTACGAGACGAGCGGGCACCACTCAGCGCCGACGGTCGATTGCAGAATGCCGGAGGCGATCGAGCTGACAAACCAGAATCCCAGCCACATCGCGGCGACGTATCGTGAGTTTCGCGAGAGCGACGAGAACGCCAGCATCAGAAGTGAGGCCGAGGCCGTCACGATCGCTGCGTACGCGAGGGAGCCGGTCAGCACGCGGGCGGTGTCGAGTACGACGTGAAAATCCAGGCTGAAGGCGTATCCGACCGCGAACGCGAGCAGGACCGGGCCGATCGTCACGGCCGCGAGGTACGCCGCGATGATTCCTAGCTTGCCCAGGAAGTATTCGAACCGACGGACCGGCCGTGAAAGGTACAGCGGGATGGCGTTGAAGCGCAGATCCTGGCTGATCAGGTCCGGGCCGACCAGCAGCGTCAGAATCATCGGGAAGACAAGCTGCACCTCGAAAAACTGACGGAACGCCAGCGTCCAGATCGTCGTCCGAAACCCGCGTGGGCCATTTTTCAGTTCCTCGGGGAGGTTGTCCAGGAAGATGAGAAAAGGCGTGAGGAACGACGACTTCTGCTCGAAGAGTCCCCAGAAGACCAGGAAGAGGGCCAGCAAGATCGGCGGTCCGAGCGCGGACAGGACCGTCAGTCGCGTCCATCGATTGCCCATCGCGACCGTGACGCCCCGCCTCGCGATCGCAACCCATCGCGTCGCCTGGCCGGAAAGCCGGCCGTCCCAGTGCTGATAGCCCTGGTCGAAGATCGGCATCAGGCGTCCTCCTCCACGGCGCCGAGGAAGACCTCCTCGAGAGTGCTTCGACGCGGTCGGAAGGCGCGCACCTGCTCGCCTGCCCGCTGAGCGGCCTCCCAGATAGTGCGCGGGCCGGTGCCCTCGGGGAGAGCGACGAGCAGGTGATCGTCGACCGGCTCGGTCGCGATCCCGATCTCTGCCAGCCTGGCCGAAAACGCCCGAGGATCGCCCTTCACACGCAGCTCGAACTCGCGGTTGTGCGGCTTCTCCAGCTCAGCGATCCGCCCCTGGAGCAGCAGTCGACCATGGCCGATCACTATCACGTGGTCGCAGACGGCCTCGACGTCCGGCAGCAGGTGGCTGGCGAACAACAGGCTCATTCCCTTGTTCCGCGCCAGGTCAACAGCGAGCCGCAGGACGTCGTCGCGGCCGGCGGGGTCCATGCCGTTGGTCGGTTCGTCAAGGATCAGAAGGCGCGGATCGTGGACAATGGCCGATGCGATTTTGAGCCGCTGCCTCATCCCGGTCGAGTACGAGTCAGACTTTCGATACCGGGCTTCCCCCAGGCCGACGTAATCGAGCACCTCATGGGCGCGACGGAGGGCGTCGCGGGTCGGCATGCCGACCAGTTCACCGGCGTAGGCGACCGCTCCGATCCCGTTCATCCCTGGGAAGAGGCAATCATCCTCGGGGACGAACCCGACAGCCTGTCGGATCGCCAGTCGATCGGTGCGGATATCCATCCCGAGCACCCGACCCGATCCCCCATCCACGGCGACCAGGCCGAGAATCGAGCGGATCATCGTCGTCTTACCGGCGCCATTCGGCCCGAGCAGCCCGATGGCTCCCTGGGGTACCGTAACCGAGAGCCCCCGTAGCGCCCGTACACGGCCATAATTCTTGGTCAGGTCTTGCAACTCGAACAGCATTGCGACTCCCGCCCGTTTTCCTCGATCGCGGTCGCGCCGGCGGAGGCCCGGCCGTCTCCCTATCCGCCGATTCGGGTGGAGAGTATGAATATTATCGAGGGCCCGACCCGGCGGCCGCAAGCTGGAGGTCGCGGCTTCCGCCGGACCATCCCGGCTGCTACAACAGTCGATCATCGCGTCAAGGTCATCCGCATCTCGAAGAGACCTTTCCCATGGTGCGCTCCCTCGCCGTTTGGCTCTCTCTGTCCGCCTCGATCGTCTCGCCCGCCGCAGGTCAGACATCGGCGACGGGCGACGAGCTCCCGCCGCCGATGACGGCTCAGCAGGATCATAGGCTGATGATGGAGGCCCTCGGGATCAAGGAACTGCGCCCGGGCGCCAACGGGATGAACCCCCGCGCCGCCAACGCGGCGAACTACGACGAGTCGAAGGCCAACCCCTATCCCGGCAGCCTGCCCGATCCACTGATCGCGAAGGACGGCCAGAAGATCACCACGCCCGACCAGTGGTGGAAAAAGCGTCGGCCGGAAATCCTCGAGGATTTCGACCGCGAGGTCTACGGCCGAGTGCCGAAGGACATGCCGTCGGTGACCTGGGAGGTCAAGGAGACGACTCGCGAGAAGGTGGGCGAGGTCCCCGCGATCACGAAGCGACTGATCGGACACGTCGACAACGCCCGGTACCCGGGGATCACGGTCGAGATGGTGATGATCCTGACGACCCCGGCCGGGGCGAAGGGACCAGTCCCGGTGATGCTGGAGTTTGGCTTCGACTGGCTCACGCCCCGGCCCGCGCCGACTCCGGGCAAGGCGGCGACGAAGAAGGGCGGCCCGCGTCGGTTCACCTTCGGCCCGCCGCCCTGGCGAGAGCAGGTTTTGGCGCACGGCTGGGGCTTCGCGGTGATCGTCCCAAACAGCATCCAGGCCGACAACGGCGCCGGGCTGACTCGGGGGATCATCGGGCTCTGCAACCGGGGCCGTCCGCGGAAGCCCGACGACTGGGGGGCTCTCCGGGCCTGGGCCTGGGGCGCCAGCCGGGCGCTCGACTACTTCGAGACGGATCGAACCGTCGACGCAAGGCAGGTCGGGATCGAGGGGCTCTCCCGGTACGGCAAGGCGGCGCTGGTGGCGATGGCGTATGACTCTCGGTTCGCGATCGGCTTCATCGGCTCGTCGGGCGAGGGCGGGGCGAAGCTGCATCGTCGGCGGTTCGGCGAGCTGGTCGAGAACCTGACCGGCTCGGGCGAGTACCACTGGATGGCCGGGAACTTCCTGAAGTACGGCGGCCCGCTCACGCCGGGCGACCTGCCCGTCGACGCCCACGAATTGATTGCTCTGTGCGCACCACGGCCGGTTTTTGTCAGTTATGGGGCGTCATCAGGGCCGGGCGCCGAGGGCCAGTGGGTGGACCAGCGGGGGAGCTTCCTCGCGGAGGTCGCCGCCGGGCCGGTCTATCGCCTGCTCGGCAAAAAGGACCTCGGCACCGACGAGTTCCCCGAGGTCGAGACGGCGCTGATCTCGGGCGAACTGGCCTTCCGGCAGCATCGGGGCGGCCACACCACCGGCCCGAACTGGCCGACGTTCCTGAAGTTCGCGGATCGCTACATTCACGTCCGACGTGCCGACTCGCCGGCCGGACGATGATTCGGCACGTCAATAAGCGTCCGAGCTAATTACCTCGCCGCCGTTCCGGCTGCCGAGCCCCTGCCAGACCAGCACGTTGATCGAATTTTTCACGAACTGCACGTGCCCGTCGCAGAGGAGCGAGTTGACGCCGCCAGGGTGCCGGCTCCGCGCGGCGATATTCAGCGACATCCACCCCCAGAACGGGTTCGCGACGTTACTGAACGGAAGCCCCCCGCGACAGTCGGGCTGGGGGTCGTTCGGGGCCCTCAGGTGATTGTAAAGCGTATGTCCCGGCGCTCCATAGTGCCAGCGTACCCCTCGCGTGTGTTGAAACTGCTGGGTACTGGGCGGCAAGCTCAGACAGAGCGAGGCGTAGTCGGCATTGGAGTTCAGCGGCGGCCCAGTCGTTGAGTTGTTTCCCGTAACAAGAAAGACGCCCAGCGGATTGTTTGCATAAGTATCCGACGCCTGCGACCGGATCGTCTCGGTGATCCCCACCGTGTTCGAGAGCCCGTCGGTAATGCTTGCCGGACTGATCCTTGCGTTCTCGAAGAAAATGCCGTTTGGCTGACCGGTCAGTGGTGGGATCGGCATCTGCACGACTGGGTAGCCCGACCCAGTGCTCAGGTCGTAATTGTGCGTGGCGAACAGCGGACCACCAACGTTGATCAAGACAGGAGGCGAATCCGAGGGGCAGAGCAGCGGAGTGAGGAACGTCTGAAACCCAGTCGAGTTCGCGAGGGCTGAAGACGTGCTGTCCGGAGCCAGATTGAAGTTGAATGAATTAAAAATCGCCGCCTGGTCCAGCTCGGACAGGAGTTGTGAGTACGCTCCCCAGCAATTCCCAGCTCCGGGGATGTAACTATTGAATCGCCCCGGAGGGAAAACCCCGACCGAGGTCATGTAATTGTGCAGCGCCAGGCCGATCTGCTTGAGGTTGTTGGTGCACTGAATACGTCGCGCCGCTTCGCGGGCTGCCTGCACCGCTGGAAGGAGCAACGCGATCAATACAGCAATGATTGCGATCACCACCAAAAGCTCGATGAGCGTGAATCCACGCTTGGCCCAATACGGCTTCACCACGCCACATCTCCTGATTGGAAGCTTGCGCCAGTATCTTGCCAATGAATGGCAGGATCATGTCAGAGGCTCGGTATGGTAACACAATCCGGGGGTGGTCCGGCAAGGGGGGGCTCGGGCCCCTTGCTCAGGGCCTCTCGCGCGGGCATTATGAGAGCGTCGCGATTCGTGACATTCGTTTCTTCGGAGGAAGACGTTATGACGTCCCCCTTGCCACGTCAGAATGTTGGTTGGATTGTCCTGTCGATGGCCCTTCTGGCGCCGATAACGGAGACCCTTTGCGACGAGGTACCGGGCACCGGTTCAATCCCCTCGGCGCGGGTCGACGGAACCGGTCCAGGCTGGCGATCCATGGGCGAATCCGACTTCGCGGCGGTGAATTGCCGCCCCGAAACCTGGACCTGGAAGGGTGATCTGGTCCACTGCACTGGTCGGCCGGTCGGTGTGATCCGGACGGTCAGGCCGGTGAAGAACTTCGAGATGATCGCGCAGTGGCGGCATCTGCAGTCGGGTGGCAACTCAGGAATCTTCGTCTGGGCCCCCGACTCGGCGTTCCAGGGGATCAAACCGAATCAGCTCCCTCGCGGCGGGATTGAGGTGCAGGTCCTCGACCACGGATACACCCAGCAATACGAGAAACAAACCGGCAAGAAGGCCGACTGGTTCACAACCAACGGCGACGTTTTCCCGGTCGGGACGTCAAAGATGCGGCCATTCCCCCCGATCTCGCCCGACGGTAGCCGAAGCTTCCCCACGAAGCAGCGGAGTAAGGGCGTCGGTGAGTGGAACCACTATTATATTCGGGCTATCAACGGCGAAATCCGCCTCTGGGTCAACGGCGAGGAGGTCTCCGGCGGTGCCGGCTGCACTCCGGCCTCGGGCTACCTTTGCCTCGAATCCGAGGGCGCCCCTGTCGAGTTCCGCGGCCTCCGAATCCGCGAGTTACCCTGACGCCCTTGACCCGATTGCCTGTCCTTGAGGCCCATCTGATTACTGGAAATTATTCATGGTCAATATTAATAATTAAAAGTGATTTCACAAACAATAAAAGCATCTGGAGAGACACCATGCCGGCGACCGCGAGCGTCCCGCAACGGTTAGACCCGATGCCTGAGAATGATCTGGCGCTAAACCTGGTCCGAACGACCGAGGCCGCGGCGCTGGGGGCCGCACGCTGGGTGGGCCGCGGCGACAAGAACGCGGCCGACGGCAGCGCCGTCGACGCGATGCGGCTGTTCTTCAACGCCGTGCCGATGGCCGGTGTGGTGGTCATCGGCGAGGGGGAAAAAGACGAGGCGCCGATGCTCTTCAACGGTGAGGAGATCGGCACCGGCGCGGGTCCGGAGGTGGACGTCGCGGTCGACCCGATCGACGGGACGCGCCTGGTCGCGCACGGGCTGCCGGGGTCGCTCTCGGTGGTCGCGGTCTCGGCGCGGGGGACCATGTTCGATCCGGGACCATGCGTCTACATGGAGAAGATCGCGACCGGTCGCGAGGCCGCCGGCACGATCGACATCAACGCCCCGATCGAGGACAACATCCGGGCCGTGGCTCGGGCGAAGGGCCTCGCGGTGCGCGAGGTGACGGTCGTGATCCTCGACCGGCCCCGGCACGAGGAGATCATCCGTCGGGTCCGGACGCTCGGCTCGCGCGTCTACTTGCTCCCCGACGGCGACGTCGCCGGCGCGATCGCCGCGGCGCGTCCCGGCTCGGGCCGCGACCTGCTCTTCGGGATCGGCGGGACGCCCGAGGGCGTCGTCGCCGCGGCGGCCTTGAAGTGCCTCGGCGGCGCGATCCAGGGCCGGCTCTTTCCCCGCGACGACCGCGAGCGCCGGGCCGCGATCGACGCCGGATACGACCTCGACCGGATTCTCACGGTGGACGATCTCGTGAAGGGTGACGACGTCTTCTTTGCCTGCACCGGGATCACGGATGGGGCGCTCGTGCAGGGCGTCCGGTTCTCAACCGGCGGCGCCACGACCGAGTCGATCGTGATGCGCTCCAGCTCCGGGACGATCCGGACTGTCCTGGGCGAGCATCGGACGTCCAAGGTCGCGCAGATCTGCGGCGAGGGCTCGTGATCCGGGCGCGGTCCCTCACGAGCCTTCCTGCCGATCCACGCCCCGCAACCCGATCCAGATCAGGAGCAGGAGGACCGGGCTTGCCAGGGCATAAAGCAGGCCCGCAAGGAGGAGATAAACGAGGGCAAGCCATGCCGTCCTCAACAGCCCGAGGTAGAGGGCGAAGCCGACGATCCAGAGGCAGGCCGATCGGATGGTCAATCGCGCGGAGGGGGCAAGGCGGCAAGCCATCACCTGCGTGCTGATGCAGGCGGATGCGAGCAGGGCCGCCGCGATCGCGATGTCGGCCGCCAGCGCGCCGGCGTCGAACCTCGGGACGCCCGTAGTGGTGCGAGGGATCACCTGGTAAGTGAAAGGCCAGCCCACAAGGGCGGCCGGGGGCTTGCCGAGATTCTGGTCGAGCGTGACCATCGCCCCGAGAGAGAGACTCGCGGCCATCGCCGTGAAGAGCGTCGAGGGACGGGGGATCCACCAGGCGGTTCGCGATCGATCGGGTCGTGTCACGCAAGACCCTCGCGGAGACCATGAGTCCGTCAGGATGCGGCGGGTGCGGCAAGTCCCCTACGATAACAACGGAGCGACCGCCCATGCCAATCCTCGATCCCAGGAAGAATGTTGCGACAGATCTCGACGTCCAGGCAGCCGTCGAACGGGTCCTCGCCGGGAGGCGTGATTCCAATGCAATGCGGCGAGCCGTCGAGCGCATGGACCGCATGCGCGAGGAGTGGAGCCAGCGGGTCGGAAACGTAGATCTGGCCGTTCGGTTCGTCCGCGAGGCCAGGGACGAGCGAGGAAAGTCGTCCTGAGTCCCGATGGTTCCTCCGCGCATCTGCTGCCGGAATCCGCGGCGAGGGGTCGCAACCCGGCAGGTTCGGCCTTTACCTCGGGCGATCGCGGCCGGGTAGCTCGATGCGGAGGAGTCGGCAACTGACCAGCATCAGGAAGCTGGCGAAACCATAATTGTAGGAGAGGATGAACAACTCGGTGAAGAACTCGCTTCTCAGCCGGTAGAGCGCCAGGAGCAGGGCGCACGCGGTCACCAGGCCGACGAGGTGGCGGAGGAAGCGGAGGTTCGTGGACCGGCCGAGCAGGATAATCCCGGTCTGGGTAATCATCCAGGTCGACGCCAGGATGGACACCGCGATCACAACGTCGGCCGCCGCAGTGATGGGACCCGAGAAGTATCCTGAGAATGGCCAACCGTAGCGGGCGAAGAAACCCCTAGCAAGCTCCGGATTCCCAATGAGAATCCAGAAGAGTGAAGCCCCGACGGCCATCGTCGCGAGGATCGTCACGGGCCCGGGCGGCCAGGCTCTGGCGCGAGACCGCGCCGGGATGCAGTCGGCCACGTTGGGCGTGCCGCCCTCGATCGGGTGTTGAGCGACTGAGGACATGACGGGATCTCCTCGGATTCGGATTAAACCGTCGGGATGCGGAGGACGCGACAGGTCTCCTCGTAGGTCGCTTCGCGTTCGACGGGAACGGCGAGGTCCTCGGCCAGCCAGAGCGGTAGCGTCGGGAGCGCATCGCCGGGCGCCAGGGGATAGGCCCAGGCTTCGAGCCGCCATTGATCGATTCGGTCCGACCACCGGATCGAGGCGGCGTAGAGCGACGGCTCCTCCCCGGCGAACGAGGGATCGGGCTGGCCGAGGAATTCCATCAACTCGCGATAGAGGTTGGCGGATCGGGTCGTCACGATGTCCACGATTGCGACACAAACCCCCTGCTGGAGCATCACGGCGCACTTCGCGAGGAAGGCGTGGCGGCGCTCGGCCCGATCCTTGTTGGCCGGGCTGACGAATCTCGATGGCCGCCACCAGCCGCTGCCCCGACCGCTCGTCGTAGACGCGGACCTCATACGTATCCGACGTCGGGAAATCGGTGGCAACGGCCGATCCCATGTGGATGCTGGGCCCGGCCACGTAACGCTCTGGGAGCAGGCGATCGAGCGCGATCACGATCATCGCGGGCCATTGACCGTGCAGTCGGTCCCAGGAATCGCGGGTGGAGAGCGGCGGTCGGAAGTGGTCGCGTAATGGCATCGGGAAGCCTCCCACCCGCTATCTTATCCGTCCGCCGCGTCGGCTCAAACGGCCTCCGACGACGGGTGTCGAAATCGGAACCGTTCGATCCCGAGGGCCCCCGTTGTCGGGCCCTCGATGGGCGACCCGTTCCGTCGCCTCACCGAGATTTGTCCGTCCCGGGATCAATGACGCGGCCCAGGAAGAGCAAGGTCCCCGAGCGATCGTCGCGGATCGCGTAGAGGAACGGGTGATCCACCACGACCTCGGGCACCTCGTCGCCGAAGGAGTCGGCGACGACCACCCAGGTCACGCCCGCGGCCTCAATACCCTTCTCGTCCACGTCGATGAACGTGCTGCTCCGGGCCCCGGAGAGGAACAGGTCGGATCGCCGGCCGTTGATCCCCGAGAAGTCGGCCCGCGGACGATCGAACGCCCGCGAGATCCCCAGCGAGCGGAGAGTCCCAATGAGGTCATCGCTCGTCCGGAGCCGGAATTTCGGCAGTTCCAGCCGGATCTCGTCGGGGCGTCGGAGGCGGGCGAGGTCGGCCTCAATCCCCTCGACGCTCAGGGCCGATTCCATCGCGTCGAGGCCATCGATGGCGTCCGGCAGGAAGATCAGCATCGAGAAGGCGCCCCGGCCGCAGGGGATCGAGACGACCCGGTAAGTGCCGCGATCCGCGTAGGATAGTGTTTTGATGTACGAGTGAAGCGACATCATCCGGACGGTGATCTCCGAGGCGGGCGAGGGGCGGAAGGGCGCCTCATGCGTGGCCTCCTCGAAGAAGGTCTCGACCCACTGGCCGCGGAAATACAGGGCGGAGGTCAGCACCATCCGGGCGGGCGCCCGGACCGATTCGGGAGGGACGACGTCGGCGATCTTGCCGCCGGTTCGCCCGGCGATCCAGTCGTTGATGAGGGCGGCGGCTCGGTCGGGATGGCCCTCGAAATCGACGAGCGGGTCCTCGTCGACCGCGAAGGTCGCGCGGAGGGCCCGGCGGAAGTCCTCGCGGATCGGGTATCCCCGCTGGAGCCAGGCGGCCGAGGCCAGGCGGACCTGGAACGTCGCATCGGGGCCGTCGGCGTTGAGGTCGCCGAGCATCGCGGCGAGGCCGCCGTCGGGGAGCGGGCCGCTCCGGTGGAGGGCCCGGTCGATCTCGTCGGCCGTCTCGCCGCGGGCCCCAGCGCGGAGCATTGCCAGGCCGGTCGTCACGCAGGGGGGCGCGATCAGCAGGTTCCCCGGCCGCGCCCGGATGGCCCGGTAGAGGTCGACCGCGAGCGCATTGTTCGCGCGGACCACCTCGGGCATCGCCGACCGATCGGGAGCGGCGGGCCGGGGGATCGGCATCGCGATCGGCGTCATCGGGGGCGATCGGTGCATCGGGGTCCCTCGGGCGCCCGGCGGCGGCCCGGGAGGCGGTCCAATCTCCGGCGGGCCGCATCCCGCGATCGTCCAGATCCAGACGAAGTGCGATGCAACCCCGACGATCTGAACACCCCGATTCATGGGCGAGCCTCCTCGATCGGTCCCTCCCGCACCTGGCCCGATCCGTCCTCGCGACGGCCCGCCGGCTCGGCCGCGACCACCGACGCCACCACCCCCACGCCCAGCAAAAGGACCAGAAACCCCGCCATCTGCTCGACCCAGTACCAGCCGACCTCCAGACGCCAGACGTCGTCGAGGAGGTAGAGCGAATCGACCGCGCCGATCCAGGCGGTATACAGCCCGACCGCCAGGGCCGGCACGGCCCGGAATCGGAGCCGGTCCCACCCGTCGAGCAGCCAGGCCCAGCCCAGCACGAATGGCGACATCTGGTACTGCGGATAGCCGACCCGGTAGAAGACGACCAGCCCCATCACCGCCGAGAAGACGACCGCCTCGATCGCCGGTCGACGCGTCCGCGACCACCACCAGGCCGCCGCGATCGCCCCGAGCTGCGCCAGGGTTGAGAGTGTCTCGATGTTCGCGGCGATCTCGGTTCCCCGTAGCGGCGAGTACGGGCCCCGGATCGCCCAGGCGAGCGAGGCCCCCATCGCCGGACGCGACGCCGCCAGCCCCATCGGCCGGAACGTCGATCCGCCCCAGACCAGCACGCTAATCGCCATCCCGCCCGCAATCACGACGATCGCCGTCATCAGCAAACGACCACGGAACCGAAAGGGCTTGCCCTCACGGTCGTCGGCGAGGATCGGCAGGAGCGCAAGCGGCAGGTACTTCAGCAAGACGCCCGCGGCCAGCCAGAGACCCGAGATCGCCTCGCGCCCTCGCTCGCGCGCCCGGACGGCGGCCAGCGTCGTGAGTGCCACCATCACGTCAAAGTGACCATAGAACGCCGCCTCGATCCACGGATAGGGATTCGCCAGCAAGACCAGCGGCGCCAGCCAGGCGATCGCGCGTCCGGGTTTTCTTGCGGCGAAGGCCCGACACGTCGCCGCCGCGAACATCAGGTAGGCAAAGGCGCCGAGCAACCGGGGTGCCCGGGGGTTGATCCAGGCCGCACCGGCGAACAGGTTGAACAGCGGCCCATAGGCGTTCAGCGGATACTGGCCGAGCATCCCGAAGACAAGAAACCACGGGTCCTCCCCACGCAGGACGTGATACCAGATCTCCTCGTAGAAGAAGTAATCCTGCCGGTAGCCGGCCAGCACAGCGACCCCGAGGAACGCCGCGGCGCCCACTCCAAGGATGACTTCCAGGCCCCTCGACGCCGCCCGACCCGGTCGGATCACGATCGCCGCGTGCATCGCGAGAGCGATCACGACGGCCGACGCCAGCTCGCGCCACTGGCCGACAGGGTCCTGCGTGAGGAACTGCACCGGCGGGACGTACAGGTATTTCTGGATGCCGAGCGCGACCGGCCCGAGCGGCCTGGCGGTTAGCATTGGCTCTACGACCCATCGGGCGACCGCGACCCAGGTCGTCGCGAGGGCCGCATAGAGACCGGCCCAAGCCAGCAGCTTTATGAGGTCGTTAAGCCTCATCGGGCCGAGCCCGTCGCCGTCTCGGCACGATACCCGGCCGGAGGCACGAACTCGCTCGCGAGGCCCGATCCATTCCTCGGCCCGAACGGCGAGAGGAGGATGGCGGCCTCCGCCAGGAGCAGGGCCAGAACCGCGATCGCCGCCATCACGAACCAGATCGGGATCCGACGCATCGGGGGGAGGGCCTCCGGGGCATCGAGGGTCATGCCGCGTCTCGGAAGCCTCTGTTCTACCCGGTCGACCCGGCCGGGGCAATCGCCCGATCCGACGGCGTGCCCCGGGACGCCGGCCAGCTTCGTCCAACCGCGCCCCGAGTTCGCTCGAAACTCTCGCGCTCAGCTTTCCTTCTTCAGGACGAACATCAACTGCTTCTCGCGGGTCTTGAAGCCGCGGGGAATCTCGCCGGTCGGCAGCGCGTAGATCAGCCGGACGGTGTCACCGTCCTTCTCGATCAGGCCACGGGCCTCCTCACCAGACGAGCCGCGGACCCGGCTGGTCATGATGATGGTCGCCGGGTTCTTCGTCGAGTCGAGCTTGTACGTCGCCGAGTACAGCTCCTTCTTGTCCTTGTCGGCAACGAGGACTTCTTCCTTGCTGAAGGTCACGACGGTCCCCTTGACGCGGTCCTCGGGCTCCGCCATGCCGTACTTCTCGCCCGAGATGATGAAATAGCGGCCGACGAGGTCCTCAGGGGTGCAGGTTTTCCCCGCCGCGGCTGGCTTCGTGGCAGACTCCTGCGCGACCGCGAGCGTGCCGGCTATCGCGAGCATCCCAAGACCCAGGGCCATTTCCAGGAGTGTCATCAGTCAGTCTCCTTCCGGAGAAATTGGGCCGATTCGGTTATTTCCATCTCGTCGGAAACCTGGGTGCAATATCGATGCCGGTCGCTGAAAGGGTTCGGCGCCGGACCTCCGGCGCGGCTTGACCACGCGGAGAGAGCGGAGATACGATGAACCATCGACATTCCAGGGCGAGGCCCATCGCACGACGAGGACCGGGCGCCGCCGCCGGCCCGACGGTCGCGGCCCCCGGCCAGGGGGATCTGACCGGTGTCACCCACGACCATACATGTCACCATCAACGGCGAGCACCGCGAGCTGGCCGGGCCACTGACCGTCGCCGAACTGCTTCGAACACTGGGTGTCCGGCACGAGTTCGTCGCGGTCGAGAGGAACCGCGACCTGGTCGCGCGTCGGCAGCACGCCGAGACCTCGGTCGTCTCCGGCGACGTTCTCGAGATCGTCACGCTGGTCGGCGGCGGTGCGCCCGAGAATCCTCCTGCCGATCTGCTCGCCCCCGAATCGCTGACGATCGGCGGCCACACCTTTCGCAGCCGGTTGTTCGTCGGGACCGGGAAATATGCGACGCTGGAACTGATGCGCGATTGCCTCGACGCCAGCGGCGCCGAGGTGGTGACGGTCGCCGTCCGCCGCGAGCGTCTCTTCGACCGGGAGGGGCGCAGCCTGCTCGACTTCCTCGACCCGGATCGATATACGATCCTGCCGAACACGGCCGGATGCTTCTCGGCCGACGACGCGCTTCGCACCGCCCGGCTCGGCCGCGAGCTGCTCGAAGGGCTGGGAAACCCTGGCTCCGACTGGGTGAAGCTGGAGGTCCTGGCCGACCCCCGGACGCTGCTCCCCGACCCGGTCGCCACGCTCGAATCGACGAGGGTGCTGGTGGCCGAGGGGTTCCAGGTCCTCTGCTACACCAGCGACGACCCGATCATGGCCCGCCGGCTCAAGGAGGCCGGCGCCGCCAGCGTGATGCCAGCCGGCAGCCCGATCGGGAGCGGCCAGGGCGTGCTGAACCCGAACAACATCCGGATCATCCTCGAAGACCTCAAGGGGAACGACCCGTCCTATCCGGTGATCGTGGATGCGGGCGTCGGGACGGCAAGCGACGTTGCGATCGCGATGGAGCTGGGCTGCGACGGGGTTTTGCTCAACACCGGGATCGCCGGGGCGCGCGACCCCCTGCGGATGGCCCACGCGATGCGGATGGCGATCGAGGCCGGCCGGCTCGCTTACGGCGCCGGGCGGATACCGAAGAAACTGTATGCGACCGCCTCCAGCCCGACCCAGGGCGTCATCGGCCGATCGTGAAGACGGGCGCCGGCTCCGTGGTAGAATGGAAGGAGCCGTGAAGGATGCGGGCCGGGGCGGTCGTGGGGACGGCCGAACGGGGGATCGGTCTAGGCCCATGATCTTCACCGCCGAGGAATACTATCGGGCCGCCGGGGAGCGGATTCGGCAGGCCAGTGAGATCCACGAGGCCGGTAATAGGTATGCCCTGGCGATGTACTGCAGCGGGCTGGCTGTCGAGTGCATGCTCCGGGCGATTCACTGGCAGAAAGACTCCTCCTTCGAGGGGCGACATGACCTGTCGGAGTTATTTCGGGCCAGCGGCTTCCTCGAGATCCATGAGGATCGAGCCCGGAGGAAGCGAAGGACAGAGGAGGAAATCGCGCGGTCGGCAGTCATTATCAGGGAGGCCATGAGCTTGGCTTCAACCCTCTGGAATAACAACCTCCGGTTCGCCTCCGAGGCCAGCCTACGAGCCTACTTGAAACGGAACGGACGCCTCCGCGGCATTCGCGGCGATGCTCTTAAGAAGAACTCCTCGGACCTGCTGAACGCGGCCCAGGTCATCGTGAGAGAGGGGACCGAACTATGGAACTTACAGAAAAGGTAGAGAGGGCCCTCCGAAACCATTTTCAGGTCGACCATCTGGACCTGAGCGGCAACGAGGGCATTACCGGTGTCATGGTCTCGCCCGACTTTGAGGGCTTGCAGCCCCTGGACCGCCAGAGACAGATCGATCGTGCCCTGCGCGACCGGTCGATGAAGTTGACCCGCCGTGAGCAGGATCGCGTCGTATTCATTGCACCATTCACCCCGGACGAGTACGGCCCGGTCGGCCCGGTCGAGGATGAGGAGGACAGGGACGATATTCTGGCTGGTGGCCGGGCGTGCGAGTCCTTGCCCGATCTTCTCCCGAAAGTCGAGAGCATTCTGCGAGGTCGGTTCCGGATCGATCAGCTCGAACTGGTGGATGATCACGGGATTTACGGTTCAATGGTCTCGCCCGACTTCGATGGGATGTCATCGTCCGATCGGGTGGACCTGCTGGAGAGGGTCTTCCGCGATCCCGGGGCCGGACTCTCCGATTGCGAACGGCGGCGAATCCGGTTCATCATGTCCTGGGCTCCGGTCGAGTATCAGGCGAAGCTCGAACTGGATTCCCTGGGCTGAAATCGCGATCGATCCCGGCCCGTCGGACGACGTCGGATCGTCGAGGAGAGCATGGCGAACCTGGACCCCGTTTCGATCCTAGGTCCCAGCGGCGCGATCGCGCGGCGGCTGCCCCGGTACGAACATCGACCGGAGCAACTCGCGATGGCCGAGGCGGTGGCCCGCGCCATCGAGAAACCGGGCCACCTCGTCGTGGAGGCCGGCACCGGAGTCGGCAAGAGCTTCGCCTACCTCGTCCCGGCCATCCAGTCCACGGCAACTCCGAAGACCAAGGTTGTCGTCTCGACGCACACGATCGCCCTTCAGGAACAGATTGTCGCCAAGGACATCCCGTTCCTTCAGTCCGTGATGCCGGAGGAGTTCACGGCGGTCCTGGTGAAGGGGCGGTCGAACTACATCAGCCTGCGCCGGTTGGAGGTGGCGATCAAGCGGCAGAACCTCCTCTTCCAGCGCGAGGAGGAGATCGACCAGCTTGTCACCCTGCGGATGTGGTCGAAGCGGACGGGCGACGGGAGCCGGTCCGACCTCGACTTCCGCCCGATGCCGAGCGTCTGGGAGGCGGTGCAGAGCGAGGACGATAACTGCCTGGGCCGGCAGTGCCCGAACCACTCCGAATGCTTCTTCTTCAAGGCCCGCCGGCGGATGCGGACGGCGAACGTGCTGGTGGTCAACCACGCGCTGCTGGTCACCGACCTGGTCCTTCGCGGCGAGGGCTTCGGCCTGCTCCCGGATTATCAGGTCGCGGTGATCGACGAGGCGCACACGCTGGAAGCAGTCGCTGGTGAACGGATGGGGGTGCAGCTCTCGAACGTCGGCGTGGACCTGGCGCTGGCCCGGCTCTACAACGGCCGGACCGGCAAGGGCATGCTCGCCAGCCACCGAGACGTGTGCGCCGAGGCGATCCGCCAGGCCCAGAAGACCCGAGACGCCGCCGAGGACTTCTTCAACCGGGCCGCGAGCTGGTATGGCTCGCAGGCCCAGGGGTACAACGGCAGGCTCCGCAAGGCTCCCGCCTGGAGCGAGCACGTTTGCGAGGAACTGCGCCGACTCGCCACGGCGATCGGCCGGGGCGCCGAGGCGATCAGTAAGCCCGAGGAAAAGGTGGAGCTGGTCGCCGCTGAGGAGCGGTGCCGGGCGCTGGCCGACCAGATCGCCGCGTGGAACCGGCAGGCGGCCGAGGCGGCGGTCTACTGGATCGAGGTCGAACAGAAGAGCCGGTTGCGCGTCCGCCTGGCGGCCTCGCCGCTGGACGTCGGGCCGAGTCTGCGAACGCTGCTCTACACCGAGGTTCCAACCTGCGTTCTGACCTCGGCGACGCTCTGCGTCGGTTCACCGCCGAGGTTCGATTTCTTCCGGGGACGGATCGGCCTGACCGCCGCCGAGACCCTCGCCTTGGGCAGCCCGTTTGATTATGCGAACCAGGTGAAAATCCACCTGCCGAACAACCTCCCCGACCCTTCCGAACAGCCGCGAGACTTTGAGCAGGTGGCCATTCGGGCAGTAGCGTACTACCTGGCTCAGACGCACGGCAAGGCGTTCGTCCTGTTCACGTCGTACAAGATGATGGAGGCCGCGACGCGAGCCCTGACCCCCTGGCTGGCGAGCCGCGAGATCGCGGTCTTCTCACAGTCCGACGGCCTCCCACGCTCGAAGATGGTCGAGGCGTTCAAGGCCGACATCAACAGCGTGATCTTCGGCGTGGACAGTTTCTGGCAAGGAGTGGACGTCCCCGGCGAGACGCTCTCCAACGTGATCATCACCCGACTTCCGTTCGCGGTCCCAACGCACCCACTCCTTGAGGCTCGACTGGAAGACATCCGCCGGCGCGGCGGGAATCCGTTCGTGGAGTACCAGGTTCCCGAGGCCGTGATCAAGCTAAAGCAGGGCTTCGGACGTCTGATCCGAAGCCGGACGGATCGCGGTATCGTCGTCATCCTGGATCCAAGAGTGCTAACCAAGCCCTACGGCCGGACCTTCCTTGGCTCGCTCCCAGAGTGCCCGCGGGTTGTCGAGGCGCCGAGGCTGGGTGATATGCGGCTCTGATCGATACTTCTCCTCGAACTCTCCTGAGCGGCCGGGCTTGCCTCCGGAGCCGTGCTCGTCACAATTGGGAATCGGGAAGACGAGGCGCCCTCAAACCCATAACCCATCATGCAGACCCTGATCGTTGATGACGAGCCGAATATCCGAAAGACCCTGCGCATCGCGCTGGAGGCGATGCGACACGGCGTCGAGGAGGCTCCCGGCGTGAGCCAGGCGATCGCCGCGATCGAGCGCGGCGGGATCGACGTGGCTCTGATCGACCTTCGCCTCGGCAACGACTCGGGCCTCGACCTGCTCGCCGAGATCGCCCGCCGGTCGCCAAGAACTTCGACCGTGATGATCACCGCACACGGGACGATAGACGCGGCCGTTGAGGCGATGCGCCGGGGGGCGATGGACTTCCTACCCAAGCCGTTCACACCGGCACAGATCCGCGCGACGCTCGAACGGCTGGAGCGGCTCCGGGGACTTCAAAACCGCGTCGACGACCTGACCCGACGGCTCGCCATTGAAATCCCCGAGGTCGAGATGGCGAGCGACGACCCAAAAGTTCGGGCCGTGCTTGAACAGGGTCAAAGAGTCGCGGCGACCGATGCGGTGGTTTTGATTCGTGGTGAGAGCGGCACCGGCAAGGGCGTGCTAGCCCGTGCGATCCACGCGGCGAGCCGACGGTCGGCCGGTCCGTTCGTCACAGTGAGCTGCCCGAGCCTGGGCGCAGAGTTGCTGGAAAGCGAGCTTTTCGGCCATGCCCGGGGTGCGTTCACCGGGGCCGTGGCCGCGACGGAGGGGAAGGTGGCCGCGGCTGAAGGCGGGACACTCTTTCTCGACGAAATCGGCGACCTGCCGCTGCCGCTCCAGCCAAAGCTCCTCCGATTCCTGCAGGAGCGGCAGTATGAGCGGGTTGGCGAGGCTCGCCCGCGATCGGCCGACGTCCGCCTGATCGCGGCGACCAACCGCGACCTCGACACCGCTGTCGTCGCCGGAGAGTTCCGCGAGGACCTGCTCTTTCGCCTCAACGTCGTGGAGCTGGCCTTGCCGCCGCTTCGCGAGCGGGCCGACCTTCTCGACCTGGCCGGGCATCTTTTGAGCTTTTTCGCCCGGCAGATGCGCAAGCCGATCGAGCGACTCGGTCCGGCTGCCCGTGAGGCGATCGCCCGGTACTCCTGGCCCGGGAATCTCCGCGAGCTTCGGAACGCGATGGAGCGTGCCGCCATCTTCGCCATCGGGACAGAAGTCGCTCTCGACGACCTGCCCGGCCGTGTGATTGCCGAACGACCCCGGGGCACCGATGAGTTGCCCCGGATCGCCGTTGGTGAGCCCGTCACCCTCGATCAGATCGAGGCCGAGCATATCCGGTTGATCCTCGACCGAACCCAGGGGCCCGGCGAAGCCGCCCGCATTCTCGGCATTGATCCCAGCACGCTCTACCGAAAGCGCCGACATCTGGGACTCTGACCGATTCATGCAAGATGCCGGACGCGCGATTCGAGCCCTTGCATCTTGCACGACGCTGCGCATCGCACGACGATCGGCCTCACAAAAAATGGATAGCGGTAATTCAGGCCGGGCGATGACTTGCGCAAAGTGGGCCACAACAAACGCTCAACGGCGCGCCGATCGCTTCAGGAGGTTTGACATGATGGCCGTACACACGCTTCGAACTCGGATACTGATTGGGCTCCTGCCCACGCTGGTGATCCTGGCCGCCCTTGGACTTTGGGCCGTGGGGATGTTTTACCGGCTGGGTGGGAACATCGATCGCATCCTGCGCGAGAACTACCGGAGCGTGCTGGCGGCCCAGGGGATGAAGGAGGCAGTCGAGCGAATGGACTCTGGACTCCTCTTCGTGATCGCCGGTCAACACGAGCGAGGTCGTCGGCAGTATGCCGAGCATCGCGCACGATTCCTGGAGCAGCTTCGGATCGAGCAAGGGAACATTACGCTGCCCGGCGAGCAGGAGCTGGCCGATAATCTGTCAACTTGGTTCAAAAGGTACACCGACGCCGCTGAACGGTTCCTCGAATGGCCAGAGGGAACACGCCCCGCCCGAATCGACGCCTACTTCCGCGAGTTACTACCCGCCTTCAACGCGATCCGGGAGGGTGCCGATGCGGTCCTCCAACTCAACCAGGATAACATGAGCGCGATGGACCTTCAGGCTCGCGAGAACGCAGCGCTCTCAACGCGGTGGATGGCCGGTGCACTGATTGCGGCCATCGCGATGGCGGTGGGAATCTCGGTCTGGCTCAGCCGGTCGATCGAGCGTCCGATTCGGGCCGTCACGGTAGCGGCGCGTGCTGTGGCGAGGGGAGACCTGGACCAGGTCGTTGCATCCGGGCGTCGAGATGAACTGGGCGAGCTTTCGATCGCCTTCAACCGAATGGCCCGGACCATCCGCGAATATCGACAGGCCGGGACAGCCCGACTGCTCCGCGCCCAGAAGACGGCTCAGTCAACGATCGATGCGTTCCCCGACCCGATGGTCGTGGTCGATCCAATGGGTTCCGTCGAGCTGGCGAACCCAGCCGCACGCCGGCTCCTGGGCGCTGTACCGGCGGGCGACACACCTGTCCCCTGGCAGGCACCGGCCCAGATCCGGTCGGCGCTAAACGAGGTTCTCGCCGGCCGAGGCGACCACCTTCCGCCAACGCTCGAGCAGGCCATCCCGCTCTGCGACGGCGCCCAGGAGCGGTTCTTCCTGCCGAGGGTCGTCGCCATCCGCGCCGACGAAGAGTTACTCGGCGCCGCGGTGAACATGGTGGACGTGACGCGGTTCCACCGGCTCGACCGGCTCAAGAGCGACATGGTCTCGACGGTCAGTCACGAGCTGAAAACGCCGCTGACCAGCGTGCAGATGGCGGTTCACCTACTTCTGGAGGAGGTGGTCGGCCCACTCAACTCAAAGCAGATCGAACTGCTGCTCGCCGCCCGGCACGACGCGGACCGTATCCTGGCAATGATCGACGACCTGCTCGACCTTTCGCGGATCGAGCAGGGTCGAGTACGAATGGACCTCCAGCCGGAGTCGGTCGCCACTCTGATCGCCGAGGCCGAGGCGCGCATGCATCCGCAGGCCGAGGACGCCGGGATCGGGCTCTCTGCCGATCGGGTCGACCACGATCTGGCCGTTCTGGTCGATCGCGACCGGATTCATCATGTGTTCGACAATCTGATCGGCAACGCGATCCAGCACACGCCGAGGGGCGGCGCGATCCGACTCTCGGCCCGAGTCGAGGGGCCTGACATCGCGGTGGAGGTCCACGACACCGGGCGTGGCATCCCTGCCGAACACCTGCCGCACCTCTTCGACAAGTTCTATCGAGTCCCGGGTCAGGCGACCGCTGGCGGCGCAGGGCTAGGGCTGGCGATCGCACGCGAGGTCATCGCGGCACACGGCGGACGGATCGAAGTCGATAGCCAGCCGGGTCGCGGAACCACCTTCACCTTCTCGCTCCCCGCCTGCCCGGCCGCCGCCGGCTCCGACGGGCCCGAGGGACAACTCCGATGCCCAACCATCCCCGTATCCTGATCGTGGACGACGAGCCGAACGTCCGGCTCATGCTCCGAACCACACTCGCCACAGCCGGCTACCCGACTGCCGTTGCGCCCGATGGCGAGACCGCGCTCAGGATGATCCAGGCCGAGCCCTGCGACCTGATCATCCTGGACCTGCGAATGCCTGGCCTCGACGGCATGCAGACGCTCATGCGCATTCGTGAGATAAGAACCAATGTGCCTGTGGTGATGCTGACGGCGCACGGCAGCATCCCCGACGCCGTCACCGCGATGCGGCTGGGCGCTATCGACTTTCTCTCCAAGCCGATCTCACCCGTCGAGCTGCGGGCGCGGGTCGCCGAGATTCTGGAACGACATCAAGTGGCTGCTTGGACGACGGTCGAGACCACGCCAGCGCCATCTTGTGGATTCGAACTGGCGAGGGCCAGGCGGGCCCTCAACCGTGGAGAATGGGAAGAGGCCGAGATGCTGCTTCGAGAGATCCTGGCTGGGTCGCACAGCTCGCCCGAAGCAAAGGAACTTCTCGACCGACTGCTCGCGATGAAGGAACGTGAGGCGCGCGGAGCCTTCCCGCTGCTTCGGGAGTGGTTCCCAGGCGGCCAGGCTCGCTAACCAACACCCATGAGCTTTCGGCTTCGGGCAAGGCTGGCCCGGGGCGAGAAAGGAACGTTCTCAATGATCTCGATTCTCACGCTGGCCCTCGGGCTGGCCCTGTTTGGACTGTTCGAGGCTCTGGTGGTCGGCTGCGACCGCCTCTGACCGGAGATCGGAAGACCCACATGATCTACCTGACCGGCCTGCTGACCCTCGCCGCGCTGGTGTACCTCGGATACGTGATGGTACGCCCCGAGGAATTCTGACCGCCTACTGTACTGGAGATCCTGAAGTGGACTGGTCGTTCTTTCATCCATTCTGGGCAATCGGCGTTCCGATGGCGCTCTCGATCCCGCTCGGCCGGCTCATGGCGAGGCTGCTCGACCCGCCCGCCGAACGCGTCGGCCGCGGGGTCGACGCCGTCCCGATGTTCCTCGTCCGCCTGTTCGGCCATCGCGAGCCGGCGGCGATGGACTGGAGGCGGTACGCGATCGCCCTGCTCGCGTTCAACGCCTCGCTCTTCGTGCTCTCGTTCGCCATCCTGTGGGCGCAGAACCTCCTGCCACTCAACCCCGACGGCAAGGGCCCGCTGACGGCGCTCGGCTACAAGGACGCCGCTGGGGTCCAGCACGACGGCGCCGATACCGCGGTGATCTTCAACACGGTCTGCTCGTTCGTGACGAACACGAACTTGCAACACTACTCGGGCGAGCAGCACCTCTCGTATTTCAGCCAGCTCGGCGGGATCCTCTGGCTCCAGTTCGTGACCCCGGCGTGCGGCCTCGCGGTGATGCTCGCGGTGATCCGCGGCCTCCGCGGCGACAAGCACCTCGGCGACTTCTATCTCGACACGGCACGCGGAGTCGTCCTGGTCCTGATCCCGCTCTCAACCGTGCTGGCCCTGGCGCTGGTCGCCAACGGCGTCCCGATGACCTTCGACGGTGCCGTCAAGGCGAGGACACTCGAAGGGGCCGAGCAGACGATCGCCGTCGGTCCGGTCGCGGCCGAGGTCGCGATCAAGCAGCTCGGGACCAACGGCGGCGGCTTCTTCGGCCCGAATTCGGCTCATCCCCTCGAGAACCCTACCCCCTGGAGCAACATCCTGGAGGTGATCGCGATCATCCTGGTCCCGATGGCCTCGATCGTGATGTTCGGCCGGATGATCCGCGATCGGGCCCATGCGGCGGTCGTCTACGGCGTGATGACGGCGCTCCTGGTGGCGGGGGCCTCCATCGCGATCTGGTCCGAGCTGCACCCAAGCCCCGCGGCCGAGGGATTGCCCGTTGCCACGGGGACGAACATGGAGGGCAAGGAGGTCCGCACCGGAGCCGTCGCCGCCGCCACCTGGTCGGCGATCACGACCGCCACGTCCAACGGATCCGTCAACGCGATGCACGACAGTTTCCAGCCAATCGGCGGCCTGGTCCCGATGTCGCTGATGATGCTCAACGTCGACTTCAGCGGGATTGGCGCCGGCTTCCTGAACATGCTGATGTATGTGATCACGGCCGTCTTCCTCGCCGGGCTGATGGTGGGCCGAACGCCCGAGTACCTCGGCAAGAAGATCGAGGCGAAGGAGGTCAAGCTCGCGATGCTCGCGATCCTGATCCACCCGCTCCTGATCTGCGGCGGGACGGCCCTGTTCGCCGGGACCGCCTGGGGCCCGGCCACGGTCGCGAACCCGGGGCCGCACGGCTTCAGCGAGATCCTGTACGAGTTCACCTCGGCCTCGGCGAACAACGGCTCGGGCTTCGAGGGCCTGGCCGATAACAACCCTTACTGGAATGTCGCCACGGGGGTCGTCCTGCTGCTCGGCCGGTTCCCGGCGCTGGTCCTACCGGTCGCGATCGCCGGTTTCCTCTCGCACAAGAAGCGAGTCCCGCCCTCGACCGGGACCCTCCGGACCGACGACCTGACCTTCGGCGCCATGCTGCTCGGCACGGTTCTGCTGGTTGGAGCGCTCTCGTTCATGCCGGCGGTCGTACTAGGGCCGATTGCCGATCACCTGTCGACCGCAGCCACAAACCCATGACATCCCCCGCGATTCGCGTGGAACGACCTACTAAAAAGGATCGAGGAAGACCTGCCGATGTCTCTTCTCACCCACACCCCAATCCCTGAGCGGACCCCGCCCGAAGCGCAGGCGATGAAGATCCAGCGCCGGCAGACGCGCCGCCTGAAGTTGTTCGAACCGGCCCTGGTCCAGATGGCGACGGTCCGATCGTTCGCGATGCTCGACCCGCGCAACATGGCGCGGAACCCGGTGATGTTCCTGGTCGAGGTCGGCTGGGTGCTGACCTCGATCATCGCGGTCGGCTCGATCACCGCCGGCGCCGCCGCCTCGACGATCGTCTATCAGATCGCGCTGGCGATCCTGCTGCTCCTGACGGTCCTCTTCGCCAACTTCGCCGAGGCCCTGGCCGAGGCGAGGGGCAAGGCGCAGGCCCAGAGCCTGCGCGCCACCCGGCAAGATACGATCGCCCGACGGATCGAGCCCTCCGGCGAGTCGGTCGAAGTCTCCTCGACCGAGCTGCGGACCGGCGACCGCGTCGTGGTCGAGGCCGGGCAGGTCATCCCGGCCGACGGCGAGATCATCGAGGGCCTGGCCTCCGTCGACGAGTCGGCGATCACCGGCGAGAGCGCCCCGGTCATCCGGGAGGCCGGCGGTGACCGATCGGGAGTCACCGGGGGGACGCGTGTCCTCTCCGACCGGATCATCCTCGAAGTCACCGCCGGGCCCGGCGAGAGCTTTCTCGACCGGATGATCGCCCTGGTCGAGGGCGCCAGTCGCCAGAAGACGCCTAACGAGATTGCCCTGACGATCATCCTGGCCGCCTTTTCGATCATCTTCCTGATCGTCACGGCAGCGCTCTATCCGATGGCCCTCTACCACGGAATCCGACTCGACATCCCTACGCTCATCGCGCTGCTGGTCTGCCTGATCCCGACCACGATCGGCGCCCTGCTCGCAGCGATCGGAATCGCCGGGATGGACCGCGCGCTCGCCGCCAACCTGATCGCCAAGAGCGGCAAGGCGGTCGAGGTGGCCGGCGACGTGGACACGCTACTGCTAGACAAGACCGGAACGATCACGCTGGGGAACCGCCGCGCGACCCTGTTCATGCCGATGGGGGGGCTCCCCGAGCGAGAGCTGGCCCGGATGGCGGCAATCGCCTCGCTGGCCGACACCACGCCCGAGGGGAAGAGCATCATCGAGCTGGCCCGTCATTCGTTCGAGCTCGACCTGATGGCCCCCGACGGCAGCCGGTTCATCGAGTTCACCGCCCAGACGCGGATGAGCGGTGTCGACCTCCCGGACGGATCCCGGATCCGCAAGGGGGCTCCCGACACGATGACCGAAATGGTCCGATCACGGGGCGGTCGTATCCCCGACGCTTACCAGGAGACGGTCGACGCGATCGCCTCAAAAGGCGCCACGCCGCTGACCGTCACCTCCGGCGATGACATCGTCGGAATCATCAAACTGGAGGACATCCTCAAGCCGGGCATCCGAGAGCGGTTCGCCCGGCTCCGACAGATGGGCTTGCGCGTCGTGATGGTCACGGGCGATAACCCGCTGACCGCCCGATCGATCGCGCAGGAGGCGGGCGTCGACGACTTCATCGCCCAGGCGACGCCCGAGGCCAAGCTGGCCTACATCCGGAAAGAGCAGGCCGGCGGCAAGCTCGTCGCGATGATGGGCGACGGCACTAACGACGCTCCCGCGCTGGCTCAGGCCGACATCGGCGTCGCGATGAATTCGGGAACCCAGGCCGCCAAGGAGGCCGGCAACATGGTCGACCTCGACAGCGACCCCACGAAGCTGATCGAGGTCGTCGAGATTGGCAAGCAACTCCTGATGACCCGAGGGGCCCTGACGACGTTCTCGATCGCCAACGACCTGGCGAAGTACTTCGCCGTGATTCCGGCGATGTTCGTGGACTTCAAGGCACTGGCGTCGCTCCGCGCCCTCGACCTGATGGGACTGGCGACCTCCGGCGGAGCACAGTCGGCAATCCTCTCGGCAGTGATCTTCAATGCGATTATCATCCCGATGCTGATCCCTATCGCGCTGAAGGGCGTCACCTATCGACCGGTCGGGGCCAGTGCTCTCTTGCGGCGGAACCTCCTGTATTTCGGCCTCGGCGGCGTGATCGCACCGTTCCTCGGCATCAAGGCCATCGACGTGCTCATCGACCTGGTCCTCTGAGCGTCGGGAACGGTGATCCCAGAACGGACCGGCGCGAGGCACGCCAGACCCGTATCCACAACAATCAGACCTCTTGCAGTTTTTAAATCTTCTATATTGATTTAATCTGCATTGGACATATCCTTCAATAGGAACTTCCAAGGAGCTGTCTCCCCATGTTTCGAGAACTGATCCCCTCCCTCCGCGCCTGTGCAGTGACGTTTCTCGCGTGCGCTGGAATCTACCCGGCGGCGGTTTGGGGGCTGGCCGCACTCTTCTTCCCGGTCGAGGCGTCGGGAAGCCTCCTTATCCGCAAGGATCGGTCCGTGGTCGGCTCGGCGCTGGTCGCGCAGAAGTTCGAATCAGACCGGTACTTCTGCCCGCGGCCCTCGGCGTGCGACTACAAGGCCGACGCGGCCTCGGGTTCGAACCTCGGCCCGCACAACCCCGACCTCCGTAAGGCTGTCGCCGAGCGGGCCGAGAAGCTGAAAGCGACGCCCGAGCGTCCCGCGCCGGTGGATCTCGTGACGGCCTCGGGCTCGGGCCTGGACCCCGAGATCACCGTCGAGGCGGCCGAGTTCCAGGCGTTCCGCGTGGCCTCGGCGCGGGGGATCGTCGTGGAACGCGTCCGCGAGTTGATCCGGAAGATGACCGACCACTCAGGCGCCGTCCTCGGCGCCCCGGCGAGGGTGAATGTCTTGCAGCTCAACCTCGCCCTCGACGGCGAAGTTCTCTCGCCTCGATAATGGGATCGGAGGCCGTCCCATGCCCGCAACCGAGCTGACACGCCCGACTCCTGAACAGTTCCTCTCGCTGATCCGCCGCCAGAACCGCGGCCGGTTGAAGGTCTATCTCGGATCGGCTGCGGGGGTCGGCAAGACCTACGCGATGCTCCGCGAGGGGCATCGATTGAAGGCGCAGGGGGTCGACGTCATCATCGGCCTGGTCGAGACCCACGGCCGGGCCGAGACAACCGAGCAACTCCGCGACCTGGAGGTCGTCCCGCCCCGGGTGATCGAATACCGAGGCGTCAGACTGCGTGAGATGGACCCTGAGGCCATCCTCGCAAGGCGACCGACAGTCTGCCTGGTCGACGAACTGGCGCACACCAACGCCCCTGGCAGCCGGCATCTCAAGCGGTATCAGGATGTCGAGGACCTCCTGCACGCGGGGATTCACGTGATCACGACGGTGAACGTCCAGCACATGGAGAGCCTCTACGACCAGATTGAACGCTCCACCGGCGTTCGGGTCAAGGAGCGGTTTCCCGATCGTGTGCTTGCCGAGGCCGACCAGATCGTGAATGTTGATGTCTCGGTTGAGGACCTGATCGAGCGGCTCAACACCGGCAAGATCTATCCAGCCGAGCGGATCGGCCCTGCGCTGGCGAACTTTTTCACGCCGCCGAATCTGACCCGGCTCCGCGAGATCACACTCACCGAGATCGCCCACCTGATCGACCGCCGGAACCGCCGCGCCGAGGCCGACCAGTACCCGGTCTCGGCGACCGATCGCGTGATGGTTGGGCTTTCCAGCCGGAGCCCAAACGCCCCCGCCCTGCTCCGCAAGGCGGCCCGGATCGCCGATCGGCTCAACGTCCCCTGGTACGCCGTCTACATCCAGATCCCCGCCGAGGACATCACCCGGATCGACGCCTCCACGCAACGGCTCATCAGCAACCACCTCGAACTGGCCCACCAGCTCGGCGGCATTCAGATGACCTTCCGCGGCCCCGACGTCGCCAGTACGATGCTCGCCTTCGCCCGCGAATACGCGATCAAGATCATCGTCGTCGGCAAGTCCCGGCAGCCCTGGTATCGTCGCCTCTTCGGCCAGACGATCCTTGAACGGCTCGAGCGTGACGCGGAAGGCATCGATATCCTCATCGCCGATGTCTAGAATGATCCCGAGGGATCCATCCAGGCCCGACCCTCGGGAGGTTTTCATGCCTATTCGAATCGCGAGTACGATGATCCTCGCGGCCATCGCCGCGGCATCCGTCGCCTTGATCGGCAAAACGACGCCAATCCCGCCGGCGGCCGTCCCGCCGCCCGTGAATGCGCCTTCGTCCTTGCCGACCATCGCAAAGGAACCACAAACCAAGGATAAAGTGATGAAGAAGGCGACATTCGGCGCCGGCTGCTTCTGGGGCGTCGAGGCGACGTTCCGGAAGATCCCCGGCGTGATCGACACGGCTGTCGGCTACGCGGGCGGACACACCGAGAACCCGACTTACAAGGACGTCTGCACCGATCAGACCGGCCACGCCGAGGTCGTCCAGGTTGAGTATGATCCGAGCAAGGTCACTTACACTCAGCTTCTGGACATCTTCTGGAAGTCGCACGACCCAACCCAGGTCAACCGACAGGGCCCAGACTATGGCACCCAGTACCGAACCGTGATCTTCTACCACGACGACGAGCAGAAGGCCGAGGCCGAGGCCGCGAAGCAAAAGCTCGACGCGAGCGGGAAGCTCTCGCGACCGGTCGCCACGCAGATCGTCCCCGCCGGCCCGTTCTACCGCGCTGAGGATTACCACCAGCGCTATCTCGAAAAGCGCGGGCTGGAAAACTGCCACATCTGAAGCAAAGGCGGCGGCCGAGTCTTGCGATCGACCGCCGCCCGCTCGCGGATCAAAGGCCGGTCAGCTCGTTGACCAGCCGATCGGCGTGGTAGACGGAGCGCAGGGCTTCGAGGATTCCGCGCGAGTCGACCGAGACCGCGCGGGCCTGCCGATCGTCGTAGCCGAAATCCAGGACGAGCGACTGAATGTTTCCGTCGAAGATCAGTCCGACGACCTCATTCTTGCGGTTCACGACCGGACTACCCGAGTTTCCGCCAATGATGTCGGCCGTCGAGACAAAATTCAGCGGAGTATCCAGCCGGAGTTGCCCCGACTCGCGTGCCTTGTGCCAGCTCGCGGGAAGTTCGTAGGGCGGCTTCTCGCCGTGGGCCTTCGCGTGCTCAAAAGCCCCGCCGATCGTCGTGTACGGCGGGATGGCCTTGCCGTCCTGCTCGTAACCCTTCACCACGCCAAACGCCAGCCGGAGGGTGAACGTTGCGTCCGGGTAGACGGAATCCCCGTTTGCCTCAAAAAGAGCCCGGGCGAGGAACGCATAATTGGCCGCCTCGACGCCCTCGATCTCATCCTCTTGAATCTTGCGAAGGCGACGGGCCTCGGCATCCACGGCGATCGCCAGCTTGATCATCGGATCATCCGACGCCTCGATCGCCGCCATCCCGCCGGCCGCAATCTTCTTCCGGACCTCGACGTCGGCCAGCTTCGACCCCTGCACGAGTTCCCGGGCGGCCTCGGCGGGCGTCCGACCGTGAAGAACCTGCTCGACCATCGGATCGTCGGGCATCGCCTTCTTCCAGTCGGCCAGTGAGTGCGCCAGCTTCGCCTCCTCAAACGCCGGATAGATCGGGGCCGGCGAGAAAAGGCCGAGTTCGAGTGATTCCAGGTTCGACTCGCGATACTCCCTCAGCCGATCGGCGTTTGGCTTCCCCTTCTCGGCGGCAAGCCGGACCAGGTCGCGAGCGACGTCGAACAGCAACGAGTCGAACGCCCATCCGCGCTCCAGGTACGACCACGGCTTCATGATCCGGGCCGACGTCTTCTGAGCCTCGGCGATCCGGTCCCAGGCCAAGGCGCGGGGATCTCCAGGCTTGCTCGCGGCCTTCACCCGCTCACGAAGCTCGACCTCCATCTGCCGCTTTCGATTGAGAAACTCTTCGTCCTTCAGCCCCTCGAAGCCTCCAATTCTCGCCTTCCGGCTGTTCTGGATGCTGAACAGTTCCTCCTGCGCCTGGCGGGCCTGCTCGGAACCCTGCTTGCCGAACGCCAGCAACAGCGCCTCTTTCTTCACCAGAAAGTCGAGCAAAAACGGAAACCGGACGTCGCGCAGGCTCTCCAGGCTGGCGACCGTGTTGAGCCGGTCAGTCCGCCCCGGATGACCGGCAACAAAGATCAGCTCACCGTCCTTCGTCCCAGCAGCGCTCCACTTCAGGTGGTGCTCGACCTTCGCCGGCTTGCCATCTTCGTAGGCACGGAAGAAGCAGACGTCGAGGTCATACCGCGGATACTCGAAGTTGTCGGGATCACCGCCGAAGAACGCGATGTCGAACTCCGGTGCAAAGACGAGCCGGACGTCGGTGTACTTCTTGTACGAATACAGGTGATACTGACCTCCCTGATACAGGGTGACAACGTCGTTCCGCATCTTGTTGGCGTCGGACGCTTCCTTCTCGATGCGGGTCATTGCCTTGCGCCGGACCTCGCCGGCGCGAGCGTCGTCCATCTCGGGGCTGACCTCGCGGTTCACCTCGACGGTGACGTCCTGGATTCCAACCAGGACGTTCAACTCGAGGTCAGGTGCGCGGACCTCGTCCTCACGGCGTACGGCGAAGAAACCGTCGTGGTGATAGTTCTTGCCAGCCGTGCTGAGCTTTGAGAGCGTGTCGGCTCCGACATGATGATTCGTCATGATCAGGCCGTCGGCCGAGACGAACGAGCCGGAGCCACCGTTATTGAAGCGGACCGCCGACGACCGCAGGTGATCGGCCCATCCCGGCGGCGGCTCGAAGCCATGCTTCTCCTTCAGGTGGGCCAGCGGCAGTTTATTGAACAACCACATTCCCTCGTCACCCTGGACCATCGGGGCGACGACCAAGAAGACAACGCCTGCAGTCAGCAGGACGGCGGCGTTCGGCATCGGTAACCTCATCAGGACGATCTCCTCCAGTCGCTCGAAAGCGTTCTCCCGGCCAGTACGTCAGCGTATTCCAGCCATCTTCCCCGGACAAGGCTCCCGATCCGCTTTCCCACCCCAAGACGCCAGGTTGATCTTGGAGCTTCGAGGCTTTCCGGTTCTACTCCCCCTAGAGCGCGTCACCGTTGGATGGCCGATGTCTCCTACCAACCCGACGCGCCAGCGAGGGTCTTCGTGTCGGAACCCTCGCTGGCGCGTCGGGTTGATAGGAGGAGTCCGCTCCCACCGGCATCGTCCATGCAACCGTTTAGCGCTCGAACAGGTCACACTCGGGAGGACCGAACATGGCCGTGGACATGCAAGAACGCACGTCGCACCCCGCGACGGCCACTGACCCACAGGACTTCATCGCCTCCACCTACTTCCACCAGGGGACGGAATTGCTTCGACGGGGTGCGTTTGCCGAGGCCGAGACCTACCTGCGCGAGGTGGTCCGGATCTGGCCGCATCATCCAGGCGCCCTGAATAACCTGGGGACGTCCATCTGGCAGCAGGGGCGGGCACGCGAGGCCGAGGCCATCTACCGGCGGGCCCTCAACGGGGCCCCCGACGATTTCGGCATTCTCAACAATTGCGGTAATGCTCTCTGGGAGCAGACCCGACCCGAGGAGGCCATCCCGTTCTACCGACGGGCGCTGGAGATCCGCCCCGAGGCCGCCGAGACTCAGATGAACCTCGGCGTGGCACTCTCTGACCTCGGCGAGTTCGACGAGGCGATCTCCTGGATCGAATCGTCACTCCAACTCGACCCTGGACTCGCCGACGCCTACGATAACCTCGGAATGACTCTCGCCCGGCTTGGCCGGTGGGACGAGGCGCTGGCCCTCTACGACCGCGCCATTGAGATTCGGCCCAACTTCCCCGAGGCTCACCGGAACAAATCGTTCGTCCTGTTGACCCTGGGTGACTACCAGCGCGGCTGGGCCGAGCACGAGTGGCGGCTTCGCTGCAAGAACCATCGACTGCTCCCGACCACCTCACCCATGTGGAAGGGTGAAAACCTCGAAGGACGGTCGATTCTGCTCCATGCCGAGCAAGGGCTGGGCGACGTCATTATGTTCATACGGTTCGTTGAGGATGTGAAGCGCCAGGGAGCGCACGTCGTCGCAGCCGTACCCGACTCCTTGATCCGGCTCATCTCGCGCGCCATCGGCGTCGATGAGGTTCACGACTGGTTCGCCTCGCTCCCCACCTGCGACTATCACGCTCCACTGATGAGCCTTCCTTCGATCCTTGGGACAACACTCGAATCACTTCCCGGTCGCTATCCCTACCTCTCGCCCGACGATCGCTCGGTCGAGCTTTGGCGACCGGTCTTCGAGAATGCGATCAAGGCAGCCTACCCGGGCGAGGCCATCTCTCGGCCCTTCCGAGTGGGTATCGTCTGGCAGGGGAACCCAGCGCATCGGAACGACCTGCGCCGATCCTTTCCTCTGGATCTTTTCCGAGCGATCGCTGAGGTGCCAGGTGTGCAGCTTATCAGCCTTCAGAAGGGCAAAGGTATCGAGCAGCTCGAAGGTCAGGCCGAGCGATTCCCGGTCGCGGTCTTCCCCAACTGCGGGCCAGGCGAGCAGGACCGACGTGACTTCGTCGACACCGCGGCCGCAATGACCATGTGCGACCTGGTCATCGCGCCCGATTCGTCGACCGCCCACCTCGCCGGGAGCATCGGCGTCCCGGTCTGGATCCCCGTGACCATCGTGTCGGACTGCCGTTGGTTGACCGAACGCCACGATAGTCCCTGGTACCCGAGCGTCCGCCTCTTCCGCCAGGAGACCCTCAACGACTGGGAGGGAATCTTCGACCGGATGGCCCACGCGATCCGAGAGGAGATCAAAGTCTGAAAGGGTGTACGAGGGTCCCGGTGGGCTTCACGCCGCGTTGTGGCGTTCAACCCACCTTCCAGGCCTCCTCGTACACCCGTTGAGTCTCGCCCATCGGCGAAGGGCCGGCGTGGCACTCAGCAGGCTGGTCCGCTATCCGATCGATTCGACCTTGAGAAGTCGGCGAGCCTCGGCGACGCCCGGCGCGGGATGTCCACACTCGCTCGCCGTGACCCGGGCCAGAGCGGCCAGGTGTCGCGAACGGAAGGCGGGCCGCGTCGTGGCGAACTCCTCGGTCACGGTGCGATAGTACTTCTCGGCGTGGAGGGCGCCGTCCTCGGAAATGGCATAGCGGAGCAGCATGTCGAAGACCGGCCGGGCCGGGCGATCGAGCTGACCGTAGCGATGGATCAGGGCGCAGGCGCGGGCCTGGTCGCCCGCCTTGACGGCGGCATCGGCCTCGGCGAGCAGGTGGTCGTCCTTGACGTCCCGGATCTTCTCCTCATGCTCGGCGAACGGGTACGACCGGGGATTGAGCCCCCCAGCCTGACCGGCCGTGTGGTAGGCACCGACGATCAGGCTGGCGTACGCATTGCGGCGATCGGCGACTCGGCTGATGTTCCGCCATGCGTTCGCGGCATCGGAGGCGTGAACGCCCACCGACGCACCATGGACACTCCCCCTGGGCTTTGCCGCCGAGTCGGCCTGCCTGCGACCGGGATCGTGGAGCACGAGTTGATTGGCCGCCATCGAGATCGCCTCGCCGATCACCTCGAGGGCCACCCCTTCCAGCAGGGCCTCGGTCACCGCCTCGGCGGCCTGGTCCCGCCGCGAGGCGTAGATGGTGTGACACATCTGCTCGACCCACGCATCGTCCGGTCGACGATCTCCGGGCGATCGGCCCGCCAGCCCGCGCCGGTCGAGCAGCCCGGGCAACAGCGCCCGCAGCGCCTCCTCACCACCGTTCTTGCGGCGATGCAGCCCGCTCTCCTCATCGACGCAGAACCGCACCGACTGGCGGAGCAGCGTATGCGCGTGCTCCTTGCCGGTGAAGTCGAGGAGGGCCCACGACCGCCAGGCCAGCACCACGCGATGGACGTCGATGTAATCCTGCACGACATATTGAAGGTCGTTGTAGGCCGCGTCGAGCGGGCCTCGTGCGAGCGCCGCGAAGGTACGCTCGGCCTCCGCCATGTCCGTGCGCCGGGTCGCATCACGCAGCGATTCCGCAGTCGGAGGGACCGACGGCAGCCCGGCCATGTCGACCGGATGCAGTACCTCCCGCGACCGGCCGCCCTGTTGCTGGATGTGGTTGGTGTTGCGGTAGAGGACCTTCAGGACCGGCAAGGCGCGCTGCGACTCAGGAAGCTCGCGGGCCATCTGGTAGGACGGCGCGAGTGCCATGATCGAGTGGTAGCCCTCGTAATCCTGCCCTCCGAAGGTGCGAGCATTCGCCAGGGCAGCGGCCGCCACGAGCCGGCGGAGATCGACCCCCCGCTGGAGATACGCCACGATTTCCGGCAGGAAACGCTCGATCGGCGTCTCCTGCATCAGGGCGACCATCGGCTCCATCGCGCCGAACGTCAGTCGCTCGGCGCCCTCGGCCGCAGTCGAGGTCGAGGCCAGGCCCAGGTCGGTTGCCAGCGCCGGCCCGACGCTCGCGACCAGCATGCCGCGTCCCACGTCGGCCAGGAACTCTCGACGGAGGTAGCGGTTCCTCATCACTCTCTCCACGGCACAAAGCGCCCGTTTGGGTAAATCGTCTGGGAGACTCGGAAGAAGGGGCACGCCTCGCAACACTACCCCTCTTCATACCCGTATCCGACCGCGGGCACAATCCGCCAGCGGCCCAGGGCGCACGGACCCGCGTCCACCGGTGGGTCGGGACGCCGGGCGCGGGTGCCGTCCATTTCAGGGATTGTGCCAGTCGTGACACTCGGGCAAGAGCCTGTGGGCCTCGGCGGGTCCCCATGTGCCAGGCTCGTAAAAATGCAGCGGCGGAGGGCTCTCAAGAACCGGCTCGACGATCCGCCACTGGGCCTCGATCGCGTCCTCACGCGAGAAGAGTGCCTGGTCCCCCTCGATCGCCGCGTGCAGGAGCCGAGAATAAGGCGGGACCTCGTCGCTTGTCTGCCGCGAGGCCATCAATTCGACCGGTTGAAGGGCCTCCTGTTCACCCTCCTTTCGCACCACGGAACCGATCGCGATGATCTCCTCGGGATTAAATCGCACTCGTATATAATTATTCGAGCAATCAAGAGAGTGTCCTGCGAATGAGCGTTGGGGTGGCGGCTTGAGCCGGACCCTCACCTCGGTGGCCGTTGTGGCGAGTGACTTGCCGGCCCGAATCAAAAACGGGACGCCGGCCCACCGCCAGGATTCGATCGCCAGTCGGACTGCTGCGAACGTTTCGACTTGCGAGTCTGCCTCGACCCCCTTCTCATGGCGGTAGCCGCGGTACTGTCCGCGTACAACGTCTTCGGGACCAAGGGGACGGATGGCGCGGAGAACCTTGACCTTCTCGTCGCGAATGCCATCCGGCGCGTTCATTCCAGGCGGTTCCATTGCGAGCATCGCGACAACCTGGAGCATGTGGTTCTGGACAACGTCTCGGATGGCACCGGCCTCTTCGTAGAAGGCGCCTCGGCCCTGAACGTCGAATTCCTCGGCCATGGTGATCTGCACGTCCTCGACGCATTCTCGCGACCAGATCGGCTCGAGGAACCGGTTGGCGAACCGGAAGCTGAGGATGTTTAAGACCGGCTCCTTGCCAAGGTAGTGGTCGATCCGGTAGATCCGCGACTCATCAAAGGTTTCGTGGAGGATCTCATTGAGCGCGCGCGCCGAGGCGAGGTCGCGGCCGAACGGTTTCTCGACGACGACGCGTGCGTCTCGGGAACAGCCTGATTCGGCCAGGTGCCGGACGACCGGCCCGAACAGGCTGGGGGGAATCGCGAGATAGTGGACCGGCTGTTTCGCATTGCCGAGGGCCTCTCGCAGCTTGACGAAGGTCTCGGGATCGTTGTAGTCGCCGTCCACGTACCGAAGCTGGCGCACCAGCGTCTCGTACGCCCTCTCATCAACGCCGCCGTGGTGCGTGAGGCTCTCGTGGGCGCGGGTCTTGAGCTGATCTAGCCCCCAGCCCGACTTCGCAACGCCAACGATCGGGACGTCGAGCTGGCCGCGGTGAATCAGAAACTGGAGAGCGGGGAAGATCTTCTTGTAAGCCAGGTCGCCGGTCGCTCCGAAGAACACCAGGGCGTCGGCCTTTTTCTGCGATTCGGGCATCTCAGAGCCTCCTCGAGATCGGATCGATTCGATTCGATATCAAGCCTTCTTCTCGAGGTGGCCGCCAAAGGCGAAGCGCATCGCCGAGAGGACCTTGTCGGCAAACTCATCAGTTCCGCGCGTGCTAAACCGGGCAAACAGCGCGGCGCTGAGGACGGCAGCCGGGACGCCCTCGTCGATCGCCGCCTGAACGGTCCAGCGCCCCTCGCCTGAGTCAGAGACCCGACCCGAAAAGTCGGCCAGGTCGGGGCTCTTGCAAAGAGCCTGTGCGGTCAGGTCGAGCAGCCAGGAGGCGATCACGCTCCCTCGTCGCCAGACCTCCGCGATGTCGGCCAGGTGCAGGTCATAGGGGTAGAGTTCGGGGTGTCGGAGCGGGGCGGTCTCAGCGTCGATGTCCTGCTTCGTCTTGCCGACGTTGGCGTGCTTCAGGATGTTCAGCCCCTCGGCGTAGGCGGCCATCACGCCGTACTCGATCCCGTTGTGAACCATCTTGACGAAGTGGCCGGCCCCGGCGGGTCCGCAGTGCAGGTAGCCTTGCTCAGCCGTCCCTTCGCCGTCCTTGCGGCCCGGGGTGCGCGGGGCCGCATCGATCCCGGGCGCCAGTGCCGCGAAGATCGGGTCGAGGTGCTTCACAACATCGGTCTCGCCTCCGATCATCATGCAGTAGCCGCGTTCACGGCCCCAAACGCCGCCGCTGGTGCCGACATCGACGTAATGAATACCCCTGGGCTTCAGCTCGGCGGCGCGGCGGATGTCGTCATGGTAATACGAATTCCCGCCGTCAATCAGGATGTCGCCTTTTTGGAGCCGGCTCACAAGCTGCTCGATCGTCGAGTCTACGACTCCAGCCGGGACCATCAACCAGACGGCGCGAGGTGGCTTCAATTTCGAAAGGAAATCGTCGAGGGAGCTGCCGGCCACGGCCCCCTCCTTCGCCATCGCGGTAGCGGCCTCGGCGTGGACATCGTAGACGACGCATTCCTGGCCCTTCGCCAGAAGCCGCCGGACCATGTTCGAGCCCATACGTCCCAGGCCGATCATCCCGAGTTGCATGGCCATACCACCCCTTCCTGCGACGACCGCTCTGTTAGTAAAAGAGAATCTGTGTCGCCATCAACAGTCCGACGAGGGCAAGGATCGTCGCAATGCGCATCGAGGTTCCCACGTTCAGCGGCGGATTCTTGACGCCCGCCTGAAGGGCGCGCACATAGCGTCGATGCCGGTCGGCGGCCGTCACGCAGACGAAGACCCCTACAAGTACCATGCCAAACCCCAACCAGGGAGAGATCGCCCGATGCGTATGTGGCCGGGTCGGAAGTCCCTGAATTTCGGCGTATTCGCGGAGCCAGAAGGCGAATCGAGAGATCAAAAACCCAAATCCCATCAAGGCGATCGAGGTCCGGACCCAGGCGAGAAACGTTCGCTCGGCGGCGAGATAGACACGAGGATCATCGACTGCCGCAGCCAATCCCCGGCCAGGGGCTGGCCTGGAATTCGCAAGTCCCTCGGTATCCGAGGCATCGGGTTGCATGATTCGGACGCCGTGGTTGGGAAGGATCGGGTCGTCTCTATCACCTCCACGGAATATAGGCGGAAGGCAGAGCCAGGATCAAGCCCCAGCATCCGATCGGTCCCTGTTCTTCGCGGACGCTTTCGGATAGAACCAATCGGACACAGATTCCGCATCATCAGATCGCAAGAGGACTTGTTCATGCGAAGGTTCGAGATTACCGGACGATGGAACTCGAAGTTCTGGATCACCGCGTTTCTGGGATGGGTCTGTGTTGCGGGCAGTATCAAAGCGGCGCCGCCGGCGCCGCGATCGGCGATCGATGTCCGACTCAATCAAATTCAGGTGATCGGATCACACAACTCCTACCACATCGCACCGACCGCCGAAATCCTCAAACTGATCGGTACTTACTCAAGCGGGAAGTCGGATGGACTCGATTACACACATCCCCCGTTGGCCGAGCAGTTCGACCGCCGCGGCATCCGACAGATCGAGCTGGACGTCTACGCCGATCCGAAGGGAGGACTGTTCGCCAATCCCCATCTCAGGAAGATGCTGAAGGATGCCGGCAAGGATCCCGGTCCTGACCCCAACGCCGGCGGCGCGCTCAACCGCCCGGGGATGAAGATCCTGCACGTTCAGGACGTCGACTTTCTCTCGCGCGCCAACACGTTCGTCGAGGCACTCCGACAGGTGAATTCGTGGTCGAAGGCTCACCCTTACCATGTCCCAATCCTGATCCTGGTCGAGCTGAAGGACGATTCTCGGCTGATGCTGCCGACCAAGCCGGTGCCGTTCGATCAGGCGATGGTCGATGCCGTCGACGCCGAGATCCTCTCGGTATTCGATCGCAAGCAAATTCTCACGCCCGACTATGTTCGGGGTATTTCGGCCACACTCCCTGAGGCGATTCACACACATGGCTGGCCGAGACTCGACGCAGTCCGCGGCCGCGTCATGTTCGCCCTGGACAATGAGGGCGACATTCGAGACCTCTACATCAAGGGCCATCCCGCACTGAAGGACCGCCTGATGTTCGTGACGGCCAGCGATCCGACCGCGCCCGAGGCCGCCTGGTTCAAGATCAACGATCCCATCGAGGACTATGATCGAATCCGGCAACTCGTCGCCGATGGCTTCCTCGTCCGAACCCGGGCCGACGCCGACACCCGACAGTCCCGCGACAACGATCCCAAGCAGCGAGACCGGGCACTCTCCAGCGGCGCGCAGTTCATCAGCACCGATTATGCCGAGCCCGATCGACGCTTCTCGGAGTATCGCGTCCGCCTCCCGGGCGAGGTCGTGGCGCGGGTCAACCCGGTCAGCGGCGATCCCGCCTGGAAGCAGGTCGACATCGAATCCGTCCGCCCGCCAGCGGGCTACTAAGCAAGGTCTCGCCGATCGTCCAGGCCCAGGGTGTTTGCGATCGTCCGTCGTCGGACGTCGCCACCACGGTCGTGGATGATCCAATCCACCACGGAAGTCCTCGCTCTCGGTCGCCTTCATCCTGGCCCGAGAAGACGGCGCGTTGAGCCGCAAAACCGCCCCCGTTCCCCTCCAGGGGGCGGTCGTCGACTCCCACCCTTCCTCGGCTTCGAGCCAGGCCCCCCAGAAACCACTTCGAACGTCCACCCATTCGCCCCGCCCAATATCCCGGATATCACGCCTTGAATCTCGGACACTTGTCTCATACACTGAACTCTCAGTGCCAAACACGAGCAACATGCGGGCGGTCCGGCTGCACCCTGGAACCAGGCGTTCTCGGACCTCAGCCGGTCTGGAATCACCCGGATCTCGAAATCGGTCCGGTCGGCTAGAGCGCGTGACCGTTGGATGGCCGATGTCACCTACCAACCCGATCGTGTACTCATACTGCATCCTTTGTCACAGGGGCCTGAGTTGGTTTTCTGGGCCTTTGTCAACCTACCTGATGAACGATTGGTCTCTCAATGCCGCGGTCCCGGCGAGGTCTCGCCGGGACCGTCGGTGGTTCGCCGATGCCTTCGATACGCCTCCCGGCTCATCCGCTCGCGGTCCCTCCGGGAGACCGCGGCTTGCGACCGGCCGGCCCTGCCGGGGTCGA
>DAIDKV010000088.1 GCA_027449865.1 Planctomycetales bacterium
CCTCCATGACTCGGCTCTCCGACGTGGCCTCAAGTGGGTCGAAAGCTCGGCGATCCGCATTGTGCCCGAGCCGTGTCCGTCTGACTACAACCCTCGTCCGCTCTGACGCGGATCGAGATACTCGGACAGCCTCCTAGGAAAACTATTCAGATGAGGGGCCCAGCGACCTCTGTTCAACGCTTGCCGACACCCGGCCTCCAGGGCCGCTCGACGCCATCTCCACCCGGTTCGGTCCCTCCACGCCCTCCCGGCCGCGAGGCGGCGGGATACCCTCGACCGAGCCTATCGGACCGGATCCGAGGCTTCCCGAAATCAGGAGAGTCGTCCGATGAAAACCACCACCCCGGCCTGCCTCAATCCGGAGTGGGGGGATGCCTCGAAATCGGCCGCCTCCCGCACACTGATGACACACTTCCAGCGACGGAGCAGAGCTTGGATACAGGCTAATCTAGAACAAGAAAACCTGGGGAATGGGATTCCAGGTAACGCGGCGTGTCGCGTTACCCATCGGTTTTTCTCACGTATTGCCTAAGATGGCTTAAATATGGTAAGTGATTTCGCCTCCAGTCAACCCGCGGGGCCCCGATGACGCGGCTTTTCTTGCTTTGCTAACTCCAGGGGGTAGAACGAAGGGCGGCTCAGAACTCCGACCTTCGAATTGTAATCAAGCAGACGAAGCCTCGGTTTGGCGGGCTGTCTTGCGTGTCAGGGAGGGACGGGTTGTATCGAAGATGAGAATTCGGCGGGCCTGCGCGATCGCGGGGGTCGATCGATACGTCCCCTCCTGGATGGGCGTCGCGGTTTGACCCTCACCGACAGATCCAGGCGGCCAGGCGCCTCGACCATCGAGACCGGGCGGGATACACTCGTTTCGTGGAGTGAGCTTCCTCGTTCGGCAACGGGTGATCGGGCGCATGCGCGAGTTTATCAGGGAAATGATCCGGGCGCTGGAGCAGGATCGGCCGATGGTCCTCTGCCAGGTGGTGGAGACACGCGGCTCGACCCCGCAAAAGGCCGGCGCGCTCATGGTCGTGGATCCGTCGGGTGGCCAGCTTGGCACGCTCGGGGGCGGCTGCGTCGAGAACGAGGTGAAGCAGAAGTCGCTCCGGCACTTCGACAGCGACGGCTCGGCCCCGGCGCTCCATTCCTACGTGCTCGACCATGATTACGCGTGGGCCGATGGTCTGATCTGCGGCGGGAAGATGGTGATCGTCTCGCAGCCGTTCGCCGGACCCGCGCCGATCGCCTACTTCCGGACGATGGAACGCGCGATCGAACTGGGAGACGGCTTCACCGAGGCCGTGGTCGTCAATCCCGAGCAGGCCGCGGGTTCCGCGCTCGGCGATCGGTTCCTCTTCAACGGCGAGGGCCGGCTGGTCGCGCGGTGGACGTCGTCCGAGACGGCCGACGTGGAGGTCTCCGGCATCCGTCCGCTCCACGATCGACCGAAGCCAAAAGTCGAGCGCGGGATCGCCTATTTGCCCAGCCTGCCGAGAGTCCGACTCGTGATCGTCGGGGCCGGGCACGTCGGCCAGGCGGTTGCCGACCTTGCCGCGCGGGTCGATTTCGACGTCTGCGTCGTCGACGATCGCCGGCAATATGCCAACCCCGAGCGGTTCCCCCGGGCGGATCGGCTGATCGTCGGGCCGATCGGTGAGGTGCTGGCCTCAATGGAGGTCACCCCGCGAACCTACGCCCTGATCGTCACCCGAGGGCACGGCCACGACCAGGAGGCGCTCTATCATCTGGCGCCGACTTCGGCCTCGTACGTTGGACTGATCGGGAGCCGCCGGAAGATCCGGCTGATCTTTGAGGGGCTGAGAGAGCAGGGGATCTCCGATGAAGCACTCTCGCGAGTAGCGGCTCCCGTCGGAATCGACATCGGTTCGCAGAGCGTCGTGGAGATTGCGATTAGCATCGTGGCCGAGCTGATCGCGCGTCGCAACCTCGGCCCAGGAATCAAGGGGGCGCGGCCTGAGTCCGCGAACTGTTCATGATCGCCGCCGTTGTCCCCGCCGCTGGCCGAAGCATTCGGATGGGCCAGCCGAAACTCCTCATTGAGATCGAGGGCACGTCGATGATTGCCCGGGTCGTCGCCGCGCTCCACGACGGCGGCGCCGATCGGGTCGTGGTCGTCCCGCCCGCCGACGGTCCCGACGCCGCCGCGATCGCCGCCTCGGCCCTCGCCGCCGGCGCCGAGGTCGTTGTTCCCGAGGCCCAACCGGCCGAGATGCGCGACTCGGTCGAACTCGCCCTGGCGGTCCTTGATGTCGATCCCCGTCCCGACCTGATCCTGCTCACCCCGGGCGACGTCCCTGGCCTTCACGCCGACCTGGTCGATCGGCTCGTCCGCGAGTCGGCAGCCCATCCGGGCTGGATCATTGTCCCGACTCATGAGGGCCGCCGCGGGCACCCGATCGTCCTCCCCTGGGAGATCGCCGTTCATGTCCGCGACCTTCCCGACGACGCGGGCGTCAACCGGCTGGTCGAGGTCCACGCCGATCGGATCATCGAGGTTCCCGTCGATCTCGAGATCAACGACGTGGATACCCCGGCCGACCTCGATCGGTGGAGGGCCCAGGCATCGGGGATGACCGTTCTGGTTCGACTCTTCGCGATCGCTCGCGAAAAGGCCGGCCGGTCGGAGATCGAGGTCAACCTTCCGGATCCGGCGACCGTCGCCGACCTCCGACGGGCGCTCGCCGAGCGGTTTCCGGACCTTGACTCCGTCGCCCTTGGCGCGATGATTGCGGTCGACGAGGAATACGCCGGAGACGCGGCGATCATCGGACCTGCCTCCCGGCTGGCGATGATCCCGCCGGTCAGCGGGGGTTCGGACGAGGCATGATCGAGATCACCGACTCGCCCATCGATCACGCGGCGATCACCGATCGAGTCCGCTCGAACCGGGCAGGGGCCGTCTGCACCTTCCTCGGAACGGTTCGCGAGCTGACCGGCGATCGCCGAACGGTGGCCCTCTCGTACGAGTCTTATCCCGAGATGGCTCTCAAGAAGCTGGCCGAACTGGAGGCCGAGGCGCGTCGCCGCTGGCCGGTGACCGAGCTGGCGATTGTCCATCGGATCGGCAACCTGGATCTCGGCGAGGTCAGCGTTGTCGTCGCCCTGAGCTGTCCCCACCGAGGCGACGCCTTCGACGCCTGCCGATGGGTGATCGACACGCTCAAGGAAGTCGTCCCCATCTGGAAGCAAGAGACCTGGGAGGACGGCGGAACGGAATGGATCCACCCCGGCCTCGCACCCTGACGGCGGATCGGATGACCAAGACGACTGAATCCCTGGTGGACTCGTTCGGGCGCCCGCACAACAACCTGCGGATCAGCGTCACCGATCGGTGCAACATTCGTTGCGTGTATTGCATGCCCGAGATTGTCGAGTTTCTCCCTCGGGCGCAGCTTCTCAACTATGAGGAGATGGAGCGGGTCGTCCGGGTGGCGTCGACGCTCGGAATCGACAAGGTCCGTCTCACCGGCGGCGAGCCATTGGTCCGCCGCGATCTTCCGATCCTGATCGAGAAGCTTTCGGCGGTCCCTGGAATTCGGGATGTCGGGCTGACGACCAATGGCGTCCTTCTGGCGCCCGTGGCGGATCGGCTCCGCGCGGCGGGTCTCGAACGGATCAACATCAGCCTCGACACGATGGACCCCGAGAAGTTCCGCCGCCTCACCCGGCGAGACGGGCTGGAAAAGGTGATCGAGGGGATCCTGGCGGCGAAGGCGGCCGGCTTCGACCCGGTGAAGGTCAACGCCGTCGCCATCCGGGGCGAGACCGAGGACGACGTCGCTCCGCTCGCCCGGTTTGCCCGGGAGCATGGCCTGGAGCTTCGATTCATCGAGTACATGCCGCTCGACGCCGGCCAGCAGTGGGAGCGGGCCAAGGTTCTGTTTGCCTCCGAGATCCTCGAGATCCTCGCCCGCGAGGTCGCCCCGTTGGCCCCGATCGTCGACCAGGACCCGAAGGCGCCCGCTCTCGACTACGACTATCTCGACGGCGGCGGCCGGGTCGGTTTCATCGCCTCGGTCAGCCGCCCGTTTTGCACGAGTTGCAATCGACTCCGGCTGACCTCCGACGGAAAGCTCCGCAACTGCCTGTTCTCCCTCGAAGAGACCGACCTTCGCGCCCTGCTCCGCGGCGGAGCCGACGACGCGGCGATCGCCCTCGCGTTCCGCGAGTCGGTGGCCGCCAAGTGGGAAGGGCATGAGATCAACACCGCCCGGTTCATCCGGCCCGACCGGCTGATGCACTCGATCGGCGGCTGACCGGCCGGGCCCCTATCGGGTGAACTCCTCCCGCCACACTTGGTATCGCCGGAGCTTGACCGGGTCGAGCAGATAGCCCAGCCCCGGACGCGTCGGCACGGCGATCGTCCCCGTCTCCGAGAGCTCCACCAGCGGAATCGTCACATCATCCACAAACCACCGAGCGCTGGGGCCGACGTCCGACGGGTATTTGCAGTTCGAGAGGGTCGCCAGATGAATCGCGTGGGCCTGTCCAATCCCAAGCTCGGGCATCGCCCCGACCCAGCACTGGACGCCCTCTCGATAGCAGAGGTTGTGAACCTCCCGCGCCGGGCCGAGCCCGCCGAGATGCTGGAGCTTGAGATTCACGATCCGGCCGGCGCCTCGTCGGATGGCCTCGGCGGTTCGATCGAGGTTCGTCGCTGTCTCATCGAGGCAAACCGGGGTGGCGACCGCCTTCTGGAGCGTGGCCAGTCCGTCGAGGTCATCGGGCGCCATCGGTTGCTCGAACATCAGCAGGTCGAAGTCGTCGAGCTCCCGGAAGACGTCGATCTCCGCCGAGGTGTAGGTTCCCCGGGCGTCGACCATCAACGGAATGTCGCCGAAGTGTTGTCGGACCGCACGAACGCTCTCGACATCCTGCCCGGGGCGGATCGGAATCTTCACCCGCCGGTAGCCGGCCGAGAGGTGCGCCTCGATCGCCTGGATCAGGTCAACGATACTGGCATACAGGCCGATCGCCAGGCCCGACTCGATCCCTCGGTCGATCCGGAGCCCGGAGGCGACCAGAAGCTCGGCGATCGAGGCGTGGAGAGCCTGGCCGAGCAGATCCCAGAGTGCGGTCTCGACGCCGGCGATGGCGAACGGGCTCGCCCGCCAGCCCGAAGCCAGGGTGCCGATCTCGTCGACATCCGCGAAACCTCGGCCCAGCAGGTCCGGGACGATTCGGGTCACAAGATCCTCCCGGCAGGCCGCCGCCGACCCCGAGAGACCCGGAAGCCGCGAGGGCATCGGCGAACATTCGCCGACTCCCACGCCCGAGGCCGACTCGACCTCGACAAGGATGGCCTCCTTGAGTGGCACCTCGCCTCCAACGATCCGGAAGGGCTCCTTGAAGGGAATCTGGACCTGAGTCAGGACGACCCGGTCAATGGGGCCGGTCGTTGTCATCGGGGTGGCCTCCGTTCGCAAAGGGCCCGGAGAGAGACGGGCCGAAGGGCCGGCATCGTAAATCCCGGCCTGGCCAGCGAGGAAATCGCGAGAGGTTGTCACCCTTCGTCCGGGCCGATAGAGTGTTCGAGACTCGCCTTCGCCTCCTCACCCTTCGGCCCGACCCGTCGGGATCTTATATGAGTCTACCGCAACCGAAGTCGCCCTGGTATCGAGATGGACTGGCGTTTACCTGCACTCAGTGCGGCGACTGCTGCACCGGCGCCCCTGGGTACGTCTGGGTGACGATCGACGAAATGAGGCGCCTGGCCGAATTCCGGGGCGAAACCGTCGAGAACTTCGCCGAGCGGTACGTCCGGCTGGTTGAGGATCGGTTCAGCCTGATCGAGAAACCGGGCGGCGACTGCATCTTCTGGGAACGCGGGACCGGTTGCACTGTCTACTCCGCCCGTCCTGATCAGTGCCGCGCCTGGCCCTTCTGGCCCGAGAACATTGCGCGCCGGAAGAACTGGGACGACGTCTGCAAGGTCTGCCCAGGCGCCGGCCAGGGCCAGCATCACGACCTGGTGGAGATCCGGGCCTCCCTGGAGATGGTCCAGAAATGACCGACGAATCCGAGCCTGAACCGATCGCCAACCCGATCGAGACCGAGCTGGAGGCCCTCTATGCTCGGCTCGACGCCTCCGTGGCCGAACGGGCGCCCATCTGCCGGATCAGCGGCCGATGTTGCCGATTCCAGGAGTATGGACACACGCTCTTCCTCTCCTCGATCGAATTCGAGTACCTGGCGGCGAAGGCCCCGCCGCCCCTCCGTCCGATCGACGACGGTGCCACCTGCCCCTGGCAGGATACCGCCGGCCGATGCACCGCCCGGACGGCCCGCCCGCTCGGTTGCCGGGTCTATTTCTGCGATCCCGCTTATGAAGGCGAGGCGCCGGACCTCACCGAACGGTTCCTCGCCGAGTTGAAGCGGCTGGCCGAGCGTCACGAGCGAACCTGGAATTACGCCCCGCTGCACCGACACCTCCGGGATTGGGATCCGTCGTCAGTGGATGCCGATCCGATCACCCCATTTGGCGAGGGTCCGTCCGCGAATTCGGACGCCCAGAGACCTGGATCGGAGCGGGTCGCGGGGTTTTTTTCTTGACTCTAACCCAAGCCACTCTTACACTTGAGCCTTCCATGCCCGGACCGGGCCGACCTCGCCGCCCCGCGGAGATCGCCACCGTGACCAAGAAAGAAATCGTTAAGAAGATTTCCGAGGACATTGGTCTGACCCAGCTCAAGACGAAGGACATCGTCCAGCGAACCCTCGACGCAATCATCGAGACGCTGGTCTCGGAAGGCCGGATCGAGCTGCGGAACTTCGGCGTTTTCGAGGTCAAGAAGCGGGCGCCGAGGAAGGCGCGGAACCCCAGAACCGGCGACAAGGTTTACGTCCCCTCGAAGAACGTGGTGACCTTCAAGCCCGGCAAGGAAATGGAAGAACTGGTTCGAAAGATGGACCCCGCGACGCTTCCATTTGAGGATTCGGATCCGGATGCCGATGATGATAACAACGGACCCGTCGAACCCGTGGCCGAATCCCAGGCCCGGACGACGGCCGACTGAGCCATCCCCAGGCAACCCGGGCCTTTTTTTGGGGCGGCGTCCATTGGACGCCTTCTGAAAGGGCGGCGGCGCCGGGCTCAGGTCCGATCAGGAGCAGGCGACGTCCCCGGCGAAGAGGCTTCCGGGGATCGGCGAACGGATTCCGGCTCGAAGCATGGGGCTCGACCCCACGCGACGAGTCCCCCGAGCCCCCACCGGCCAGGAAGGTCCGGTGTCTGGAGGTCCCGGGGAGTCTGCCAGACGGGAGGAGCCCGAAATGAGGAAGCTGACCGCGGCCCTGGCGATCACGGTCGCATCCCTCGCCCTGTTCGAGGGTTGTGCGCCGGTGCCGCTGCCGCACTACGCGGCCTACAAACCCAAGCGAGTCCAAGAGTTGCTCGTCGACTCCGAAAATCTGCGCCAGGCCGGCGACGACTGGGAGCGGTTCTGGCTGCTCGACCAGCCTTCCCACCTGACGCCCTATCGCACGCATGGCGGCGTCGGGCCCTGATCCAGTCGGAGCCCGGCCATTCCTGATCGGGGGATGCTCCGCTCATCCCTCGGTCGGGGCCACCCTCTCACGGGCTAAGGTGCGACTCCAGAAACGTGCTCACGATCCGGATGTACCTTTGCCGATCACTCATGTACGCCTGCACGTGGTCGACACCTGGCATCGTGAGCATCATGCATGATGTCCCAAGGGTTCGGGCCAGTTCCCGGGCCTGTTTCACCGGGACAATCGTGTCGGACTCGCCATGGATCAGCAAGACCGGGCGTTCGCCCCACGATCGCGCGATCCGGATGGGGATCAGGTCGTCGGTCCGAACTCCATAAATCCAACGGGCGGCCAGCAGAATGCCGGGGTTGAACCACCTGGGTAGTCCGCTGTGCTGGCTGAGTTGATTGTCCAGCAGCCGCGGAAGATCGCCATACGGGCTATCCACCACGGCCACCTGGATTTCCGGATTCCGCGCCCCCTCCATCAGGACCGTCGATCCGCCCATGGAGTAGCCCAGCCAGCCGACCCGATCCTGGCGGAAGCCCTCCGACTTCGCCCATTCCAGCACGGCTCGAATATCGGTTCGCTCGCGACGCCCCATGTAAAGCCGGGACGGATCGCTCTCGCCATGGCCGCGCAGGTCGAAGAGCAGGACGTCGAAGCCCCGGGCGTGCAGGTCGTGCCCGAGCCCGGCCATTTCTGGCCAGCAACTCCACATCCCGTGGACCAGCACCACAAGGTGCCTGCGCTGACTGGTCGGGAGATACCAGCCTCGAAGGGTGAGCCCATCAGTGGTCCGGGTCGACCAGGGCCGGGCGTCCGGACTGACCCGATGCGGATCGATCCGAAGTCGATGATTGGTCGGCCGGGTGAGCCGCTCGGCCGTGAAGATCGAGATGCCGAGATAGGCCGTCGCGAACAGGACCAACAACAATCCGGCGACGGTCGCCACGATCCTTCGGCCGCGACTCCAACCGGGTATCGAGTCCACTGGAGTTCCTCCCTGGTACCGGGCCTCCCTGGCTGGTTCCCTTCCAGGAATTATTGTATCGGATCGCCCGAGATCGCCGAGGTCATTCCGGCGCGCGGCTCGACCCGTCCCCTAGACGTCCGGACACCTCGCCGTTTGTCGCGCAAATGAAGCACTTCGAGGAAACGCTCGGGCTCAACCGCGTCCGAGGGCCCTCCCTGTCTCGGGCTCAAACCAGGAGGCCCTGCGCAGGTCGATCGCGATCCGAAGCGTCTCCCGCTCCCGAACGGGGATCTCGGACGGGAATCGGGCCACAAGGCGATGCGGGCCGAGCGCCAGAGTCGCCAGGATCTCCGGGCCGTTGAACTCCAATCGCCTCACCTGAGCCTCGACCACCGGCCGCTCGGGGTGGTCCTCGCCTTCGCGCCTGATCGCGATCGATTCGGGGCGGAGGCCGATCTCGACCCGTCCGGATGAAGGCCAGGGCCGCGGACCGATCCCCTCGGCGACTCCCCAGCCGATCCCTCGCTCGGCCGCAATCGGGTGGAGGCGCGTCCGATCACCCTCGCGGACAACCTCGCAGGAAATTATGTTGATCGGCGGGCTCCCGATAAAGATGGCCACCGTGATGCTGGCCGGGTGGTCGTACACCTCTCGCGGCGTCCCCACCTGGAGCAATCGACCGCGATCGAGCACGGCCACCCGATCGCCCAGCAGCAGGGCCTCGGATTGGTCGTGTGTGACCAGCACGAGCGTCGAGTTCGACTGACGGTGCAGCTCCGCGACCTCCTCCCGGAGCGCAGCGCGAAGGGGTGGGTCCAGGTTCGAGAACGGCTCGTCACAGAGCAGGACGGGCGGACGTCGCGCGATCGCTCGCCCGATCGCCACCCGCTGCCGCTCGCCCCCCGAGAGTTCCGAGGGCCGCCGCTCGAGCATCCCATCGAGCCCGAGTAGCCCCGCGACCGTGTTCACCCGCGCCCGAACCTGGTTCCGATCCAGGCCCCGCGCCCGGATCCCGAAGGCCAGATTGTCGAACACCGAGAGATACGGATAAAGCGCGGGGTTCTGGAAGACCATCGCGATGTCGCGCCGGTGCGGCGGAATGCCCGTCATGTCCCGCCCGGCGATCCGCACCAGGCCCGAGTCCGGCGTTTCCAGCCCCGCGATCATTCGAAGCAGGGTCGACTTCCCCGACCCCGACGGACCGACCACAACCATCCGCTCGCGCGGAGCGATTGTCAGGTCGAGACCCGCGACGGCCGGCCGGCTCCCACCAAAACTTTTCGAGATACCCCGCAACTCGATCTCAGCCAAGCGGTCACCCTCCTCGACGGCTTCCCTTGCCCACGGTCGCCGATTGCCGCACAATTGTTGAATGGGCTGTCCCGGTCGTCCAGTGAGCTATTGTCCGAGACGCCCAGGAGGGTGATCAACCATGTTCGGGCTTCTCCGCCGGATCTTGGGGACGGGGATGGGGATCTGGGGCGGTCTCGTCGCGGCGGCGATCGCCAGCGACCCGCCTTCGGCCGCACCACCCGAGCGCTTCAACGCCGAGGCTCGCGACCACTGGGCCTATCGACCGGTCCAACGTCCCGACCCACCCGCCGTGAAACGCCCGGAATGGGTTCGCAACCCGATCGACCGGTTCATCCTCGCGGGCCTGGAGGAAATGGGCTGGCAGCCTGCCCCCGAGGCCGATCGATCCGCCCTGATCCGTCGACTGACCTTCGACCTGACCGGCCTGCCGCCGACCCCGAAGGAGGTCGAGGACTTCGTCGGCGACAACCGGCCGGATGCCTACGAACGCCTCGTCGACCGCCTGCTCGACTCCCCGCATTACGGCGAGCGATGGGCCCAGCACTGGCTCGACCTCGCCCATTACGCCGACTCCAACGGCTTCGAACTCGACGCCGAACGACCCGACGCCTGGCGCTATCGCGACTGGGTCGTCCGCTCGCTCAACGCCGACATCCCCTACGATCGATTCCTGGCCCTCCAGATCGCCGGCGACGAGCTGGAGCCGAACAATCACGACGCCCTCATCGCCACCGGCTTCTGCCGGAGCGGACCGAGAGAAGTGGTCGGCGGAAACATCATCCCGGAGGTCCGCCGCCAGTCCGAGCTCTCCGAGATCACCGGGACGGTCGGCTCCGTCTTCCTCGGCCTGACCATCGCCTGCGCCCGGTGCCACGACCACAAGTACGACGCGATCCCGACCACCGACTACTACCGGTTGCAATCGTTCTTCGCCGCCTCGGAACTCGAGGATGTCCCGATCGCCTCGGCCGATGAGCGGCATGCTTATGAGTCGGCCAGCAAGGAGATCGCGGCCCGGGTGAAACCGCTGAAGGGCGAACTGGCGAAGCTCGAGGCCCCGTATCGCCGGGCGATTCACGAAACGAAGCTGCAAAAGCTCTCGGCCGAGGAGCGTGCGGTGATGGCGACTCCGCCCGAGAAACGAACTCCGGCGCAGAAGCGGCTCGCCTCGGGCCTGCAAACCTCGATCCGTGTGACGTGGGAGGAGGTCGCCGCGGCGGTTGCCGCCGATCCGCCCGTCCATCGGCGTCGCGAGGTGCTCAAACGCTCGATCGAATCGATCGAACGCACATCGCCCCGGCCGCCGGCCTCGGCGATGGCGCTGGTCGACCACCGGAAGCAGGCCGAACCGACCTACGTTTTGCGGCGGGGCGATTACCAGAGCCGGGGTCCGCTCGTCACTCCCCGGCCGCCGGGAATTCTGCTGGCCTCGCAGAAGGCGGGAACTTTTGTCGAGACGTCGATTGTGCCCCGCGCCGAGAAGACGGGCCGTCGATCCGCGCTGGCCCGATGGCTCGCTAGCCCCGACAATCCAATGACGGCCCGGGTGATCGTCAACCGATTCTGGCAGCACCATTTCGGCCGGGGGATTGTCGCCAGTCCGAGCGACTTTGGCGTCCGCGGCGAGCCGCCCAGCCATCCCGAACTGCTCGACTGGCTCGCCTCGGAGCTGGTCCGATCAGGGTGGCGCTTCAAGCCGATTCATCGACTAATGCTGACCTCGTCGGCCTATCGCCAGTCGAACCGGTCCCCGGTGAACCACGCCGAGGACGATCCCGAGAACACGCTTCTCTGGCGGATGAACCGGCGACGGCTCGACGCCGAGGGAGTTCGCGACGCGATGCTCGCCGCCTCGGGCGAGCTGAATCCGAAGGCGGGCGGGCCCGGCGTGCTCGCTCCGATCGAAAAGGAGGTCGAGGACCTGATCTTCACCGAGGCCGAGGTCGTCGACCTCTGGCCCGAGGACTCTAACCCGGCCGAGCACCTCCGGCGGTCGCTTTACCTCTTCCGCAAGCGAAACGTCCGGTATCCCCTCTTCGACTCGTTCGACGCCCCCGACACCCAGACCGCCTGTCCGCGCCGGGAGTCGAGCACCCACGCCCTCCAGGCACTCAACCTGCTCAACGGCGACTTCGCCATCGGCCGCGCTCGGGCCCTCGCCGATCGCGCCCGGAATGGAAGCACGGATGCCGGTGAGTCGATCCGACGCCTTTACCGGATCGCGCTGGCGCGCGAACCTCGACGATCCGAGATCGATCGAGCCCGAAGCTTCCTGAAAACCCAGGCCGATCGGATCGCCGGCCCCGACCGCGACCGCGCGGCCTGGACCGACCTGGCCCTGGCGATGCTCAATAGTAATGAGTTCCTGTATATCCCTTGAGGACCGACAGCGATGGCAACGGCGACGCTCACGTCCTGGGTCACGATCCAGGACCTGATTGAGCAGCTCGGCGATATCCCGCCGAGACGAATCCTCGCGAAGCCGTTCCCCGGCACCGCGACCGAGGAAGACCTGCTCGATGCGGAACGGCTCCATCACAGCCTCTTCGAACTCGTGGACGGCGTCCTTGTGGAGAAGGGGATCGGATACCAGGAATCCGTGTTGGCATTCGCGATCGGCGCATATCTCCGGGCTTTTGTCCTTCCCCCCAATCTCGGAGTGGTTTCCGGTGCCGACGGGATGATTCGTCTCTTCCCCGGCCTGGTTCGCGCGCCGGACGTCGCTTATGCCTCGTGGAACAGATTCCCTGACCGAAAATTTCCGAAGAGTCCAATCCCGACCCTCGTGCCGGACCTTGCGGTGGAGGTGCTCAGCGAATCCAACACGCGCAAGGAGATGGAGCGAAAACGCGGCGAGTACTTCGGCCAGGGTATCCTGCTGGTCTGGGAGGTTGATCCCCGTCGGAGGACCGTGACGGTCTACAAACCGGACGGGAGCTTGATCGAGCTGGACGAATCCGACCGGCTCGACGGCGGCGAAGTGCTGCCTGGCTTCTCGCTGGAACTACGCGACCTGTTCGCCGAGCTCGATCGGGAGGGGCAATAGCGATGGCCACGGGAACGATCACCTGGGAGACGATCCAGGACCTGATCGAGCAGCTCGGCGATATCCCACCGAGACGGATCCTCGCGAAGCCGCCCGCAGGCACGGCGACCGAGCAGGATCTGCTGGATTCGAAGGGGCGTTACGGCCGGCTCTTCGAACTGGTCGAGGGGGTCCTGGTGGAGAAGGGGATGGGATTCGAAGAATCGGAACTGGCCTGCATCCTCATCCGAATCCTTCTGGATTTCGTGCTTCCCCGTAATCTTGGAGTGGTCACCGGCCCCGACGGAATGATCCGCCTCTTCCCTGGGCTCGTGCGCGCTCCCGATGTGGCTTACACGTCCTGGGATCGACTCCCAGGTCGTCAAAGATCCAGGGAAGCCATCCCGACACTCGCGCCGGAACTTGTGGTGGAAGTGCTCAGCGAATCCAATACGCGTAAGGAGATGGAGCGAAAACGCGGCGAGTACTTCGGCCAGGGTGTCCTGCTGGTCTGGGAGGTCGATCCCCGTCGGAGGACCGTGACGGTCTACAAACCGGACGGGAGCTTGATCGAGCTCGCCGAATCCGACCGGCTCGACGGCGGCGAAGTGCTCCCAGGTTTCTCGCTGGAGCTACGCGAGTTGTTCGCCGCGCTCGATCGGCATGGCTGATCCGTGGAACGACCGACCATCAACCGCCGATGAGGATCGAGATGTCCAATCATCCCGCCGACCGCCGATGTCCCGGCCCGCGTCCGATCGAGGCGCGGAGCCGTCGCGAGTTTCTGAAGACTGCCGGCTGTGGCTTCGGCCTGCTCGGGCTGGCCGACCTGATGGCGCGCGACGCGATCTCCGCGACGCCCAGCAATCCGCTCTCGCCGAGGCCCGGCCATTTCCCCTCGCATGCGAAGCGGTGCATCTTTCTCTTCATGACGGGCGGTCCGAGCCAGATGGATCTCTTCGATCCGAAGCCGCTGCTCAACCGACTTGACGGCCAGCCGCTCCCGCCGAGCTTTGGCAAGATCCACAGTCAGTTCCTCGAAAGCGATCCGCTCTGCCTCGGCAGCCATCGGAAGTGGGGCCGGTACGGCCAGTCGGGGATCGACATGTCCGACCTGATCCCGCACATGCACCCCCTGGCCGACGAGATCGCCCTGATCCGGTCGTGCTACGCCGAGAGTGTGATACACGCGCCGGCGATGTACCAGATGAATACGGGTCGAACGATGATGGGCTTCCCCAGCCTCGGGAGCTGGGTGACCTACGGCCTTGGCTCGGAGAGCGAGGATCTGCCCGCGTACGTCGTGATGACCCAGCCGCAGGGAACGCCGGAGGGCGGCGCGCCTTGCTGGGGCGCGGGATTCCTGCCGGCGCATCACCAGGGAACGCTCTTCCGCGGCGGTCCCGCGCCGATCGTGAACCTGAAGCCGCCCGCCGAGATGACCCCCGACCGCCGCCGAGGGATGCTGGACCTGCTGAAATCGATGAACGAGCAGGACCTCGACCCGGCCGACACCGAGCTATCGGCCCGGATCGCCACGTATGAGCTGGCCTTCCGGATGCAGAGCGCAGCGCCCGATGCCGTGGACCTCTCGCGCGAGCCAGAATCGACGCGACGGCTCTACGGCCTGGATGATCCCCGAACGGCCGAGTTCGGCACCCGATGCCTGCTCGCCCGTCGGCTGGTCGAGCGCGGGGTCCGGTTCGTGCAACTCTACTCGGGCGGCGGACCGGTCGCCTGGCAGTGGGACGCCCACGACGACATCGACGCCAACCACGAGAAGATGTGCGGCGCCACCGACAAACCGGTCGCGGCGCTGCTCACGGACCTGAGGCGAACCGGCCTGCTCGACGAGACGCTGGTCGTCTGGGGCGGCGAGTTTGGGCGGACTCCGGTCCGGCAGGGGGGCGGTCGCGGTCGAGATCACAACGCGACCGGCTTCACGATGTGGATGGCCGGGGGTGGCGTAAAGGGTGGCACGGTCGTCGGCACCACGGACGAGGCCGGAGTCCGCGCGATCGAGGACGCGGCCCACGTCAACGACATCCACGCGACGATCTTGCACCTGATGGGCCTCGACCACAAGCAATTGACCTTCCTGCACTCCGGCCGCGACGAGCGACTCACCAACGTCGGCGGCCGGGTGCTGAAGAAATTGCTCGCGTGAGGATCGGTGAGTTGAGGCGTCAATTGATCGCCACTGGATTTTTCGAAAGCACCCAAAGACGAAGGCCCGGAGGTTGACTCGAATGGGCGGAATGCCCTCGATGGGTTGGGAGATCGTAACGGAACCGAAGTCTCCCGAGGAACGAACATGAACTCGTCCCCGTTCGTCCCCCCTAGCTGCGTCCCCGTTCGTCCCCCCTGTACCAGTATCTAAAGACGTTCTTCCAGCTATGAGGGCTTGTGTGCCGTGAGGGCTTAGCGGCAATGAAATTCCACTTCAGGAAATCTATAAGGAAAGAGATCGCCGCCCACATGGCGGTTGGGCTGCCTCAATTCGAGCCCCTGGATGTTCAGGATGGCCTTTTATATCGATTTTGCCACGAAAAGGGTGTTTGGTTTTTTATAAAATTTCAAATCTCTAATCAATCCCGGGAAGCGTTCACGGTTGAGCTAGCCAGGTCGCCCCACAGCTGCTGGCCCGAAACCGCAGACCTGTCAATCCCGGTCGATATCCCGGAACGCGGCCTCATCCGCGCGAAACCAGAATCGGGTGTGTTCCGCTTCCGAATCGGTTTTCTATTCCCGCCTCACAAGGATTACTGGTGGGAGTTGACCCCGATGGAGAGCCTGGAGGCGATTATGAATCGGTTCGCAATACCGGTTGCTGTCCCCGATTCCAGTGATTCGGGCAGCGACAAGCCTGGCAAAATGTCCTCACTTGTGAGAGACGCTTTAGATAAGATTTGCTCTTATGCTATCCCATATTTAAACGGGCTGGGAAAGGGGGGGCTAAAGGGAGGGGGGCGGACAACGGGGACATTCCTAGAGCTCGGGGCGGACAACGGGGAGATTCCTAGATCTCGACGCGCTCTGGAGAAGGTAAACGGGGACATTCCTAGATCTCGGGACGGGAGAAGAGGACGGACGGGAGAAGGGGACGGAGATAATTTATTCTGATAATTATCTCCGTCCCCACGTCTGTTCGGCACAAAATTTGCGCGATCGGCTCTGCCAGGCAAAGTGACTGCCATTCTGGCGGAGTCCTCGCATGGCGAAGCCGTCCCACGATAACCCGCTCGCTGGATGTAAGCTCCAGGGGCTCAAGTA
>DAIDKV010000089.1 GCA_027449865.1 Planctomycetales bacterium
GCTGTTGGTCGAGGTCGAGAGGCTGACGGAAGTGCCCTGGTCGTTGGTCCCCGTGAGGGCGATTGTCACGCCGGAGACACCTGGTTCGCCGGTGTTGACCACTCCGTTGTTGTTGGAGTCGGAGAAGACGAGTCCGGCGATCGAGGCAGGGAGCAGCTCGGCGAAGTTGTAACCGGCGCCCGCTACGTTGGTGCCGAGTGGAATCGCGATTCCGGAAAGGAGATTAGGAGACGGGCTCGATCCGGCGAAGGGCGTGCCGATCACGTCGATGCCGTTGAGGTATCCGGCCGGTGGCGTGATCGAGACGGCATACGTTCCCGGTCGGAGGGAGCTGAAGTGATACGAACCGTTGGCGGCGGTCGTGGTCGTCAGGCTGACGGAATTACCGAGGTTGTCCCGGCCGGTCAGCAGGACCGAAACGGAGGGCAGGCCCGGCTCGCCCGTCTGCTGGATACCGTCGTTGTTGACGTCGTTGAAGACGACTCCCGCGATTGTGTTGGTGTTAACGGTCACCGAGACGCTGGCCGAGGTTGCGTAGGTATTCGAGGCACCGCCGGGGTCGGAAGTATTGCCGTCCCGCGGGGTTGAGAGTGCGTTATAGGTCGATTCGGGCGAGATGACTCCGCCCGGTAGGCTCGCGTAGGTCAATGAGACGCCGTCGGAGACAACCTGGCCAGGGCTGGTGCTGCCCGACAGAACGGCCTGGAATTGCAGGGTGCTGGTCGCGCCCGGCGAGAGGTCGGCGAAGGTCGCCGACATCGTCCTGTTCGCGTCGGAGAGGGCCGTTGGGGCCGTGCCGGCGGTGTTGCTCAGCGTGTTGCTGACATAGGTGTAGCCGGATGGAAGCACATCCGCCACGTTGACACCGTAGGCATCGGCTCCGGTCGCGGTACTCGCCGTGACGACGATCGTGAACGTGATCGCCGAACCACCAGCGTCTCCGGTGGCCGCCGATCGGGCGAGGCTTACGCCGACGTGGGGCTCGACGACCGAGACCGAGGTCGAGGCCGGCTCCGAGCCGCCGTTGCCGGCATAGCTGATCGCATCCGTCAGCGCCGTGCCCGCGGTGTTCGTCGCGACGTTAAACACCACGCCGGTGAAGTCGAGAACGAGGGTTTGCGTCAGGGCGGTGTTGGTGTTCGAGTTGGTGATCGTACCGAGGTTGATCGCGAAGGTGCCGCCCGAGGCGCCCACGGTTGCCGACGAGAGGGCACCCGCGAACCCACCCGAGATCGAGGTGCTCAGGGGCGCCGAGGCCGTGATCCCGTCGAGGCTAACGAGCGCCAGCCCGGCAGGGAACGCCTCGTTGATCGAGGCGTTGCTCGTTGTCCCGTCGGGAACCGTCACCGTAAGCTGGTAGTGAACCAACTCTCCGATCGCCACACTGGTTCCCGCGGTTGTGGAGAGACTGGTGCTGGTGATCGTCTCGACCAGGGCCGGGAGTTTTGTCGTCACCGGGGCCGATGCGGTGGTTCCCAGGTTATCCACTGTGCTCGCATTCACATAGGTTCGGCCGGTCGAGGCGGTATTGTAGGTCGATTGCTGTGTCGTCGGGTTGGTGGGGAGCGACGTGTACGTCGCGGCGGCCGCGGCCGAAAGGGTTTGATAGGGGCCGGTCGAGCCCTGCACCGTGGCCTGGAAGGTGAATGTGCTGGTCTGACCCAGGGCGAGGTCGTTGAAGGTAAAGACGGGTGAGCCGCTGGTATCGGTGCTGGTGGTTGGCGCCGTGCCCGAGGTGTTCGCGATCGAGCCGGTAACATAGCTCAGGCCCGCCGGGAAGCTCGTCGAGATGTTGAGGTTATACGCATCGGCCCCGCTGCCGCCGGTCGTGGTGTTGGAGACGACGAGGGTGTAGGTGATCGTGTCGCCAGCCTGTACCGTGGAAAGACTCGGTTTCATCGTCATTGAGACAAGCGGGACGACGATCGTTGTCGCCGGAGCGTTCCCGCTCACCGAACCGCCCGTGACGGCGAGACCGGCCGAGGCCGTCAGGCTTGTCGATTCCTGGTTGCCGATCACGTCGAGCGCGATCGCCGTCCATTCCACGGAAATGGTTTGGGTCGGTGTGTCGGTGGTGCTGGAGTTGGTGATGTTGCCGAGCGGGATCGAGGCCGAGCCGCCGCCGGTGGCGACAGTCGCCGCGGAGAAGGCCGCGCTGAAGCCGCCGGTATACGAGGTGCTCAGGGCCGAGGTCGTTGTGATGTTGTCAAGACTCACGATGGCCAGGCCGGTCGGAAGGGTCAGTGAGAGCACGGCCGCGGGCGAGACGCCGTTCGGGATCGTCACAGTGGTCAAATACTGCACCGTCTCGCCGATCGCCAGGTTGTTGCCGGTTGTGGTGGGGAGATCGGTGTTGACGATCGTTGTGGTGATTGCTGGTGTGACACTGCTGAAGGTTACGTTCTTCGAGGTGGTCAGATTGTTCGCCGTTCCGCCGGGATCAGACGTGTTCCCGTCGCGCTGGGTGGAAACTGTACTGTAGGTCGATTGTGGAGTGGTGATATTTCCCGGGATCGAGGCCCAGGTTGCCTGGGCCGAGTCGGTCCAGGTCTGGTACGGCTGAACCGTCCCATTCACGGTCGCCTGGAGAGTATAGGTGCTGGTGGCGCCGACGGCCAGCGAGCTGTAGGTGAGCGTCGCGGTGCTCCCCGAGACACTTGCCGACGTGGCGGCCGTGCCTCCGGTGTTTGTCAGCGAATTGGCAACGTAGGTGACGCTCGTCGGGAGTAGGTCGGAGAGGCTGACGTTGTAGGCGTCGGAGCCGGTTGCCCCCGTCGGGTTCGAGACGGTGATCGTGTAGGTTTCGGTATCGCCGGCCTGGGCCTTCGGCTGGCTCGCCGCGACCGCGACACTCAACTTGGGAACGACCACCGTGGCCGTGGCCGAGGCCGTGACCGAGCCGCCGGTGTAGGTGAAGTCGGCGGAGTTGGTCAGCTTCGTCCCCTGCTGGTTGCTGGAGACGTTCAGCACCACGACATCGTAGGCGATCGTGACGCTATCAACGTTGGTCTTGGTGCGGTCGGAATTCGTGATTGTCCCGAGATTGAACGTCACCGACGAGCCGTTCGCGGCGATCGTCGAGGTCGAACTGGACGTCGTCACGTTCGCCGAGGGCGTGATCGAATCGACCTGCACAATCGCGAGCCCGGCCGGAAGCGTATCGACGAGCTGGGCCGATGGCGTGATGCCCTCGGGGATCGCGATCGTGACGTTGTAGGTCGCGATCTCGCCGATCGCCAGGTTGTTCCCGGTAGTGAACGACTGATTGGTCGAGGCGATCACCTTTGTCATCGTCACGGCGGGGGTGGTCGCCATCGCCGTCGCCGTCGCCGGGGTCGAGACAAAGTTGGGACCTCCCTCCGACGCCGCGAATCCGTTCAGGCTCGCCTGGACCGGAATCGACTCGGTCGGTGTGATCGTGCTGGCGGCCTGAAGGTCATACGTGACGACCATCAGGTTCGTGCCGCTGGTGGCGCTGTACGCGGAGAGCGTGCCAAGCGCGGGGTTGGAATTCTTGACCTCGATCCCCTGGCCGAACAGGCCCGAGCCGCCGCCGACGTTCGTCACCGAGAGCGCAGCGCCGGTTCCGTCGGTGACACTCAGGTTCAGGCCGGTCGTCGGGATAACGAAGCCCGCTGGCAGCGAGTCGCCGAGTATCACGTCGAAGGCACCGTTGAGACCCGATCCATTGTTCTGCACGACGATCGCGAATGTGACGAGGTCTCCGGCCTGAAGGCCCGTGAGCCCTCCGTTGATCGGGTTGGCCGCCAGATCGGCCGAGGTGATCGTTCCGGTGAATCGGGTGCCGGTCGAGCCTGGAGCGCTGAAGGTGTAGGGAGAGGTCGCGACGGTCGATGTGCTGTCGTTGGTGGCGACGATCCCGTGGGTGATCGCCAGGGAGGGCTCGGTCAACTGAAGCTGAACGATCGACTGCGCCGTCGCGGTCCCGCCGTTGGTCGAGCTCTCGACCTCCTGCGCCTCATTGGTCAGGATCAGGCCATCGGCAAACGGCAGATTGCTCACGGAGACGGTGAAGAGAATGTCGACGACCGTGGCGTCCTGGTTCGGGTCGTGATAGGAACCGTAGTTGAAGCTCACGCTGTTGGCCGTGTTGCTCGAGGTGAGCGTCGGCGTGATCCCGGAGAGGGCGAAGAAGGTGTCGGACGGTCCAAACTGGGCGTTACCCACAGCCGGGGCGGTCGCGCTTTTGGTTGCGTTGAAGGTGGTGATCGAGGTGGCGTTGTGGATCGGAAGCGGGAGGAAGCTTGAGAGCGTCATCAAGTCGACGTTGCTCGTCGGCAGGGCATACTTTAGCTCGTAGGTAATGGTGTCGCCGGCGGCGATCTTCGGTGTCGCGCCAACCGTCGTGTTGCCGTTGATCGCGTAGATCGATTCAGAGAGCACCCCGCGCGGGATGGTCACCTGGGTCCCGCTACCGTCGGTCTGTGTGGTTCCTGTCGTCGCGAGGTTGGAATAGGAGAGAATATTCCCCGTCGCCGAGACGCTGCTGTTGAGAACGTCGCCCTCGACCACGTAGGGCTGACCGGTCGGATAATTGTAATTGAACTGCTGCTGGATGGTCGTCTCGTAGACGATGGTGCCGATGGTGCCGGATGTCGAGGGTGTGGCCGCGGGAACGGTTCCGCCGGTTCCGCCGGCCGGAATCGAGGCGCCGAGAAGGTTGCCGCCGGAGATCCCCAGCGCGGCGAGTTCGCTGGAGATGTTGAATGTGATGGGCGTCGAGCCGTTGGACGGACTGGTGTTCTGTGGGCCGACGGTGTCATTCGCCGCCAGGAATGCCGCGCTTGAGGTCGAGCCGCCCTGAGTGAAGCTCAGGGTCGGTGCGAAGGACGAATTGAACGCCTGACCATCGGAAAAACTTCCGTTGGCGATCAGCCCCGAGAGGGCGAAGAAGTCGGAGACCTGGAACTGGATGGTGTATTGAAGGACGTCGCCCGAGCGGGGCGAGGTGGGGTTGGTCTGGTCGACGACCGTTTGCTGGACAGCGATCGACTTGGCGGTGATCGTGTCGGTCGCGGTGGCGCTGGTGACCGAGACCGCGGATGTCCCGCCGACCGGGGTCCACGAGCCGTTGGCGTTGGCCTGATCCTGAAGCGTGGTGAAGGCGCCGGTGCTCAGGTTGAGAACAGGGTTATTCGTCGAATCGTTCTGCGGGACATAGAACGTGAAGATCATCGAGGCATCGCTGGTGCCGCCCGTTCCGACGATCTTGTCGAACTTCACGGAGAGCGTTCCGCCGGGCGTCGTGGTGGGGGGCGCCGAGACGGTGCTGTGCGAGGTCGAGCCGTTTCCCAGAACGGTCCCGAGCGAGACGAACTGCATCCCGGCCGGTAGGATGTCGTTCAACTGGAGATTATTGATGGTCTGGCCGGGCGCCACGGAGGCAGTGATCTGGTACTGCTGCTGGAAGTTCGGCCCAGTGGCGGTCTCCTGCTCGGGTCCGAGGTAGGTCGCCTTGACGCCCACCAGCGTCGGCGTGACCGAGGCCGAGGTCGAGGCGCCAAGGATCGACGGGTCCGTGGTCGGATTGTTGAGCGGGTCGTTGCCAAACTCGAAACCGCCGACGGCCGAGATGTTCAGCGGCGTTCCGAGCGTCGCCTGGTTGCTCACGTTCGCATTGATCGTGACGACGGTCGTGGGCTGGCCCGGAGTCACGCTGCCGAACGGAAGCGTCAGGATGACAAGCTGGTCGCCGGGCGTCCCCGTGATCACGACGGGATTCCCCGACGAGTCGAAGGACATCGGATTGGTCGCGTGACCCGTCGCGTCGAATGTCTCGACCGTCGCCTTGACCGGAGAGCCAAGGTACGTCGCCCCGGTGAACGTCAGACCATTGCTCGTCCCGGTGCCAACGGTCGGTAGCTCCAGGTCGATGATCGGCCCATATCCAGTCTGGGTCGCCGAGGAATTCTGGAAGCTGGCCGTGAACTGCACCGTCGAACCGATCAGCGCCTGCGGCGGCACGGTGAGTCCAACCGTTGGAATCGCGCTGGCCGGCATAATTCGAGGCTCCATCGCCTCAACGTGCCACCGGCCCCGGCCTCGCATCCCTCGCCCTGCTCGCCTCGTCCTCGAGGAGCGACTCTTCTTCGAGTGGTCCGGCACGTTCGCATCCCCTCAGGCCACCGATGGAAATTCAAAACGCATCCGGTGGTACTATAGAATGCGGTTCATGGCGGCGAGAAAGGGCCGAGAGTGTTCAAAGAAGCAGGACACAAAAGACGACGGTGAGGGATGCGAAGAGTCGTTGAGTCTCACAAACCTCCCTTGACAGGAAGCTCGCCCAGGGTATCACCGTTCGGCTGGAAGCCGCCGCCATCAACATCCACGAAGATCGGGTTCGAAACCGCGACCGGACGATCGTCGGTGTGTTCCGGCCCCATCACGGCGCCGAGGCGAGAGTGCTCGCCGATCGCCACGACGATCACGTGTGCGTCGCGATCCAGCTTCAAGGGAATCTCCTGGTCGAATTTGATTGTCTGAGTCGAGAAAAATTGTGGCGTGTTCTTTCGCGTAAAGTTGAGTTTGTCGGCCGGTCGACCATTGAGGAAGACCTGCACTCGGTCGATGTCGAACCAGTTTGGGCATTGCACCTTCACCCGAAGCGTTGCCCGGCCGTCCTGGGCCTTGACGTTCTCTCCGGGGATCGCTTTCGATCCGTTTTCCTCACCGGTACGAAGTCCGACCTCCAAAAATGGTCCGCTCGACATGACCAGGTTCCCGCGCTCCGAGGCGCGGACCACGTCGAGCGTCTGGACCTGTGCCGGATCATCGGTGGGGCTCTTGACGTAGTTCCTCAGCCACCCGGATCCGTGGAAGTTGTAGTGGGCGTCGGTGTTCACGACGCCGGGGATGCGGAACCCTCGATTGAGCAATTGCAGCCAGTTGACGACCGTGTTGTTCCGGGTTGCACGGCCCGGTCGGCTTGTGGGCGGCTCGAAGATCGTGTGGAGGGGGTGGACCTCGACGACGTCCATCTTGCCGTGCATCCCCGAGAAGCCGGCGTCTGGACGGCTGTCGCCGTTGCGGTCGCCGAACATCCAGCCCATATCGGGGTGGTTGACCTGAACGAGCTTCTCGCTCCCGCCGTCCCAGAGCGCGAGCCGCTCGATCTGGACCTCGGGATCGTTGTCGGACGTCGGCCCACCGTTGTCCTGGGTGTGAGGCCGGATGATCATCGGGAAGGCATTCTGGTGGTTCAGAGGGAGCGGCTGCCCGGTCAGCTCGATGCCGACACAGGTCGCCATCCGGGCCTCGGCGCCCAGGCGGCGCAGATGAGGCTCGTAGGTCGACAGGCGATTGTGCTCGGTGCAGGGAGCAAACTCCACCTGCTCGCAGAGCAGGTTCAAAACCCGGCCGAGCTGGCTCGAGGTGTTGTCGCCTGATGGGCTCGAATGGCTGTGATAATCCGTACTGATCCAGCCCTCCGACTTCACCGAGCGAACCAGCTTCGCCTTGAGGGCCGACTCCTGGCCCCGCTCGACATGAAGCTGGGTGAAGACCGCGTCGTACTCCGGCCCGTAACTGACGATCACGTCATAGAAACCCGGCTCCAGCTTGCGGCGGAACCGGCCGTCGTGGCTGTAATAGACGTTTTTGATCGCGTGCTCGCCGCTGTCGGGGCCGAAGTCGGGGCTTTTCGTTCCGTCTCGGCCGAGGAACTGGACCTTGCAGGGGATCGGTCCTCCCTTTTCATCCGTGATCTGCGCCACAATGGTGCCGGCCGCGGGAAGCTCGACGGCAAGCGAGTCTCCGACCTCAGCGCCCAGGGGCATCGATCTCGAACCGTGTCCGAGGGCCGAGACAGTCAGCTCGCCGGCCTCGGCGCCGGTCGCGACCTGCAAGACTCCCTTTTCATCGGTGCGGCCCCAGGCCCAGGGCTTGCCGCCTTGCGAAACGACCACGTCGGCCTCGGCGATTGGATGACCGCCGGTCTCCTTGACGTTCAGCCGAATGAGCCGGCCTGGATCGCCGGCAAGGCGTGCGGCCACCTGCTGAATCTCGAAGAGATGGGCCCCGGGGATCACCCGACGTTCCAGGCGGTAGGTCTCTCCAGGAGCCAGCCGAACGGCCACCTTTCCCTCGCGATTCTGGTAGCGGAGAAGCATCTGCCGGCCGCTGGAACCCCGAATCTCGTGTCCCATGGCAGTGACGCCGTAGGCCTGGCCGAAATGCCGGTCGTAGGCCCAGAACAGGCGGCTCGATCCTTCGGGGCTGCGCTCGAACGAGCGATCGGCGCGCACCGCATCGATCAGCTCGGCATCGACGGGTGTCGTACCAGGGTTCGAGAAGGTCGTGGTCACCAGGACGTGGGGCCATCCGTCCTCGAGAGCGTAGGTCACCTCGACGTCGGGTGCCTTCTCGCGCGGAAGCGCGACCAACCGGAGGACAACCCGACGAGCCCGGACAAAGACGCGGTCCAGTTCGGCCGCCTCGTAGACCTTCGGAGCCTCGACCTCGATCCCGGCGAACCGAAGCTCACGAAGCTGTGCGCCCGGGTAGAAGGCCGAGAGCTGATCGCTCTGGCGATCCCGACGCGTCAGGTCGATCAAACAACCGCCGACCTCTCGAACCGTCATGTTCGCGTTGCGGCCCCGTTTCGGGCTTGCGACGACCGAGACCAGCCGATCATTGACCAGCACGAAATCTCCGTAAATGGCATCCACTTCCTTGCCATGAGGAACATATCGCTCCCATGTTTGCGGCGAGAGCGCGACCAGATCCGCGGCCCAGGCAGGGGCCGCGCAACCGATCAGCAGGAGGAGTCCAAAAGCTCGACGGGTCAGACCGCCATTCATCGTCTGTTACTCCCGGATCGTTAGAGGTCTTGCATGGAACGGGGGCAGGCCCCTCGAAATTCGGGGCGAGGCCCCATGGACCAGGGCTGGTTCTTGACGCCGACGACCGCCGCACAGGCAGCCCTCGACCACTTCCACGGGGTCTCATGCGACTCGGGCCGGCTTGGGAATTCTCGCTCGGTTCAACCCAGGCGTCCGGCTGGCGCTCCCCCTTGTAACACCAGGAGACCCCCGAAGAATAATGAATTTTGATGGAGGCCAGAGGAAGCGGGCGGTCCCTCGCTTCGATGAGTTCCGGCGATATACTGGAAGGCCACCGGTTTTCTCGCCTGCTCCCGGGGGGATCTCCCATGCGAATGACCCTGGCCGTTCTTGTCTGCCTGATCACAATTCCCGCGATGGCCTCGTCCCAATCCGGGCCAACGGTCGACTGGCCCCGCGTGGGGAACGACCCCGGCAACATGCGGTACTCGTCCCTCAACCAGATTCATCGGGGGAACGTGCGGCGAATGAAGCCCGCGTGGACCTATCACACCGGCGAGCTTCGGGGGCGGACCGGCAAGACGATCGAATGCACGCCGATCGTGGTCGATGGCGTGATGTACGTCACCACGGGTTATCTTCGCGCCGTCGCGCTCGACGCGGCGACAGGGCGAGAGCGCTGGCAGTTCGACCCGCTGCGCGACCACCCGTTCGAGCATCAACCGGCCTCGGGCGGGGTCAACCGCGGCTGCGCTTACTGGTCCGACGGCCGCCCCGGTGGTGCCCGTCGGATCCTTCATGGGACTTCGGACGGACGGCTCTTCTCGATCGACGCGGCGACCGGCCGGCTTGATCCCGCCTTCGCCCGGGGCGGGGTGCTGAACCTTCGCGAGCGGCTCGGGCCGAAGGTCGCCCGACTGGGATACGGGCCCACCTCCGCGCCGGCCATCTGGAAGGACACGGTGATCGTCGGCCTCTCCTGCGGCGAGGGCCCCGGTATCGCCGCGCCCGGGGATATCCTCGCGTTCGACGTACGGACCGGCGCTCGCGCCTGGGTGTTTCAAACGGTCCCCAGTCCCGGCGCGTTCGGCTCGGAGACCTGGCGAGGCGAGTCATGGAAGGATCGAGGCGGCGCCAATGCCTGGGGCGGGCTCAGTGTCGATGTCGATTGCGGGATGGTCTTCGCCGGACTGGGCTCGGCGGCCTTTGACTTCTACGGCGGCGACCGCCCTGGCGCCAACCTCTTCGCCAACTGCACGGTCGCCCTTGATGCCCGGACCGGCCAGCGCCTCTGGCACTTCCAGACACTGCACCACGACCTCTGGGACCATGACTTGCCAGTCTATCCCAACCTCGTCGCCGTCCGCCGCGACGGCAAGAAGGTCGACGCCGTGGCCCAGGTGACCAAGACAGGATATGTCTTCCTGTTCGACCGGAAGACAGGCAAGCCGCTGTTCGACGTCGAGGAGCGGCCGGTTCCAGCCTCGGACATCCCTGGCGAGGAAGCCTCGCCGACGCAACCGATCCCCGTCAAGCCACCGCCGTTCGTGGCGCAGTCGCTCGACGAGTCGAACCTCACGAACATCGGCGAGGCCAACCGGGCCTCGGCCCTCGCCCAGCTCCGGAAGATCCGGAGCGGGCCGGCCTTCAACCCACCGAGCCGGCAGGGAACCGTTGTGATCCCGGGCTTCCACGGTGGCGCGAACTGGTCCGGAGCGTCGTTCGACCCGACAACGGGCCGGCTTTACGTCAACGCGAACAATGTTCCGAACATCCTCACTCTCATCCCCTCCAGGGAATCCGACCGGCCGACCCTCGGTCCATACGGGCACGCGGGTTACGTGAAGTTCCTCGATCACGAGGGCTATCCGGCGATCCGGCCGCCCTGGGGCGTTCTCACGGCGATCGACCTCAACAGGGGAGAGATCGCCTGGCAGGTCCCGCTGGGCGAGCATCCCGAGCTGTCTTCCCGCGGAATCCCGAGGACCGGCACCGAGACCTTCGGCGGATCGATCGTGACCGCTGGCGGCCTCGTCTTCATCGCCGGGACAAAGGATGAACGGATTCACGCCTTCGACAAGCAAACGGGCGAACTTCTGTGGGAACATCCGCTCCCGGCCGGCGGCTACGCGACTCCCGCGACCTATCAGGTGGACGGCCGACAATTCGTCGTGATCGCCGCCGGAGGAGCCGGCAAGCTCCAGACAAGGGCCGGCGATGCCTTCGTCGCCTTCTGCCTGGCGGACGAGTGAGGCGAGTGGATGCGACGCCCGGCAGGCTCTCTTGCCAGCGATCGACAACCTTCCTCGCGATCGGCTCTACTCCTGCTTCAACACCCACTCCGTGGCGAGGCGGACCAGTTCCACACCGCTCCCGATGTTGAGCTTCTTCCGTATCCGATCGCGGTATGTTTCGATCGTCTTGATGCTCAGGTGAAGTTGTTCGGCGATCTCGGCGGTCTTCAGTCCCTGGCCGATCTGGCGGAAGACCTCCAGCTCGCGATCGGCCAGGATGTCCAGCGGCGAACCCGTGTCCTCAGCCCGCGCCGGTCCAACGGCCCGTCGGAGCATCCGATCGGCCATCGTCTCGCTCAGCCAGACCTTGCCCTCCAGCACCCGCCGAATGGCCTCGATGATCGTCCCCGTGGCCTGGTCCTTGTTCACGTAGCCCATCGCACCAGCCCGGAGGGCTCGCTCGGCATACAGGGACTCACTATGCATCGACCAGACGAGTATCCGAATCTGTTGGTTGCGGTCCTTGATCCGTTTGATCAGGTCCAGGCCATCGCCCGATTTCAGCGAGAGGTCCACCACCGCCACGTCGGGCTGGGTTTCCTCGATGATTCGGAGAGCCTCGCCCGCGTCGGCGGCCTCACCGCAAACATCCAGATCCGGATGCCGGCTGATTCGAAGTGTCAACGCTTCCCTCAACGCGGGGTGATCATCGACGATCAGGACACGAGCAGGATGTCCCGTCTTGCTCTGTTTCATGATCTCTCCTCGGCAGCGTGCAGGTCACCAGGGTGCCGCGTGGCTGCGCCGCCTCGACGGTGAGGGTGGCGCCGATGACCGCGGCACGGTTGCGCATGATTCGAAGGCCCAGGCCCTGACCTTCCGGGGGCCTGGCCGACAGACCGGTCCCGTCGTCCTTCACTTGCAGGACCAGGCGGTGATTCGACCGCAGGATGATCCGGATCTCCCTGGGCCGGGCGTGCTTCACCGCATTGTGAACGGCTTCCAGGGCGATCAGGTAGAGCTGGGTTGCGACGACGTTGTCTCCAACGGTCACCGGTTCCGGGCAATCGAAGGTGCAGGCGGCCTTTCCTTGCTGGCGGACGGTCGAGGCCAGGTCGGCCAGTGCGGCCATCAGCCCCAGAGTGTCGACGGAGACGGGGACCAGCCCGCGGAGGACGGTGCGCAACTCTTTCTGGATACGTCGCAGTCCCTGTCTCATCCGCTCGACCTGTAGCGCGGCGGTGCGAGGGTCGTTCGCCAGGATCTCGGCCAGGTCGTCGGCCAGCAGATTCAGGGCGGTGACCTCCTGGCCGACACTATCGTGCAGGTCCTGGCCGATGCGTCTTTGCTCCAGGGACGCAATTTCCACGACCTCGCGTTCGAGCATTCTCCTCTGCGAGATGTCCCGAATGATACTCGTGTAGAGCCGCCCGGGCTCGACCTCGCTGACGGCCAGCTCGACCGGGAAGAGATGCCCGTCCTTGTGACGGGCCTCGACCTCCCGCTCGAACCCTGTCATGCGGCGGCGGTCGGTCTGATGATACCGGGCGAGGTGGTCGTCGTGCTCGTCGCGATAGGAGCTGGGCATGATCATGTTTACATTCTTAGCTTCCATCTCGGCGGCCGAGTAGCCGAACATCCGTTCGGCGGCCGGATTGACCCACTCAATGAGGCCCCGCTGATCGATGCCGATGACGGCGTCCATGGCGGTTTCGAGGATGGCGAGGGTGCGGGCCTCGCTGCGCCGGAGCGACTCCTCGGCCTGTTTTTGATCGGTGATGTCGCGGGCAATCGTGGCGATCCCGAGAACCTTGCCCGACGCGTCCTGGATCGGCGAATGGGCGACCGAGACGAAGCTGGTCCGGCCGTTCTTGCAGAGCCGGCGCGTCTCGTACGGCGGGATGCCCCCTCCCCGCTTGAGCCGCTGGTTTTTCTCGGCCTCCTTGTCGCGGCAATCGAGCGGGACCAGCATCAGGTACGACCGGTCCAGGGCTTCCCGAACGCTGTAGCCGTAGAGCCGTTCTGCCCCCGGGTTCCAGGTCTTGATGATGCCTTCGGGCGTTCGGGTGTAGATGGCGTCCTGACTGGTCTCGATCAGGGTGACCAGCCGGCGGATGTCCTGTGTGCGCTCGGCAACCCGGCGTTCCAGTTCGGCGTTGAGTTGCCGCAATTCCTCCTCGGCCTGCTTCCGCCGTGAGATATTCCAGAAGGCGACCATGACGCCCGCAAGCCGCTGGTCACCGGTACGGTAGGGCATGATGCGACGGAGGAACGTCCGGCCGTCGCATGTCGAGACCTCGTCCTCGATTGGTGTTGGATCGATCAGCAGACGCCTGGCGATAGGCGCTAGATCGTTCGTGGTGAAGTCGTGGGCGATTTGCGCCAGAGGACGTCCGCGGTCGGATGGCACCAGTCGGAAGACCTGTCGGGCCGCGGGGGTATACCATCGGAGCGCCAGGCTGGGATCCAGGCAGACGGCGGGCGCCTGAGTGGCGGCGACCAGATTGGCATACCGATCCTCCAGATCCTCGACGCTGAGGGCGAGCTCGCCGTTGACCGCGGCGAGTTCCTCGTTCAACGCCATCAATTCCTCCTTGCTGGTCTCCAACTCCTCGTTGACGGACTGCAATTCCTCGTTGACTCGTTTCAGCTCGTCGTCGGTCGTTTCCGGCTCGGCGGCCTCGGCCTCGCCCGCATCGAGAGGCGGTTGGCGTTGGCTCTCCCAGAGGTCGAGGAAGGCGCGGGTTCTGAGCCGCGGACGGACCCGGCCGCCAGGGCCGATCCGGCGGTAAATCCCCGATCGGGCATCAAGCGCCTCGAACTGGTCCAGACGGGGGCTGACCGTTTTCGAGCCGCCAAGGAACAGCGCACCACCTTCGTGCATCGCGTAGTGGAGCAACACGATGGCCTTTTCCTGCAACTCCAGCCGGATGGGGATAAGATGGTTCCGGCAACAGACTAGGTCGATCCGGGAGAAGGGCGGGTCGCCGAGCAGATCCTGCTCGGCAAACAGGACCGACTCGCGAAGCCGGTGGCTCACCCGGTAGGAATCGCTCTCCTCCTCGACGGTGAAGAACGGCCCGAGCCGCCACGGCGCGACGTTGACCTCGATGCTCCGAGGATACCGGCCGGCGCGGGCGTGGTCGAGCGCCGTCCGGTCGATGTCGGTGGCGAAGATCCGGAACGGGCGATCCTTGCCGGTTCTTTGCAATTCTTCAAGAATCAGGATCGCCACGGAATACGGCTCCTCGCCGGTCCCGCAGCCGGGAACCCAGACCCGGATCGGGTCACCATGGGCACCGCCCGCGACGAGCGGCACCACGGCCAGTCGGCGGAAAGCCTCCCACGCCCGGGGATCGTCGAAGAAATCGGCGGCCGTGCTTCGCAGTTCACCGGCCAGACATTCGAATTCTTCCGGGTGCTGGCGCAGGTGCGTGGCATATCGATCGTAGTCGTCCAGGTTGAGCCGTTGCATCCGGTGGCGGACCCGGGCCGATCACGGCCGCCTCCGTGTACCTACGGACCACCCCCGCGTGCTCATGGAGCAGTGAAAGGACACGGCCCGAACCGTTGGCCGCCAGCCCTTCGCCGGCACTGGCTTTTTCCATCGGTGGAAGGGGATGGCGGGCGAGAGAAACCAGGGTTCCTGCAATCTCCTCCGGGGTGAGGACTTGATCCACCACGCCGGCCTCCATCGCTGTCCGAGCCATGCTCGGTTGATCCGCGGTGGATGGGTCCTGAGCGATCACCAGACCGCCGGCGGCCCTGACCGCCCTGGCCCCCAGGGTTCCATCGCTGCCCGTCCCCGAGAGGATCACGGCAACCGGGTTGTTTGCCTCGCTTCGGGCCAGTGACCGCAGGAAGTGGTCAATCGCGAATCGGCCTCGCGTTCGTTCTGGCCCCGACGGACGCAGCACGCGATCGTCAAGACCCAGGTATCGGTCCGTCGGACTTAGGTAAACAACATTTGGCTCAACCCGGGGATGGTCCTCGACCCAGCAGACCTTCATCCGGGTCGAACCGAGGAAATGCTCGGGCGTCAGGTCGATCTCCGGACCGGATGATTCGAGGTGCAGAACAATCACCAGTGCCACCCCTGGCTCGTCCGCGAGGGCCCCGAGCAGCCGGCGCATGGCCTCCAGCCCGCCAGCCGAGGCCCCAGCACCCACCCCAACCACCGGGAAATGGCACGCCGAGGGGTCAGACAATCGTTGATCGCCCGCGTCCGCCGCGGCTTTTTCAGAAGGATTCGGCTGGCCGATTGCTTTGCTTTTCTCGGCGGCCATCGCCCCCCCTTTCTCGACTCGACTCACCACCCCCCTACCAGTTCTCGCTCAAAGTTTAACCAGCGACAAGGCAAGTCAGGAACGCGTGTAAGGATTTCCCTGACAACATCTGTCTCAGGCGTTCCCGACTTTTTACCTCGATCCGGTTGGCTAACATGGAAAGGATAATCCGTTCGCCGCGGTCTCGCAATCGATAAGAGAAGGACATTTTAGGAATAAGAATGAATACTCCGGCATCGGTGTGAGATTCTCCGAGGGTATTTCCGCGACTACGTCCGGAATTCAGGGATGCATTCCTTTTTGTCGTCAGGAAGGCGGCGATCGACAGGTGACGTGGGGGGTCGGCCGGCTGAGTCTGGCCGAAAGGGGGATCCTGACAATGCAAAACAAGACACCGCTTATTCTGATCGTCGATGACGATCCGGACATGTGCTGCAACATGTCGGACATCCTCGACGATTGGGGCTACGAGGTAGAGTCAGCGCCTGAGGGAATGACCGCGCTGCGGATGATGCGGCGGCGGCCCTATGACCTCGTCCTGCTCGACCTGCGTATGCCCGGCCCCAACGGTCTGACCCTCAGTCGCCACATGATCAGGATGCGACCCGAGACGGTGACCATGCTGATCACGGCCTACCCCTCGGAGGTGGGGCCGACCGAAGCCCGAGCGGCCGGGCTTCGCCACGTCATCGCCAAACCAGTCCACATTCCCAGGCTCCTGGATCAAATTCAAGAGGCTCTGGCCCAATCGTCCATGCTCCGGCAACAACGATCCGCCCCCGCAAATCAACTTTGCGTCGAGAGCGGGGTCTAACCCGACTCGGTGCCACCTCGATGTGCATCCCCGGGGCCGACCGACCGGGGACGCACATCGATCGCCAACAATACCCTGGTCATGTCCATTCCAGAAAAAGCCGATTCAGGAGAATATTCAAGTATAACAAGGCTAATAAGCCTTGTTTGGCGATTTTGTGGGGTTAGTTGATGCGACTTGGTGCGGCGACGGTTTCGGACGCGACGCGAGCGTGGCCGGACACCTGGGGACGTGGGATTCCGTTGGGATTGACCTCTGGCGATCGAGGGGTGGTTCGCTTATCCTCGGGCCGAGATGTTCACGGCCGGGCGGAGCGGAGTCACTCATGCGGATCGCGATCCTCACAAACGAGTATCCGCCTCACATTTACGGTGGGGCTGGTGTCCACGTCGAGAACCTCACCCGGGAGTTGGTGCGGGTGGACGACGGGAGCCACACCATCCGGGTGCTCTGCTTTGGCGACCAGTTGGAGTCGCACGGAAATCTGGATGTGCAGGGTATTCAGCCCGCCTGCACCCTGCCTCATCGCGATCCCAGGCACGCGCGATTCCAGGAGACGATGATTCGCAACCTCCAGATGGCCGGGCTGCTGGATGAGGTGGACATTGTCCACTGTCATACCTGGTACACCCACCTTGCCGGCTGTCTGGTCCGGCAGCTTACCGGGGCACGCCTGGTTTTGACCACCCACTCGCTCGAGCCGCATCGCCCGTGGAAGGTTGAGCAGCTTGGAACCGCCTATCAGGCCAGTACGTGGGTCGAGCGGACCGCCTACCAGAACGCCGACGGCGTCATTGCCGTCTCCGAATCGATGCGTCGCGACGTCCGGCAGCTTTATGGGGTCCCGGAAGAGAAGGTCCGCGTGATCCACAACGGGATCGACCTGGATCGATATCGTCCGGCTCCCGATCCCTCCGTCCTGGATCGCCTGGGGATCGACCGGAAGGCGCCCTACATCCTTTTCGTCGGCCGGATCACCCGGCAGAAGGGGATCATTCATCTGGTCGATGCAATCAAGTCGGTTCGTCCGGGGGTTCAGGCGGTTCTGGTCGCCGGGGCGCCCGATACTCCCGAGATCGGCCGCGAGCTGGCCGAGCACGTGGAGCATGCCCGGCGCGACTCGCCGAACCCCGTCCTCTGGATTCCCCAGGTGTTGCCGAAGGACGAGGTGATCGCTCTTTATAGCCAGGCGAGCTTGTTTGTCTGCCCGTCGGTCTACGAGCCGTTCGGAATCATCAACCTGGAGGCGATGGCGTGCGGGACGCCGGTCGTCGCGTCGGCGGTGGGCGGCATCCCGGAGGTGGTTGTCCCGGGCGAAACGGGCTGGCTCGTTCCGATCGACGCGGTTGGGGGTGGAGACTTCGAACCGAAAGTTCCCGCCCGGTATGCCGCCGACCTCGCCGGCGCGATCAACCGGCTTCTGGACGATCCGGCCGAGCTGCGCCGGATGGGAGCGCGGTCCCGCGAGCGGGTGGAGCAACTCTTCGGCTGGGACAGCATCGCCCGGCGTACAGTCGCATTCTACCGCGACCTCCTTTCGGACAGCGGCCCGAGCTAAAAAGGCCGCGCAAGGCCGACTGCTCCGAGGCGGAGGCCCCGACCGCGAGGCGCCCTGGGCCGGAGCAGCCGGACGGACTTTCCGGATAGAAGGGAGCGGGCTCTCACCCTTTCGGCTCAAGTGCGAGGTGTCGGCCGACGATCCTAATCTGGACGTTGCAGGCGGCTTGGCCGTTCAGGAAGAACGGGGGCCGGTGACCGTCGAACCCGCAATTTGACGATCGATCCTGGGCCGCAAGGCACCACGATTCGACGAGAACGTGGGCGGTTTGGGAGCCGGAAATGGGCTCGACCGGAGCGAATGCGTTCGCTATGATTCCCGGCCGCCCCAGGAGTCTGCCGCCTCGCCCTCTCTGACCTCGAACCCGGGATCGAAGGGCCGCGCGAGGAAGTCAGGAACCTGGGCGCGAGGATCTTTAGCCAGGAGGGCAGGATGTCCGCTAATTCGTTGCACGCAGGATTGCTCGAAATTGCCGCGAGAGAACTCGACCGCAGCCTTCGCGCCCTGACGCCGGGCGAGACCTTCCGAGCTGAGTACCTCCGCGATCACATCGGCCAGCTCCAGAATATTGCTCGGGTTAGTGATGGGGGCGTCGAGGTTCGAGGCCGCCTTGTGTGGCTGAAGCGAGCGGTCCGGCGCGTCCTGAGGCCCTACCTGGCCCACCTCTCACGGGTCGATCGGATGTTGATCGACCGGATGCACGACCTGACCGAGGCCCTGAATCAAACGAATGCGGCGCTCTCCGGGCTACGCGAGGAGATCCGAGCCGACCTCGACTACCAGGAGGATCGCCTGCGGAATCAATTCCTGCGGGGCCGGTTGATGGTCGAGGAGGGCGCCTCGGCAGGCCGGATTCGACTCGCGGGGTCGTCGGAGACGGCGGAGATCCCCGATGGAGCGCGGCTCTTGCTGGGTTCGACGCCCGTAGCTCAGCCAGGATACCTGCGGATCGCCCCCGAAGACGCCGCCGCCGACCTGTCGGCGCCGCTCGACGCGATCCCGGCTCGGGCCGGGAGTGTGTCGGAGATCGTTGTCGTGAACGTGCTGGAGGACTATCCGGTCGCCGAGGTCCGGCAGATCCTGCTGCCGCACTGGGCATCATTGCTGAGACCGGGCGGGCGTCTCGCGCTGGTGGCCGACGATCTCGGCGCCGCGGCGGACCGGCTCCGCGACGGCCAGATCGATCCCGAGCGATTCGCCGAGGCCCTCTTCGGAGACGGCAGTCGCCCTCGTCGCTCGGCGTATACCCCCGAGATGCTGAGGCGGATGGCCGAGGACGCAGGTCTGGTGCAGGTTCGCGTCTCCGACCGCGCCCAGCGACCGGACGTTGGGCTGTACGGCTTCATGCTGACCGCCGCCGTCCCCGCCGCATGACGTCACCTCTCGCATTTCTATGGAACGAAAGGGACGATGACCGCTGACCGAACCCCAGGCGGGGACCAGGGAGGCTTGTTCCTCGGACTTCCTCAGCACGATCGATCCTCACGCAAGGAAGGCGTATCCATGTCGCTCAACGGTTCCGAGAGCCCCCGACGCCTTGCGGTCTCCGTCGTGATCGTGACCGCCGGCCGTCGGCAATGCCTGCCGAACTGCATCGCGGCCCTGCGGCGGCAGACGTATCGCCCCCTGGAGCTGGTCGTCGTTGTCGGCCCGTCCAACGATGGAACGCACGCCTATGCGATGGGACTCACCGACGCCAAGGTCGCACAGGTCGACCGGCTTAACGTCTCGTTCGCCCGCAATACGGGCGTCCGGATGGCTTCCGGTGACATCATCGCGTTCATCGACGACGATGCCGTCGCCACCCCGACCTGGATCGAAGAACTGGTCTCGGTCTTCGAGGCCGAAGGGCGGACCTGCGGCGGGGTTGCCGGGCTGATCATTGACGAGAACTCTCCCGGGCGGCCGGTCCAGGCGCTGAACAACACGATTGACGACATCGGCGAGCCCATCGCCGTCCGCGTGACACCCTCACACTTCAACGACCCCGAGGGAAATGAGTTCATTTATTTCACCGGTGCTAATATGGCCATGAGCCGCGAGGCGATCCTCGCGGCCGGCGGGTACGACGAGAATTATCTGTATCCGTACGAGGACGCTGACCTCTGTGTCGCGATCATCAAGGCGGGTTACCGGCTTTTCCATCACCCCAAGGCCCTGGTACATCACTTCCCGGCGCCGAGCCACAACCGCCGGAGCCCGTATGACCCGGGCTACTTCGCCTGCACGCGGCACCAGGTGTACTTCGCCCTGAAGTTTTCGCCGAGGACCACATGGGGCTGCGTGCGGGACATCGCCAGGGCGAAGCGATACTGGGTCCCACCGTTCCTGAAGCTGGCTCGCCAGCGCTTGATCAGCCATCGCGACGTGGCCCGGTTTACCTGGAACGTGGCGCGGGGCTTCGCCAGCGGGTTGAAGGTGGGGATGCGGTTCCGTCGCGAGGGGAGAATCCCGATACTCTCTCCCGACCAGCCGCGTCCAGAATTTTGCCCCATGACGATGGACCCCTTGCCCAGGCCGCCACGACGGCGCGATCGACAGTCGCTCCGCCTGGCTCTGCTCTGTGGCGAATTCGGCGGCCCGTCGATGGGCGGTGTCGGTGTCTACACCGGGCACCTGGCCGAGGCGCTGGCCGCTCGGGGACACGACGTCACCGTCTTTCGCTCGCGAATCGGCCCCTGCCTCGTCGAGCCGGCGGGATTCCGGATTGTCGACGTTCCGACCGACCCAGACCCGATCCGCGATCGACACCAGTTCCTCATGGCGCTGCTCCGTCAAGCCGACCGACGCGAGTTCGATCTGGTCGAGACGCCGCTCTGGAACGGCAACGGAGCGGCCGTGGGCTCGGCGGCCCGGTGGCCGCTGGTCGTCCGGCTCGAAACCCCGTTCGCCCTGATCCGGGAACAGGCCGGGATCGAGTACAACTACCATGTCCAGACGCTGATGGCCGCCGAGAAACTCCAGCTCGCCTATGCGACCGGCGCCATCGGAATCAGCGAGGCCGTCGTCAAGACGGTCGAAGCGGCGTACCAGATTCCCCTCCCCTTCCATGGCCGACGGCTGGCGATCATTCCACTGGGATTGCCTTCCCTGGACCGGATCCCAATGCAGCGGATCGAGATCCCGCCCACGGAGGGGACGAAGTTCCTCTACATCGGACGGTTCGAGGCGCGGAAGGGAATTCTCGACCTGGCCGCGGCCTTCGCGAGGGTCGCCCGGGAAGACCCAGCGGCGACACTCTGGTTGGTCGGGGCCGACAACAGCGCCAACGATGGATATGCGGCGCGGACCGGCCGGTCATACGGACAGACGATCTGCGAGATGTGGGGCCCGGAAATCCTCTCTCGCGTCCGGATCTTCGGACGACTCGACGAGGGGATAAAGAACTACCTCCTCTCCACCTGCGACGTGCTGGTGGCGCCCTCGATCTATGAGTCGTTCGGGCTGATGTACGTCGAGGCCATGCGCGCCGGCAAGCCCGTGATCGGGACGACCGCCGGGGGTATCCCCGAGGTCGTCGAGGACGGCAGAACCGGGCTGCTCGTACCGCCGGGCGACATCGAGGCGCTCGCCGGGGCGATGCTCCGACTCGGAGGCGACCCCGCACTCAGGCGAGCCTTCTCTCATCGCGGACTGGAGCGGTTCGAGGAGCGGTTCAGCCTCTACAATTTCGGCCGGCAGTCCGAGAATTTCTACCGCGAGGTGCTGGAAGTCTGGCACGGCCGACGCGGCCAGGCCCCTTCCACGCCACCGGCTCTTTTCTCGGCGACCTCACCCACCGTCGAAAGGGCCACGCGATTCGTCGCTTGAGCGAGAGTGAAAGTTTCGATGAATCGCCAATTGATCGCAAAGAATTCTAGATAAAAAATACGTATTAAATTAAAGATATTTGATATTCGATCTGCCGTTCGCTTCCTTCACATCCTCTGAGAGCACGATCTCTCCGCCCCCGATCACGGCCTGCGCGTTTTTCAACGACGCACGCCCACGGATTAAGGAGTCTCGAAGTGGGAAAAACAGAGGGTGTCCCGCTACGGATCGGCATTGAGGTGTTTGGGACTCAGACCGCCAGTCGCCTTCGGGGGATTGGTCGATACAGCCGCGACCTGCTCATGGCTCTGCTGGCCGGTGATCCGGTCAACGAGTACATTCTCTACGGTCAGGCTGGACTTCCCGACGACCAGGTTCCCACTGCCCCGAACGCCGAGACCCGGATGCTCCGGCCGGGCGCCTGCGGGCCGACGTTGGCCCACGCCATGGAGCGGTTGGTTGAGGAGAATCCCGATCGACTCGATATCCTGCTGTTGCTCAACCCGCTGGAGATGGCACCGGGCTACGACCTGCCGGCGCGGCCGCTGGGCGGGCTGAAGATGGCCGCCGTCGTTTACGACCTGATCCCGCTTCTTTTTCAGGAAGCGTACTTTTCCCGGTGGCCGGGGCCCGAGTTCATCCGCCGCTACGCTCAGGGCCTCGAGCGACTGAAGGAGTACGACGCCCTGCTGGCGATCTCGGAGTCCACCCGGCGCGACGTGATCGAGCGACTCGGGCTCGCCCAGGAGCGAGTCGTGACCATCGGGACGGCCAGCGACGGCCGCTTCTTCGTGCCGGATTGGTCTGAGCCGATGCCGGAGACTTCGCGGACGCTTCTCTCACGGCTTGGGATTGATGGCCCCTTCGTTTTCTCCGTCGGCTCGATGGAGTATCGCAAGAACCTCTGGGGATTGATCGATGGCTTCTCCCAGTTGCCGATGGAACTGGGACGCACCCATCAACTGGTCCTGACTTACAATCTCTCGGGTCCCGAGCGTGATCGGGTCCGGCACTACGCCCGAGACCGTGAGGTCGAGCACGCGCTGGTGCTGACCGACCGGCTCGAGGAACCGGCACTGCGCACTCTCTACCAGCGCTGCTCGGCGTTTGTTTTCCCGTCGGCTTACGAGGGCTTCGGTCTCCCGGTTCTTGAGGCGATGCACTGCGGGGCGCCAGTGATCGCCGGCAACAACTCGTCGCAAATCGAGGCCGTTGGCGATGCGGGCTTGCTCTTCGACGTCTCCGATGCCGGAAAGCTTGCCGAGTGCCTGACGCGCGTCCTCTCCGACCGCAACCTGTCGCGGGGGATGGGTGAGCGGGCGGCGGCCCGGGCCCGTCGATTCCGTTGGGAAGATTCGGCCGAAAAGACCCTGGAAGCCCTCGGCTCTGCCGTAACCCGTCCGCCGACGCCGTCGCTCCGACGCGCCGGAAGCGGGCGTACCCCCCGACGCCGGGTGGCCTTCTTCTCGCCCCTGCCGCCGCTGAAATCGACGGTCGCAGAGTATTCCGATCGGCTTCTGGAGGAGCTGGGTCGACGGTATGCGATCGACCTGTACCACGACATCGACTACCTGCCACACATTGGGCTGAAATCGGATGAGTACGGCTGCCACGACCACCGGCTCTTCCCCCGGAATTCCAGGGTTCTGGGCTATCACGCCGTGATTTACCAGATGGCGAATTGCCCCTATCACTCCTATATCACGGCGGCGTTTCGCCAGCATCCAGGGATCGTGGTGTTGCACGGTCCGAGCCTGGCCAGTCTCCCCCTCGATGCGGGCCTGCTCCATCAGGCTGAGGCAGTGATACTACCGTCGTCGAGTTGGGTCAGGTCTCTGCGCGAGCGGTTCACGGATCATCGCGGCGAGGCAACGGTCATCGCGATCGGGGAGTCAGCGTCGGAGGGCGACTGGGCCGCTGTGTGTGATGCCTACGAGGCGATCATCGAGCGGGTTGCGGCCCAGCGTGCCCGCAAGGCACGCGACCGGTCCTCATCGACGCGGCCCAGGCTTCGGTCCGCGAACATAATTGGGTCTCTCGCGTTCACCTCTTCACTGGTTCCGGCCACCCGCTCGCCGGGTCACTTTGTCGGCCGCGGCCTCAAAGCGGACCATTTCTTATCCTCCAGTTCGCCCGGTGGTGAATCATGAATCGTTTGATCCGGAAGGTGATCCGCCCTTTCTGGCGGATGACAGGTCCGATCCGTCGACCTCTCGTGAGCAGATTTGATCAGCACTTTCTCGGGCTGCTTCGCCAGAGCCAGCCGCCGATGCCGCCTGGCCCCCCGGCCGACCTCGACCTGGTACTGAACAGCGTCGTCCGCGAGCTGGCCCGGCTTCGAGCCCAGGTCGAGTCGCTCCAGGTGCAGATCGACGCGCTCGAGTCGTCCGACCGGGACCACGACAACGAATGCGACGCCTGCCGGCTCTCCATCGTCGCGGATATCGGCTGATCGGATTCGGTGCGGGCCGCGCGAGAAAAAAGGCCGGGGCATCCTGTTCCCCCGGATCTTGATCGGATGGTCGTTGGCGGCGATCAGAATCGCGGATTCCACCAGACCTGGGTCCCGTCCACGTAGGTCATGGCTTCCAGCGAGGCGACGGACGGAAGGTAGCGAAAGCGGGTCGGTTTTTCGTTTTCCAGAATCCAGCTGTGGCGGAAGAACAGGTCGATCAGGTCGCCGTCGATCTTTCGCGAGTGCAGGCCGATGACCAGCCAGCGGACGCGCTGATTGAGCTTCTCAATCGAGGCGGAGCAGAGCTCGCCCTCTCCCCCCTGCACGTCGATGTGGACCAGGTCCCATGTGGGCTCGCGATCCAGAACGCTGTCGAAGGCCAGCATCTCGACGTCGATATGCTCCTGGAAGACCAGGCCCCGGTAGTCCGAGTCCTTGGCGCCGGGGCCGAATCCGCCGTCCGCGCCGGAGCAGGCGAGCGGGCGTCCGCCCCAGTCGGCGCTCGGGGCAGCCATCTTGGGCCAGCGGGCGCGGCCGGGCCGGACGCCAATCACCGCATTGTCCAGGCGATGGGCTGTCGGATCAAAGCCGCTATCGCGGAAGTGTGTTTGCGTATGATCGAAGTGCTCGGGATCGCCCTCGATGCCGTGGAGCCGGATCTCGCGGATACCGCGGCGTCGTGCGGCCGTGCCGCCGCTGATCAGCCAGGGGCCCCAGCCGGCGTCGAGTTCCAGGGCGACGTAGCTCTCCTTCGCGGTCAGGACGCTCTTCAGCAGGCCGACGTACTCGATCGTCTCGGCATGAACCAGTCGCCGACCGGTACCGGTGTGCCGAAGACCTGGCCGTCGAACTGCGCGAAGGGGGTCGCGTAGGCAACGCGGGTCCAGACCTCGAGAAAGTCGGCGATGAACCCGGACCGAGGTTGGTTCGGCACGGGAGGGAACGGCTCGAAGACCGAGAGATCCTCGTCGGAGTAGCCGCGATACCACTGGCTCTCCGGCGGTTCGGGCGCCGAGCTGACAGGCGGATCGTTCCCCTCCACGGGGACGCCCAGGTCTCGCCGCCAGCGGCCGGACAATCGGCGATGGATCGTCGAGGTGATCCCGGTCGTCTTGGACTCGATTGACATCGGGCATCCTTCCCATTCAATCGCGAGATTGGTAGGAACCTATCGTGGAATGGCTACCGATTCGGGCGCAGGCTGCGTCCCAGGGTCACCAGATAACAGACCCCTCCATTCCTGTCCAGTTTAACCGAGGCCGATCCCACTCTGAGCCGGTCGATCGACACCAGGACAGGGAGAGACGGCCGTGGGGATTCAGCCTTCCGGCAAGGAGACCCGGAGACGTGGCTGCACATGCCGGATCATCCACTTGCTCATCGCCGCGAGCCGCGGTGCCCGGGTCGAAAGGCGACGCAGGCCGCGGGCCACTTCGATGGCGATGGGCCCCAGCTCGCGGAAGGGAGCCAGTTCGGCCGCGGTGTGGTCGAGGCGTGACCAGGCGGCATGAAGCTCCGCCTGCGATTCCTCCCACTCCTTGCGCTGCGCGGCCAGGGCGGCCCGGGTTTCCTCCAGGCCAGCCTGCGCGCGGAAGCGAGCCGCCTCGACCTCGACCAGCGACTGGCGCGTACGCTCCAGTTCCGAGCGTAATCCGTCGATTTGCCCGCGGAATCCGTCGATCTGCTCGCGGCATCCATCGATCTGACTTCGATATTCGTGCATTTCGAAATCGTCGAAGACATTCGCCGGCACGGCGAGCCGGGGAATCAACTCGCGATCCTCGGCGCGAACGTAATAGCGGTTGAGGCCGTCGAAGAACGCGAAGAGATAATCGGCCGCGAGTAGAATCGGCTCCCATTCCTCGTGGCAGGGAATGTTCGTACTCGGCCGCGTGGCCTCGACCAGGACGATCCTCGGTCGATAGCGGCTCCAGTCGGCCCCGGCCAGAACCTCGCGCTCAAAGCTTTCGACGTCGACCTTGAGAAACTCGATCGTCCGGTGGACGTGCCGCTCGCAGACGCTCGCCAGGGTCGTGACGGGAATTTCGTGGTCGACAATCGCGAGCCCGCTTCGCCGAAGGCCCTCCGCCTGTTCGTCGGAGAAGGTGGACAGCTCGGCGAGGTTTATGCATTCATGGAAATTGAGTATCCCCTCGCGGTCGGAGAGTCCCACGCACAGGTTGAGATCGCGCGGACGGTCCTGGGCCAGGGCCTCGCACATCGCCGGGATCGGCTCAATGTTGATCCCGTCCCAACCCCGTTCGTAAAAGTGCTTTGTGACCGAATGCGTTACGGGATGGCAGGCCCCGACATCGATGTAGAGGCCGCGGGAGGAGTCGGAGAGGACGCGATGAAGGAGAACGTCCTCCCGGTTCTGGGCGTATGAGATAATCGCCATGCGTTTCCCTTCTCCCACGAAACCGGGTTGGAGCGTGTAGACCGCCGTGGTGTCGCCGATCATCGCGACGATGTGGATTTCTGGCCCGATGGTATCAGTCCGCGGTCGACAAACGCGGGCCTGACTATCAGGGGCGTTCCGGCCAGCCTCCAGGGCGGCGACGAGGCAAGCCGACTTCCTACCAGGAAGCCCGCTAGCGGTCAATTTCAAACCCACCGGTTGAACGTCCCAACGCCCCACCAGCAGCGAGCCGTCTCCGCGGGCGCCACCAGGGACGGTCACGCGGGTTGTGAGCCAGAACACGACCCTGGTCCGTGGCCTCTGCTCCAGGAACCGGAGCCACGTTTTCGCAGGGGCTCTCTTTCAGAATCGGCGCCTGCGCCGGCCGGCTTTATCCCGAGAGGCTCATCGCCGGTCCGGCGGACATCAACACCGTTCCGCTGGCTCCAAGGTCTCCCGGAACGATCTCCTCAGGCCAGGGTTCCGGGAAGACCGATGGAGCCACCGCGACGATCAATGCGTTCTGTCAAGCAATCGCCCCGTCTTGCTGCTTGACTCTGGGTGGAGCAACAATTCCCTGAGACCCGCGGGAGACCGGGCGTAAATCTGACCAGGATCCTGCCCGGTAAACTTCGCCCAGAGTGGAAGGGCCTTGAACGCGAGGTTCATGTGATAGTCGAGTGGTTGCGTCCCGGAATCCTGGGGCTCTGTGCCCGGACGATCCTGGAACCACTGCAAGAACGCGACCGAACCGGGCTTGTCGAGATACATCAGGTCACCCTGGGCCGTCGGTGAGATACCTCCCTGCGCGTTCGAGATGCCGGGGCCGGGAAGCAAGAAGGACCTCATCGGATTCTCGGCAACCCCATGGCAACTCATGCAACTCGATACGGTAACCCGAGGCACAAGGTCTCCGTCGATGATGGCGTCCTGCACAATCGCCCCGTCATTTGGTCCCGACAATCGCCCACCATATCCGAGCGTCTCCGTGGCGTAGAGAGGAGCCATCGGATTGATGACGTTTTCCTTCAGCGGGACATTGGGGTTGATCGCGGAGTTCACGTCGGGATCGTTCCCCCACATGGCACCGAGCGGTATCATCTTATCCCAGGCATCTCCTCGAGCGTTTTTATCATAGACGAGCGTGGAAAATACCCATGTCGTCCTCGGCGCTGTTTTGGAATCCTTGACGATGATGTCAAACTGGAAGAATGCGGCCTTAGACGGGTTGGGACCCCCATCACCGATATCCCAGGTCGCCGCCCCTTCCATCGGTGCCCACTCCTCCTTCGTGGCCGTCGTGAGGGCCACCTTGACGATGATCGCGCCCTCCTGATACTGAGCCCTGGACAGATCAGGCTTCATGGCGTCCTTTCCCCAGATCTGTCCAATCGTGTATCCCGCCGTCCTGTCATAATAAACGACGACAAGAGTCGTCATATCCTTCTTCAATCCGGACAGTGGGAACATGGTGTGAGGGAAAGACGAGCCGACATAGGTGCCATGGATCGGCTCGGTGATCGAGAAGAGCCAGGGCATGTTATACCAGCCAGCCTGATCCGCGTTCCAGTTCGCATAATCGAGGATCAGCTTCCGCATGTCGGCGGCGATGTAGTCCTTCAATGCCTTCACGTAGGCGAGGGCGTTGTCCTGTGAAATGGGCTTTCCGCCAAGGGCCTTGATCCATGGCGGATCGACCGGCGGGTCTGGCCTGGCCGTCGGATAATCATGGCTCAGGTGAAAGATGGGCCCCTTGTAGTTCGCGGGCACTGGCCTATCCGAATTCTTGAACGGGTCGACCTTCTCAGTGGTCTGGCCCATGGCCATACCCGCAAAAATGAAAATGGGGCCGAGCCAGATCCACCCCTTTCGAGCGAGCAGAACGCACAGGCCGGGGCGACCTGGAGAGACCTCAAACGGCAAGGACATGACTGCCTCCAGTCTCACGATGGGTCCAGGGTGCAAACGAGTCCGCTCGTCTGAGTATCGCTAAACCAGGCGTCCGGTCAAAGAAAATCCCACGGTCTTTTTAGGCGATTAGTTGTATTCGTGTTGAATGATTTTGTGGATTCGACAGATTTCATATTGAAATCCAGATATTGTAGATTCGGATTTTTTATTGTTTGGTCTGTGCTTCCAGGTTGGATCATTTCTGGCCTTTACGCCCAGTTGGCGAGGAGCCGTTCCAGCGCGGCCCGCCAGCTTGCCAGCGCTTCTTCCGAATCGGGTTCGAGGACGGCCGGCGGTTCTTCGCCCGAGGTGAATGCCGGGCGAGGTCGGTCGAGTCGAAGGCTTGCGACCGACACTCCTTCGGCCATGATCCGGCGGTCGGAGGTCGCGACGATCAGGGCCTGACAGAGGCTCCGCCGCGATCGCGCCAGGCAACGAGCGGCTAGCTGGTCCTCGTTGATCGCCTCGGTGAACGCGGTGCCATGGGCGATCGCCTCACGGAGGACCATCTCCACCAGCGCCCGCTCGGCGGCCATTGGCTCGACCTCGCCCTGGCGGACGAAGAGGAACTCGAAGACGATCGCCTCGTCGCTCAGCCACTCGGTGAGCCGGCGCAGCAGTGCCACCAGAAGCCCCAGCGCGAGCACCACTCGCTGACGCGGCAGCTCGATATCCTTGACCCGTGCGAGGGCCAGGTCGGGGTAGAGGGCGATCGCGTACGTCCGGCGGCGGCGGAGGAACCGGTTCTCGTCGCGTGAGTAATAGAGCAACTCGTCGCGGAGGAACTTGATGTCGAAAAGGTCGGGACTCTCGTCGGGCTCCATGTACGCGAGCTGCGAATGAAGGAGGCTTTCGATGTTCCCCCGAGTCGAGATCGAGGAGAACCCGCCGACCGGGTAGGTATCCTCGTCGAGGATGCGGGTGGCGACGTCGTGCCGGCGGACCTGGAGCCTGGGGCGCATTGCGGGGGCGGCGGCCTCGAAGTCGGCCGCGGCTTGCAGGACCTGTCTCAGTCCGACTCGCTGGCCGAAGGCCGCCAGGGCGGTCCCGTGCTCCAGCTCGAAAACATCCTCCGGCCCGAGAGCGTCGTGCATCTCTCGGATCGCTTCGACCCACCGCTCGTAGAGCGCTGGCAGGATCGGAATGGGTCCGTCGTGAACGAGCGATTTCCAGCCATCTGCCAGCAACTCCTCGGGAGAGACCTCCAGGGTTGACTTCAGCGCGGCGGGATTCAGCAGCACCCCGCCGAGACCGGCGCGTCGGCCAAGCTGGTCCAGGACGAACGCGAGTCCACGGTCGCGGTCGCGTCCTCGGTAGCGCGCGAGGGCATCCGAGGCGCGGGCGATCGAGCTGTCGGCGTCGAGCTTGCCGAGGAGGATGTCCTCGTATCGCCTGGCCAGGCCGGGGGGCCAGCCGGGTACATCGGGCGCCGTTCGGACGTCGGCACGGAACTCATCACTCAGGACAAGGTGTCCGACGTCGGCGACGATCCCGACCGGCGGGATCGGCTCGCCGCCGGTCGCGGCTTCGAACGCCCACCGGAGGGCCGGGCCGACCGCTGCCGCCGAGGGCGCCGCGAGTCGCTGGAGCCAGAGCCCTTGCGACAGGAACCGGCGGGCCTCCGTGGCGTCGTGGATCTCATGGATGCTCACCGGGCCGGACTCCTCACGAATCAAAGATCGCCGAGCAGAGCCGGCACCTTCTCGCGGAGGAGCGCCATCTCCTGGTGTGTCTCTCCGAGGTAGGCGAGGAGCCGCAGGTCGTCACGTCCCACGACACCGCCGGAGAACAGCCAGGCGCGGATGCGGAGCAGCTTGTAGAGCTTCACGAGCTTGCGGTCGCTGACGAAGATCCGATCCTCGCGGACGAGGGTCTTGATCAGTCGCTGGAACTCGCGGAACTCCTCGGCCGGGAAGAATGCCGCGCGGTCGGCCGAGACGCCCCGACCCTCGTCGTCGTCGCCGTCGGCCCGGGCGCGGGCGAACTGGAGGGTCAGGTAGCGGTTGGCTCTTAGCAGGTCGTCGAGCGAGCAATGGCCCTCGGCCCAGGGCTTTTGATTCAGGCCCCGGTAAGCCTCGCCGCGGACGCCCGCGTCGATCAGCTCCTCGAAATGCTCGTCCTGCACCGGCAGGCTCTCGGCTTTGAGCACGAACCGATCCTTCAGCGCGGCCAGTTCGCCCTGTTCGGGGACCTCGTTGGTCGCGGCGAATAGGACCCGGAGCCGGACGGCCTGCGGGACGCCGTCCTGGTAGAACTTCCGCTCGTTGACGATGGTGAGCAGGATGTTGAGGATCGCCGAGTTCGACTTGAAGATCTCGTCGAGGAACGCCAGTCGAGCAGTCGGCAGCTTCCCCTGCTCCCGGCGGATGTAGCGGCCCTCGCGGAGCCGGTTGATGTCGATCGGGCCGATCACCTCGGAGGGCTCGGTGAATCGGGTGAGCATGTACTCGAAATAATCGTCGTCGGCGAGGCCGAGGGCGTCCTTGAACTTGAGGACGAGGTCGCTCTTGGCGGTCCCCGGCGGGCCGACCAGCAGCAGCGGCTCCTGGGCCACCGCCGCGACGACCATCAGGTCGATCAGTTCCTGCTTGGCGACGAGGAATCGCCCGAGTGAGACGCGGAATCGATTGATCCGCCCGCGCAGGGCCTCGGCCTCGTCTCGGAGATCCTCGTACGCCCAATCCTCGGCGGGCGTGGTTCTGGCGGTCGCCATGTTCAAGGCCTTTCATCCAGATCAAGGATCGTAACCTCACCGCTCTCTCCGCCGACGGCGACGGTCATGCCGTCGGGAGCGAGGGCCATGCAGTGGAGCGGCCCGATGCCGGGATCGAGGCAAGACCGCTCGAAGGTCTCGCGGGCGTCCCAGATCCGGAGCGTCCCGTCGAGTGAGGCGGTAACAATCGTCCGGCCATCGGGGGAGAATGCCAGGGATTGCACGGCATCGGTGTGGCCGCGGATCTGCCGGCGCCTCGAGACGACCGGGAGCTTCTCGTCGACGTGCCGATAGTCCCAGAGGTCGACGACGCTCCCGATGGCCGCGGCCAGGGTCGTACCGTCGGGGGAGAAGGCGATCCGCCGCACCGGGTCGTCGCCGCCGGCCCTAACTTCCACCATGCGCGATCGCCGGAGATGCCGATCACGCTCGACCCGGTCCTCCCCGCGGAGGTGTTTCCAGGGGATGGCGTAAGGCCAGAGCACGATCATGCCGCGTGAGGTGCCCAGGGCGATGGTGCGGCCGTCGGAGGAGTAGGTCGCCGTGAGCGTGTCATGGTCCCTCAGGTCCAGCGAGTCGAGGCGCGTAGGGGGATTGTGCTGTTGTCGGCCCCTCCTGAACGCCGTGACCTGCCAGAGGATCGCCCGTGCCACCGAGCCGGAGACGGCGCCAACGCTCACAAGATACTGCCCGTCGGGAGAGAAGGCGATCGACGAGACTCCAGGGCCCCACATATTTCCGAGGAGAGGGTCGCCCGTGTCTCTGGCGAGCGCCCCGGCCAGAGGCCCGTCCCGCAGGCCATCGCGATCGCAGACGATCACCATCGGACGGCCCGTCGCGAGCGCCAGGAGCCGCCCGTCGGGGCTGAACATCAGGTCTTCGATCACCGGGAAATCGTGCCGGATGTCCGCTCGCCGATCGCCCGTCACCGCATCCCAGACGAAGAGTGCCTGGTCGTCTCCGCCGGAGACGAGTATTGCGCCATCGGGGGAGTAACCGAGAGCCCGGACGAAACGGCCATGCGCCGTCCACTGGATCATGGCCCCTCCCCCAGCGCCGCCCGCACTTCGCGGTGGAGGCGTCGGCGGACGAAATACTCGTCGTCTTCCAGCCACCGCCGGCCCGACTCGCCGAGGGTGAAATCGTCGCTGGCGAGGGCCAGAACGACCGCCTCGACCAGGGCGAGCCGAGCGGCCGAGTAGTGCGAGACAACTGTGTACGTGTCGTGAATCCGCTCCAGTTGGCTGCAAAGCTCGGCGAGCCGGGGCAGTGCTTCGGCCGGAGGAGCCTGGCCGAGCGTCCCGGCGTAGGCGACGGCCAGCGCGGTCTGGTCGATCGGGGGAAGGTCGCCGCGCAGGAGCAGCGCGCGGGCCTCGTCCAGGACCGGCCGGGCGCGGTCGGGCTGGCCGAAGTGGTACCAGCCCGCGGCGACGTGCAGCAGGAGCCGGAGCGACCTCGACCAGCCGATCGCCTCGGGCCCGGTCCGCTCGCCGGCGCCGGCAAGAGCACCGTCCGGGCCGACTCCCCTGCCCTTCAGGATCAGGTCGGCCATCCGGCCGAGTAGCCGGTCGATCTCGTCGCGGAGGCCCAGCTTGCGCAGGCCGCGGAACGCCTGGCCCAGCAGCGGCTCCAGGTCCGACGCCGAGCGTTCGTCGGCCTCGGCCAGCAGGTCCTCGAATCGGCCGACGTATTCCCGGACGGGCCCGAGCTGGTCGAAATGCGCCGCCACGTGGATCGCCCGATCCAGAAGGTCGGCCTGTCGAGGAAGCCGAGAACCGAGCCGGTCAACGGCCGGCAAAACCCGGGCGAAGAGCTCGCGGGCGAACGGCTCGCCGAGCCGGAACGAGACCTCGAGCGACGTGCGCAGAACGTCGGCCACGACGATCGGTGTACGCTCACCCTCCGGACGGGCCGCGAGGAGACGGGTCATCCGTCGGGCCAGTTCGTCGCGGTCGACCAGGTCGACGACCGTCGTCAGCTCGCGAGAAACCACGTCGAGATTCCCGTGCCAGTGCCGGTAAGGGTCGATCTTCTCGTGAGGTTCAAGAATTCTCGATTGCTTGCGCAGTCGATCGATCTTGTACCGGTCGGTCTTCGCCTGCTTCTGCTCCGACGAAGTGCCCGACCGCCCCATCGTGTCGAGCTGTTCCATCAGTTCGACGGGAAGCGGGCCGGCGGCGCCCTTTCCCTCGCTCGCCTGCCAGACCCGATACTCGAACGCCTTGCCGAGCCACGAGACCACCGGGTCGAGCTGCGGCAGCGCATCGAGGCCCGAGGCCAGGAGCCCGACGCCCGCCTCGCCATCACCCAGCCGCGCCATCCCGTAGGCGAAGATCAAATCGGCCAGCGCGCCGGTGTGGGGACCGGTCCAGGAGCCCGTCCTGAGCCAGGCCCGGGCGGGCTCGTGCAGACGGATCAAATGATCGCGCGCCAGCCCAGCCCGGTCGCCACTCCCGCCGCCGGCGAAGCGAAGGAAATACGGCAAATCGAGGTCGCGACTCAACCCCTGCGCGTGCAGTCGTTCGAGAACCCGATCGCGCGCCCGGGCCAGCGTTAGCACGTCGCCCCGCGCCAACTTCGAGAGCGACGACCAGGCGATCCAGGTGATTCGCACCGGGACTGTGGCTTCATGCTGCACGAGGAAGTGCTGTACCCGGTCGAGCACGGCCCGGAGCCCGGCCGACCAGGCGGTCCGGTCGGGGGCGTGGGCGGCCAGCGCCAGGTTCGCGGTCAGCGTGCGGAGGGCGGCGACCGTCGGCTTTGTCTCGGCCAGGAGGCGGCCCGCGGCGTTGGCGTCGTCGAGCCTGAGTCCCGACGCCTTCGCCTCGGCTCGCGCCCAGGCTTCAAGCGCTTCGACGGGCGGCTCGACCTCTTCCCAGAAGGCATTGGCCCAGCAGACCGAGGCGTCGCCGACGCGGTCGAGTGCGACGTTGAGCGAGGCCATCTCGCGCCAGAGTTCCCGGCGCGGTTCGGCGTCGAGTGGGTCTTCCCTTGCCAGGAAATGCTTCTCGGCCTCGCCGAGCCGGCGCGCGGCCTCGCTCGGCTCGATCACCTCCACCTCGGGCAGGGCCTCGACCTGGCGCGCACGTCGAGGGCGTGAAGGCGACCGAGGGACCGCCGGCGCGACCGGTGCCGCCTCGGGCACGTCCTCCTCGTCCGGGCTTCGACGGCGCCCGCGTTTCGGGCCGCCCTTCGGGTCGTCTTGATCGTCTCCGCAGACGAACGGCTCGAAGTCGAACCGGGCCGAGCGGACCCAGGCTTCGAGCGGCCGGTGCTCGCGGTCGAGGACGTAATCAACCCACTGATCGAGTGGCCGGAACGACTCGTCGGGCAGGCTCTCTGGCACAATCCCGCCCCCTGGCGCAGGGGCGAGCCAGGTGATCCGCGACGGGTCGGAGGCGAGTAGCCGGGCGACGGCGTCGCGACGCAGCGGAGGGTGCAGCCGCGTCCCGATCGGCAGGAACAGGTTCGGCAGGCGGAGATACGATCGATACCCGACGCCGTCGAGCACGACCACCGGCGGTGCCTGTTTTGAGGGTCGCGTCCGGACCACCACGGTCGGCTCGCCCTCATCAATGCCCTCGGCCACAGCAAATGAGAGGCGAGCGACCAGCCGGCCGTCAGCGTGCCGCACCAACTCGTCGAGTTGTTCGACGGCGCGATCGCGGACGACCCACAATTCGGCCGCCTCGTTCGCCGCCCCGCGGGCCAGCCGGAGCGGGACGGTGATCCTTGCGGGATGGGCAACGTCGCGATGACGCACCTCGGCGGCGGGCAGTCGAAATTCGAGCGACTCGTAGACGTCGCGGAACGGACCATCGGCGAGGAAATCCCACCGCCGAGGGGGACCCATCAGCACGACCTGGCCCGGCGGCGGCCGGAGCCGGTCGAGCATCGGGTGGGTGTAGCCGGCCTCCACCAGCAGCCGGGGCGACCTTTCGACATACGCCCGAGGGCCGCCGAGGCGCTCGTCGCGGTCCAGGGCCCGGAGCATCGCATAATACGGCGGCCCGACCACTCGCAAAAGAGCGCGGGCCTCGCTGCCTTCGGCGTCGGCGTTTGCGAGCCATCGGAGGCCCTGGCGGTCGTTCCCCAGGCGGAGGATCTCGGCGACCAGCTCGGGGACCAGCCCGCCGGGCACCTCGAAGACGACGGGTGTCATCGGACCTGGGATTCCGCCCGAGGGGTCGCGCGTCAGTGGTAGGATCTGCGCCCAGCAGGCGACGGCCTCGCCCGGCCCATCATTTTCCGCGGAGGTCCGGCACTCGCGCACGCCCAGGTTGCGCAGCGCGGACTTCGCCGGCCGCGGCAGTGCCTTCGCCGGCCGGATCCGCACCGATCCGTCCGGCTCGAAGACGGCGACCGCCGGCGCCTCGGCGATCTCGGGCGGGACGGCCGCCGAGGTGAGGGCCAGTCGGAGGGTGTCGAGGCTGGGGAACAGCAGGATCATCCACGCCCCTCGGCCTGGGGCCGTCGCTCTTCGATTTCCGGGCGAGAGGCTGGGGCGGCCGGTTCGGCGACCTCCTGCTCGCGCTCGACCACAATTTGACCCAGCTCCTCCGCCTTGATCAGACCGCCCTCGATCAGCTTCTGCACCAACGCCCGGTGCTGTTGCTCGTGCTCGTGCGGCAGGGCGTCGCTCTCGGATTGGAGGTCGATGATGATGTCTTTCTTGCCGGTCGCCGGGTCGGTCCGGAGCCGGATCGTCATCTCGGCCATGATGGTTGTCCCCTGAAAGTATCCCTGAGTTTCACCCAGAAACGCAGAGAAGAAAAACATCAAACCATGGAAATAAGAAATCCAGAATCCTGCAGGATTCGCACGGTGTCTTCAGCTTGACCTGGCCGTTTGACATCTCTACGTCTCTGCGTGAAACTCCGAATTTCCTCTCCTCTCGGCGTCTCTGCGTGAAATCGACGCTCACCTTCCCCCGAGGGTCGACAGCGCCTTCGCGTCGATCACCTTCTTCTCGACGAGCAGATCGCGGAGCGCCTCGACGGAGGCTCGGTTCTCGGCCAGGATTCCGGCGGCCCGGCGGCGAGCCTCTTCCAGAATCTCGGAGATCCGGCGGTCGAGCAGTTCGAGACGGGCGGGCGAGAGCGGGCGCGACTTCTCGTCGGCCGCAAACCGGCCGACGCCAATCTCGTCGCCGCCGAGCCCGAACTCCTCGACGAGTGCCCGGGCGATCGCGGTGGCCCGGCGGAGATCCTCGGCGGCCCCGATCGAGAGGTCGTCCAGGAGCATTGCCTCGGCTTCTCGGCCTCCCATCAGCACGCAGAGATCGTCGAGCAGTTCACCGCGGGTAACGATGTATCGATGGGCCTTGTCCTGATACCGGACGAACCCCAGGGCGCCGGCGGCGTCTCCCCGGATTGAGATCCGGTCGATCGTCGCCGCGTATGGACAGTGGAGGGAGCAGACCGCGTGCCCGGCCTCATGCGTCGCGACGGTCCATTCCTCGGCCCGGGTCATCTTCGGCCGCTCGATCCACTCCGTCATCGCGCGTTCGATCAGGTCCGGGTCGGTTGGGCCGGTGAGCCCCTCTCGAATCCGGATCCGGGCGGTCGCCCGGCAGAGGGCGTTCAAATGATCGCCGCTGTGCAGCGTCCCGGGCGCCGCTCCTTCGACCGGGCCAGCCGTCTGCCGGACGGCGAACTCCAGGGCCTCGGGAGTGAGCTGCAATCCCATTGCGCGGTCGTGGATCTGGATGATCGCGCGGCGGTCGTCGGCGTCGGGATACGGGATCTGGAGGTGGAACTCGAACCGACCAGGCCGCAGGAGCGCGGGGTCGAGCGCCTCGACGAAGTTGGTGGTGCCGACGACGAAGACCATCTCCTCGCGGTGGAAGCCGTCCATCTCGGTGAGGAGCTGGTTGACCATCGAGTGCTCGACGCCCGAGCCCGTGTACATCCCGCGGGCCGAGGCGAACGAGTCGAGCTCGTCGAAGACGATCACCGACGGGGCCGACTGCCGGGCGCGACGGAAGATCTGGCGGAGGTTCTCCTCGCTCTCACCGACCCACCGACTCTTCAACTCCGGCCCCGAGACGATGGTCACCGCCGCGCCCAGGGACGCGGCCATCGCCTTGGCGAACAGGGTCTTTCCCGTGCCGGGCGGTCCCCAGAAGATCAGGCCGCGGGGGATCAGGGCTTCGAGGCGAGCGGCCTCGTCGGCGTCGGTCGCGCCGTCCTTGCGGGCGAGCAGGTCGAGGATCTCGGCGCGAAGGCGGTCCTTCACGCGGGTGTAACCGCCGATGTCGCGGTCGAGGTCGGTCTCGGGCACTTCCAGCGTCCCGACCAGTGTGGCCTGGCGGAGTTGCCGGTAGGCGTGCTTCGGGTCTTCGGGGTAGTCCTCGCCTTCGAGCGTCGAGAGGAGCCGGCGGAGCCGGACGGCGTTCACACCCGAAACATACTTGTAGAGCCCCCAGGCGTGGAACCGCCGGCCGAACTTGCGGGCCTCCTTCTGCGTGACCAGGTGTCCGAGCCGGTCGCGCGGGATCCCGAGCAAGCTCGCCCGGTGCGGGAAGAGGTTCTCGATCACCCTGGGGAGCGGGAACGACGGATCCTTGAATCCGAGCCAGACCAGCTCGGGGTTCTCGTAGAGGAGCGGGATAACCTCGCGCGCCTCGGCGGTCAAACCGCCCTGGCTGGTGGTTAGCAGATCCAGGTGAGGGAGCACGACCACCCTGCGCTCGACCGACCCGCGCACGGCGTCGCGGAGTTGGTTGAGCATGTTCCCGACGAAGCCGGTCGCCATCGCCCCGCCGCCGGCCGGATCGGCCGTCGCGCGAGGGCGGCCGTCGAGGTAGAGGCACTGGATTCCCGACGGCTTCAATCGGCCCCGGACGTTCGCAAAGGCGTAGGGCGAGAGCTCCTTGTCGCACTCGACCAGCACCGGGAGCCCGCGCGCCAGGCGCGAGGCGACCTCGGCGAGCGGGCCGGCGTAGGCGGCCTCGACGGCCAGCTCGGGCGAAAGCTCGCGCGGCAGGTCGGCCTCGGGGATCAGGGTCGATGGGTGCGCGCTCATGGCTGGGTCCTCAGACCTCCAGGACGATCGTGAGCGAGCCGGACTCGGTATCCTCGGTCATCTCCTTGATCTGGCCGAGGCGGGCGGCCTTCCGCTTGAGGGCCTCGGCCGTGACCCGGTTGACGACCCGATCAAGCTCGCCGCGCAGGTCGACCAGGGCACCTTCGAGGCGGTCAGTCACTTCCTTCTGGGCGCGCTCCGAACCCTGATCGGCCCTGGACTTCAACTCCTCACGAAGCTCTTCGCGCAGGGCGGCCTCGGTCCTCTTGCGGCCGGATGTCCCCCAGTCGGTATCGGCGATCCCGATGCGCTCGCCGTGGTGCTCGACCTCCTCGGCGATCTCGACGCGGGCTGTGACCGAGCCCGTCGCCGAGTCGACCTCGATCGTCAGGCCGTCGCCCCGGCGGACGAGGAGTTGACCCTCCTCCCGGAAACCCCGGCCGATCAGCTCCTGGCGGAGCAGATCCGCCATCTCCTCCGGCGGGAGGATTTCCAGCAATTCCAGCGCGGTGCTGACGTGGTCCTCCGCCCGGACGGTGTGGCGGACCGACTCGCGGACCCGGACCCGGTAGGCTCGGCTCATCGATTGTCCTCCGCGTGAGACGACCCGTCCCCGATCGGCAGCGCCGGCTCGGGTTCGGAGAAAGTCGTCTCGACCACGTAGAAAAATTTCAGTGTGAAGAGCTCGGCGATCTTCCGCATCTGCTCGTCGGTGACAGGGCCGTCCACGAGCGGTTCTCCCGTCGGGTCGAAATCGTCTTCGTCTGGCAGTTCGAAGGGTCGCCCGAGGATCTCCGAGATCCGTCGGGACAGCTCGGCGGCGGGATGGGGCGTGACGTCCTTGAGCTGGTAGCAGTATTCGAGGATGTTATTCTCGCGGTGCCAGCGAGCGTTCCGGTCGGCGGCGGCTTTTTCGGCCTCGGCCCGCTCGAGAAACGCCCATTTTGGGGCGCCCGAGAGGTCAGGACGCATAATCTCGTCGTTGTACTCGGCGCCGCGCTCCATCACGACGTAGACCGTTCGCCCGCGGCCGACCGCCCGGAGCAGCTCGGCCGATCGGGCGAACCCCCGTTCCTCGCAGAAATCGGAGCAGATCAGGTCTTCGCTCACGATGAAGACTCCGTGGAAGGCAGCAGGTTCGCTCCGTCAACGAATTCCAGTTCGGCGACGTAGAAGAAGTCAACGTCGAAGAGGCTTGATAGAGCCCACATCTGCTGGTCAGTGGTGTCGGCCGGGAAAAAGGAGCCCGCGTGGGTGTCGGGATCCGGCAGCTTGTAGTCGGTGCCGAGGATCTCGGAAATCTTCTGTTCCAGGTCCTCGGTTGGGTCCGAGATAAAAGTGATATCCCGATTGATCCCAGTATATTCGTAGAGGTTGAGCGTGCGAAAGGCGAGCAATTCCCGCCGCCGGGCCTCGCTCTCGGCGGCCGCGCGGTCAAGAAAGAGTGCTACGGGAACACCTCCCTCCTCTTCGAGGTAATCGCCGTCGCCCAACCTCGCGCAAACCGCGAAAGCGTGAAGCCCCCCGCGGGCGACCGATCGCAGCACATCTGCTTGACGGGCGAAGCCATACTCCTCGCAAACCTCGGCGCATCGTTCGTGGTCGCTCATGCGATCAATCCCCCCTTTCCGCGGTCGTCGCTGCGTTCCGGCGTGACGGCGGGTCGCCCAGGCCGTTCATCCAGGGTTTGTACGATAATTCGCAGAGGAAATCCTGAAGCGTGGGAATAAATCCGCCGAAGTCCTCCAGAACGTGCTGCTCGGCGATGCTTCGGACCGGCACCTTGCGGCCGTCGCTGTTGGTGAGGGCCGGACCGAAGGCGCGCTCGAGCGGCCCGTCCGGCCCGATGTACCAGGCGTTATGGGTGATCGTCCGATGTCGATTGTCGGCAAAGGCGCCCTTGGTCGAATCCAGGTGATTGTGGATTTCCAGGTAATCCTCGGGCTTCCCGCCGAACTTGCGGGCCGATGACTCGGCATGGATCCAGGGCTTCGCCATCATCAAGCCTCCCTCGCCGCGCCCGAGAGCGAACCGGGACCCAGCGGGTCAACCGCACGCACAATCTGATCCGACTGTCCGCAGAGCCGCTCTCCGTCGTGGGCCTCCCAGAGTGTCTTCCAGAGCTGGCTCGCGGCGTAACCCTCGTCAAAATAGCCGACGCCCCGCGCCCGACGTTCCCACTCCTGCAACCGGCCGAACGCCCGCAGGAGAGTCAAGGCGGCCCGATAGGCCTCGGCGCGATCGGCCAACCGAAGCCCCTCGAACTCAAGAGCGCTGATCCAGGCCCGAGGGTCGCGTACTTCGCGGAGGAGCGTCGACACGGCGGCCAGGAGGAACCGGGCGAGGTCCGGCCGGTCGGCCCGGTCGATCGCGTCGAGGAAGGCGGTCAAGGTCGACTCCTGCGCGTGGCCCAGGACGATCATTCGCCTCGGCTCGGGGATCGCGAACTTCTGCCGATCGAGCGCAACCCATCGAGCCGCAAGGTACGGCTGGAAGGCCTCCAGGATGCAGGCGTCCGGGCCGGTCATCCATGGAGAGAAATCCAGCTCGGGCAAGCCGAGGAAGTCGTCCGGGAACGCGAGCCGGGCGAGCGCGTTGCGGGCGAACTGCGGGAGCTCGCGCACCTTCGCCTCTTCGGCCGGGCTGTTCCGCATCGCCTCATACGCGTAGAACAGCAGAAGCCGATCGCCGATGGTCAGGTCTCGCTCGCCCGCGTTCCAGCGCACGGGACGATCCGCGGGGTGGTCGGCGGTCAGCCAGATCAAAAAGCCGAGCGTGTCCCGCGAGAAATGCAGCCCCAACTCCTCGGGCGCGGTTCGTTCCCAGAGCCGACCGGAAACGACGCGATCGCCTCGGAGATAGCGATCGGCGAGCCAGCCGCCCTGGCTGGCAAGTCTCCAGACGCAGCCCTTCGCCAGCGTGTCCTGCACCAGCTCGACCGCGCCACGGCTGAGGCACGTCGGGCGTTCTCGGCGGGCGGCGATCAGCGGCCAGGCGCCCTCGATCGGCGATCGTCCGAGCAATGCGTGAAGGATGCGCAACAGATCGGCCTCGAACCGGCTGACGGATCGCATCTCAGGAGGACTCCGCAGGCCGTGCTTCGCGGGGACGTCGCCAGATCCCAACCGCCGACGTCGCGGGGAAGCCGTTCACCCTCAACTCGCCGCCAGCGAGCCGCAATTCCAGCGTGTTCGGCCGCGACCAGCAGGTATCATCGATCCGGTAGCGATCAGTCAGCGCGTGGACCCGCTGGTTGCTGGAACCGATCCATCGTCGGTGAGACTCGGGCCGCTCGCGGAGATAGGGGCCGTCGACGAGCAGGTCGGTCTGGGCGAGCAGGTCGAGGGTGGCTGGGTCGGCCGAGGCGCGGATCTCCTCCAGTGTGAACCCGCTGAAGACCATGACCGAGAGCCCCGTCGCCCGAACCCGACGCGCCAGCTCCGAGGCGCCCGCCGCCTGCGCCGTCGGCTCGCCGCCGAGCAGTGTGATCCCCTCGATTCCGAGGGAAGTGGTGGCCTGCTCGACCTGACCGGCGATCGCGTCGACCTCGGCCTCCCAGCCCCCTTCAAACGGGAGCATCTCCGGGTTGCAACAACCCGGACAGCGGAGCGGACATCCCTGAAACCAGATCGCGAACCGGCGACCCGGGCCCTCGGCCTCGGTGCAGGGGACGACCTGTGCCAGCCTCAGCCGGGTCGTCTCGATCGAGACGCGCTGGGGACCCATGCCCACCTCCCGAAGATCGGGGAAACGCTCGCCCCACGCCCAGATCGTGATCGGCCGCCAGGGGTTCGCGTTCACATGGACTTACTATACCAAAGCTCATCAGGTGTTCCAAGCAAATTCCGGACTTTCTCGCACCCAGATCGCCCCGGCCGGAATACGCTCGAGGAGCCCTTCTTCGAAGACCGGGTAGAGACGCAGGTGGTCGAGGTGGACGTAGCCGATGTGGCACGAGCAGGTGGCGTTGGTGCAGGGCCTTTCGATCAGGGCGGCCTCGAAGCCGGGCTCGTAGAGGTTCGCGATCGGGTCGCGGATGAAGTGGCAGCGGCGAATGGTTCCATCGCCATCCACCGAGATCACCGATCGGCCGGCTCGACAGGCGCGGCCGAAGCTTGCGTGCCGTTGGGTGTTGATGGGATAGAGCGGGTCGATGGCTTCGAAGCGATGGGACTCGTCGGCGGTCAGGTCGCCAAGGCCCGGCTTGTAGGCGTTGATCCAGAGGTAGACGTGCCGCGGAAGCTCGCGTCGGAGGGTCTCGGCCTCAGCCAGTTGCTCCTTCAAACCAACTACCCCAACGCTAAATCGAACGCCCCGGCGGTCGAGCTCTCGGCATCGGGCGAGGAAGTCGTCTCGCCGGATCTGCGAGGGGTGGTACGTCGCCCAAAGCGCGAGCCGCGATTTGTCGCAGCGCTCGACCCATTCCAGACCGCAGGATAGATTGGTTTGAATGGCGGCTCGATCGACGGGTGGCAGGTTTGTCAGCCGGATCAGCGCCTCGCGATACCATCGGCGGGTGAGCGCCTCGCCCCAGGGCGTGAACAGGACCGAGATCCGGTCGCCGTTACGGCCTGCGACCCAGTCGACGAAGCGATTCAGCGCGAGGCGATCGTGATCCAGTTCGGCGACGGTCTCCCGATGCTTGGCGAACGGGCAGTAATCGCAGCCGTAGTTGCAGCTTGAAAGCGGGCCTCGGTAGAGGATCGAGAGGTTCAGCGCCACTCGTAGTCCTCCATCGCGCGTCGGACCGCGTCGGAATAGAGCCAGGGGCCAATGACGTCGGATCGCTCGATTCCGGCGGCGGTGAGAGCCAGCACATCGCCCTGACGCTCGGCCAGCGCGAGGTCGATCAACGTCGACAGCTCGGGCAGGTCTTCCCCCAGGTCTGTCTCGAACCGGCGGGCGTAGTGCCCCAGTGAGAGCCCCGAACACTGAAGCAGCGACTGGATGACGAACCTTCGGCGCTGGTCTTCACCGTCGAGGTGTCGGCCGTAGCTGGCCACACCGAACGATTCGACCTCGCGCGCTGAGTACGCCTCGATCAACGCGCGGACTCCATGAGCCCCCACAGCGTACTCGGTGCTGTAGTGAAGCGCGTGGGTGTACGACCTCGCCCCGCAGCCCAGGCCGACCATGCCGTCGTCCTGACAGCAGTAGACGATGCCGGACTCCGATGGTCCTGCACGTCGGAACATGCGCATCGAGACCTGCTCGTACCCGAGGCCGACGAGCAGGTCACGAGCCTCTCGATAGCAGGCGAGACGGAGGTCATCCCACGAGCGGCCTGATCGGCCCAGACCGGTCAGCGGGCGGACATAGAGCGGATAGAAGTACAGCTCTTCGGGCTCATAACGCAGGGCCTCGCGGACCGAGCGAAGCCAGCTCTCGACCGTCTGACCCGGCAGGCCGTAGATCAGGTCGATGTTCAGGGTTCGAGGGCCGGCCTCTCGGATCGATCTCAGGGCGTGATGAACCTCGGCCGACTCTTGCGGCCGGTAGACCGCGGCGGCCTCGGCCTCGTCGAACGACTCGACCCCGATACTGATCCGGTCGACCCCTCGGCCGACCAGCATCGACAGCTTCTCGACGTCGACCGTCCCGGGCGAGACCTCGACCGACGTCGGGACCTTTGCGGCATCGAGCCCCATGATCCCCTCGGCCACTTCGAAGAGGGTCTCCAGACCGGAGTGGCTCAAATAGGTCGGGGTGCCTCCACCGATCGCGAACCGCCCGAAAGTGACCTCGCCGATCGCCTCGCGAACCGTTCCCGCCTCACGACGCAACGCTTCCAGGTAGCGTGCGACCGTCGCCTCGTCTCCACCAGCTCGCGTGAAAAGATTGCAGAACCCGCATCGCATTCCACAGAACGGGACGTGGATGTAGAGGAATGGCGCGTAATGGCACTCCATGGTCCAGATGGAAGCGAGCGATACCGAAGTATCAAGAGGTCTATATGATGTTTTGTGTGGATATGAATAAGCGTATGATTGATACGGCGAGCCGTCGAGCGGCGATTTTTTGGCGGTTCTGGCGGCGATTCCGCTCACTTCGACGACTCCGGCAAGAGGAACTCGGCGTAGGGGACGGTCCAGACGACCTCGTGGGCGAGGCGGTGGCCCTGGTAGCCGTCCTCGCCGTAGGCTGTGCCATGATCGGAGCAGGCGATGACCAAGCTCGGACCCCGGCGCTGCAAGGCGGCGAACAGCCGGGGCAACTGGCGGTCGACATACGCCAGTGCCTCGGCGTGCGACTCAATCGTGTCGTGGGTTGCGCCTTCCAGGTAGAACCGGTTCGGCTGGTGGACGGCCGAGATGTTCAGGAACAGGAAGACGCGCCGGTCGCGCGGCAGGCCGCTCATAATTCGATCGATCAGGGCGACCTGGTTCTCGGTCGATCGCGGGTCGGTCACGCCCAGCTCGGGGCTCCAGTGGCTTTCGGCGAAGAGATTCGGCAGCGTCGACCCGAGCGGCGTGAGCTTGTTGAAGAAGCCGACCCCGCCGACGCAGACGGTGTGATACCCGAGCCAGGCCAGGCCGGAGACGATCTCCGGCGCGTCGAGAACGCAAGTCGTCTCGGTGGTTGTCTCGCTCCCGGGGAACGCGACAGCGAACGGCCGGGGATGCCGGCCGGGTCCGATCGGCGTGGGCAGGAAGCCGGCGAAGAAGGCGTGATGCGCGGCGTAGGTGAAGCTCCCGGGCGAGTGCCGCTCCTCCCAGACCCCACCCGGCAGGACGGCCGCGAAGTTCGGAGTCTGGCCCCGCGCCAGGGCGTCGCGGGCGACGTCGAATCGCAGGGTGTCGATCGTGATGAGGACGATGTCGTGCGTGCCGATCATCGACCGGACGTCGGTCATGGCAGCACCCCCGGGAGGTCGAGCACGCGGTCGATCCGGAACTCGGGTCGCGGCCAGCTTTCATGGTAGTCAGCACCGACCGCACAGGTCCGGAGCCCGGCCCGTTGCCCGCCCTGGATATCTTCGTGGGGGTGATTGCCCACGATCAGGGCCTCGTCGGCCGCGACCCCCGCCCATTCGAGGGCCCGGCGGAAGATTGCGGGGTCCGGCTTGCGGACGCCCATCTCACCCGAAAGGAAGACGCGGCCCACCGCGCCCTTCAAACCGGCGCGCTCGATCTTGGCCCGCTGGACTCGTCGCGATCCGTTGGAGACGATCGCCGTTTTGTATCGGACGGAGAGCTCGCCGAGCATCTGCACGACGGCCGGATCGGGCTCGATGCACCCGGGCAGCCGCGCGGCGAGTTCGGCCGCGATCGCGAGTTGCGAGAGACCGACGTCTGGGTGGCAATCGGTGACAACCCAGGCCACAAGGTGTCGTTCCAGGTGGCGGCCGTCGCACCCCTCATACGTCAGGTCTCGGTGCAGCCTGGCCCGCGCCTCCGGCGAAAGGACTCGCAGGCGGCTTTCCATGAACCCTTCGACGCATCGTAGCCAGGGACCCCTCAGGTCGATCAGCGTGCCGTCGAGGTCGAAGAAGAGGGCGCGGATCATGCGGACCCTCCCCCGGCCGCGACGCCCAGCGCGGCCAGTTCGGCGGCGTAGGTGTCCAGGCCGTCGAAGAGGACGCCCGGCAAGAGGTCGCCGAACGCGTTGATTTCCAGGACCGCGTGCCGGCGGAAGCCCGGCGAGACGACCACATCAACGCCCGCGTAAAGACTCCCGGGCACGATGCCCGCGGCCCGCTCGCAGGATCGCATCAGCGCCTCCCACGCGGCGTCCCCCATCCGGGCGCGGACGAGGTCCGCGTCGGCGCGCCGATTTTTTAGGTGGAGGTTTGTCATCGGGCCACGGCCAACCCGGGCGATGGCGTGCCTCGCCCGACCCCCGATCACGACCACCCGCAGGTCGAACGGCCCGCCGGCCAGGCTCTCCTTCGGCACCCATCGCTCGGCTTGCGCCCGCTCTCGACAGAGCGCATCGACCACCTCGGCGATCCGCGGCTCGTCGGTCAGGCGGCGGATGGCCCTCGAGTTGTAGAGCTTCAAACCGGAGGCGGATTCGACTGCCTCGACGGTTGTGGTCGCCTGCACGCGTCGGCCGTCGGTCTCGAACGCGACGACCCCGGAGGCCGACGATCCGTGTGCCAGCTTCACGAAGACCCGGTTCATCCCGGCTCGATCCATTCGATCGCGGAGATCGTCATAATCGTGCGGTGTCCCCAGCCCGGTCGGGCACGGAACGTTCTGGGCCTCAAAAAGGGCGTGACAAGTCGGCTTGTCGAACATGATCGAGATGTCGTCGGGCCGGTTCATCACGATATGCGGCGGGCAGGCTTCCCGATCCCGATCGAGCTGGCGGAGCAGTCCGCGGAAGCCGAGATACCACTGTCTCGGATGCAGAATCTGCCCGCGGTCGAATTCGAGCTGCAACGCCTCGGCACGTCCGATCCGAGACGCCCAGGCAGACTCGTCGTCCTCGTCGGCCCCGGCGGCGATCAGGGCGCGTTCAACGTCGAAGTCGCGATCGGGCGACTCGAACCGGAGGATGGTCCCCTCGGTCACGAACGCTTCGAGCGCGACCCGGCCGGCGAGGAGATCCGCATAAGGAACGACCACCGCCGGCGCGAGCCCGAGCGCGGCCATCGACTCCTGAAAGAGCGAGACGCGACGGCCGCCGGGATTGCCGACGATCACGACCCTCGGGCCCGCCTCGCTTCGGAAATCTCCCCTAACCCGCGGGGTGCCCGTGGTTATCTCGATCATTGTCCTGCCCCGAGCTTGCCCTATTCCGAGACGGCGATATACCGACCGTCGTCGTCGGACTCGTCTCGGGCGTCCTCGGCGTTCAGGTCGACGCCGGTGTCCTTGAGGCCGTCGATGACTTCGGCCGAGACGTAGTGGTGATGGATATCGAGCCGCTTCAGGCCCGAGAGATTGCCGCCGGAGATCAGGGCGACGGCGCCCTCGTCGCCCAGGTTGCCGAGTGAGAGGTCAAGCGTCTCGATCCGGCGGAGGATCGGGGCATCGGCGAGCGCGGTGGCGAGGGCGTCGGCCCACTCGCAGTCGCGCAGGCCGAGGTACTTGAGCCGAGGGAACGCCGTCCCGGAGAGGATCGGCGCCAGGTCATCGATCGTCGCGTCGCCTCCGTAGTACCCGCTGCCGAGCCAGAGTTCCAGGTGCTCCAGGTTCGGGAGTTCGGCGGCGGAAACGGAGCGGACGATCGATTTCGGCAGCCCGCCCGACTCGAAAATCAGCGTCTTGAGGCCGCCGTGGTGGATCTCCCCGCGCGCTCGGAGTTGTTCCGCGACCTCCGACGGCGTGGTGGCGCTCACGCCTTCCACATCCGCTCCCCCGCGCACGCGGAGATGTTCCAGGTGCGGATAGGCCTCAAGGATCGGCGTGACGTCGGTCTGGCGGATCCAGGAGATCTCGCACTCGTCGTAGGTGATATCACCGAAGAACAGGGCTTTCAGACCGGTCAGGCGATCGCTGCCGGCGGCCAGAGCGGCGATGATCTCCGCGGCCCCCGACTCGTTTTCGATCGGGTTCCAGTTGCCAATCACCAGCGCCTCAACCTGCCCGCAGGCCGGGTCTTCAAGCATCCGGTCGAGCAGGGCGTTCATGGTCGCCCCGTCCTCGGCAGCGTCGTAAGTCAGGGCGAGCCGATAAGCGGTCTTGGCCGGATCGGTGAGGCCCTCGTCGGGGTCGAAATCCCGAACCGGTCGCCCCGCGAACTCCTCGATGTGCTCCGAGATCGCCATGCGATGTCTCCACTCCCCAGGCCCACGACCGAGACGCCGACCGAAGACGCCCGAACCGGACCGGACTCTACCAGCGCCCGATGCCTTCGTGCAATTGTCCGATACCTGAACTCACGCAATCGATCAACTAGCGCCCCGCTCCGCAAGCCTGCTTCTCGCCCGGTTCGATCGAACGAGCCCCTCCGGCAGAGATAGGGAACGGACGGTCACTCGCGACGTGGCCGTGGTCGTCTCGATTTTCGTCCTGCCCCGACGCCGATCCCGCGCCGGTTCATTCCGCGACGGCGATGTACCGTTCGTCGTCGTCGGTCAACTCCCGCCGCTCATCCGCAATGAGTTCGACGCCGGTGTCCTTCAGGCCGTCGATGACCTCGTCTGAGACGTAGTGGTGGTGGATGTCGAGCCGCTTCAGGCCCGAGAGGTTCCCGCCGGAGATCAGGGCGACGGCACCCTCGTCGCCCAGGTTTCCGAGCGAGAGGTCGAGCGTCTCGATCCGGCGGAGGATGGGAGCGTCTGCCAGCGCGGTGGCGACGGCGTCGGCCTGCTCGGAGTCGCGCAGGCCGAGATATTTGAGCCGGGGGAAGGCTGCGCCGGAGAGGATGGGCGCCAGGTCGTCGATTGTCGCGTCGCCGCCGTAGTTCTCGCTTCCGAGCCAGAGTTCCAGGTGCTCCAGGTTCGGAAAATCGGCGGAGCCGACGGAGCGGACGACCGACCCCGGTAATCCGCCCGACTCGATGATGAGCGTCTTGAGGCTCTCGTGGTGGACCTTACCGAGCGCCAGTCCATCCGCCCCGCGGAGGCGGAGATGCTCCAGGCGCGGATAGGCTTCGAGGAGTGGTGTGACGTCCGCCTGGCGGATCCAGGAGATCTCGCATTCCTCGAAGGTGATGTCGCCGAGGAACAGGGCCTTCAGGGCGGGCAGGCGATCGCGCGCGGCAATCAGGGCGTTGGCGATCTGCTGAGAGCCCAGGTCGTGGTCGATCTGGTCCCAGGCGCCGATGACGATCGCGACGACCTCTCGGCTTGCTGGGTCGTCGAGCAACCGGCTCAGGGGGCCGGCGAAGGTCGCTCCGCCCTGCGCTCTGCCGAAGAACCGGCCAAGAATCGCGGTGAAGTTCGACGCGCCCTGCATCGTCAGCCGGTAAGCCGTGCCGGTCGGATCGGTCACGCCCTCGTCTGGGTCGAAATCCCGGACGGGAAGGCCCGCGAACTCCTCGACGTGTTCCGAGATCGACATGAGGCGCACCCCCCTGGTCCACGACCCGGGCGCCGACCGGTGGCGCCCGATTTCGCCCGGACTCTACCATCGCCCGATGCCTTCGTGCCATTGGCCGCGGTCGGAAGTCATGCCATCGATCGAGCGAAGATCGGCTTTGGGGGTATGGCTCCAGCCGGCGATCTTCACCTCCCCTTGGCTTCGTCCGGGGCCCATCGAACCCATCCATCCGGCAAGGATGTTCTACGCCTGACGGTCATTTGTTAAACAACTATTGTAGGTCGGTGCCAGGTCGGTTAAGCTTCTGCAAGGATTTCGTCCGCAGCACCCACGGGGCCCGATGCCATGTTCCGCTTTTTGCACGGCTCGACTCGCGATTGTGACGGGATCTCGCGGCGGGAGTTCCTCCGCGTGGGAGGGCTTGGGCTGGCGGGCCTGACGCTGGCCGACGCGATCCGGTTGGAGGCCCAGGCGGGCTCGTCGGCGCCGGCCCGAAACGTGATTTTGCTCTGGATGCAGGGCGGGGCCAGCCACATCGATACGTTTGACCCGAAGCCCGACGCTCCCGCCGAGATCCGCGGCGAGTTCGGGACGATCCCCACGGCGCTTCCTGGCGTCCGGATCTGCGAGCACCTGCCCCGTCTCGCCCAGCACCTCGACAAGCTGACGATCATCCGGTCGGGCTACTCGTACAACGCCGGGCACGGAATCGCCGACGCGTACATGCTCTCCGGCTGGCGGTTCACGCCGGCCACGGTCTATCCCGCGATGGGCTCGGTCATCGCGAAGGAGCGGCCGGCGGAGCCTGGAATGCCGCCCTACATTCAGCTTGGTCGGTATGTCGACCAGAAGACAGGCGGCGGGCTGGCCGGTTACCTCGGCAATGAGCATAACCCGTTCGTCATGACGTCGGACCCGAACGCGAAGTCGTTCAGCGTCGACGGGATCACCCTCCCCGGCGGGCTCTCGGCCTCTCGGTTCGACCGCCGCCGACGGATGCTCGATCACTTTGACCAGTGGCAGGATCGCCTCGAGTCGCAGGTGAGCGACTCCGGCGCGATGGATCATTTCTATGAAAAAGCTTTCGGAATCGTGACCTCGCCCCGGGCCAAGCGCGCCTTCGACCTCTCCGAGGAAGACACGCACCTGCGCGACCAGTACGGCCGGAACACGTTCGGCCAGTCGTGCCTGCTCGCCCGCCGGCTGGTCGAGTCCGGCGTGCGGTTCGTCACGGTCTCGTTCGGAGGCTGGGACACCCACCAGAACAACTTCGTGAGCCTCAAGGACCGACTCCTCCCCCGGCTCGACACCGGCTATTCGGCCCTTCTGGCCGATCTGAAGGCGCGCGGACTGCTCGACCAGACGATCGTCCTCTGGTCGGGCGACTTCGGCCGGACGCCCAAGGTCAACTCGGCGGCCGGGCGCGACCACTGGGCTGGCTCGATGGCCTTCGGCATCGGCGGCGGCGGTATCCGGGTGGGCGAGGTTTATGGCGCGAGCGATCGATACGCCGAGCAGCCGACCAATCGGATGGTCCAGGCCGAGGATCTGGTCACCACCATTTACTCGCAACTGGGCATCCCGCTCGATATCCAGTACACCGCGCCCGACGGACGGCCCTTCCCAATCAGGCCGCGCGGGAATGTGCTCTCGGATCTGGTCGGCTAGGGGCTCCTTCGGAATCTTATCCGGATTCCGGATTCCAAATTCCGGATTCCGGATTCCAGATTGAAGAATCAGTGAGAAATGACAATTGTCTGGAATCTGGAATCCAGAATCTGGAATTCGAGAGTCTTCTAGAGACTCTGACCGCGCTTCATTCGCATCGCCCCGTGGGCACTCGGGAGGGGATCGCATGAGAGGGTCGATTCGCATCCTGGCCATCGTCGCGATCATCGGCCAGGCGCCGGGACGCGCCGGTGCCGCTGACGGGCGGGTCTCGTTCGCGACCGATGTGCAGCCCATCCTGACGAGACTTGGCTGCAACCAGGGGACCTGCCACGGCGCCCAGTACGGCAAGGGAAATTTCAAGCTTTCCTTGAAGGGCTTCGATGACGAGTCGGACTACCGCGAGATCGTCCGCGCGGCCTTTGGACGCCGGATCTCGACGAGCGACCCCGTGGCGAGTCTTCTGCTGCGGAAGCCGACCCTTCGGATGGCGCATGAGGGCGGCCGTCGCCTCGTCGAGGGCTCGCCAGCTTACAAAACCCTCCTCAAATGGCTCCAGCAGGGCGCGCCTGGCCCGGCCGCCACCGACCGAAGGCTCAAAGCGCTGGTCGTCGAGCCGAAGGAGATCGTCCTCCAGCCCGGCGCGAGCGCAAAAATCACGGCGAAGGCCATCTACGAGGACGGCTCGAGCGAACTCCTGAGCGAGAAGGCACTGTTCGAGAGCCAGTCGCCGATGGTCGCCCAGATCCGCGACGACGGTGCTGTCAAGGCGGCCGGGGCACGCGGCGAGTCGGCCGTGATGGTCCGCTATCTCAGCTCGGTCGCCGCGACGCGGGTGATCGTTCCTTATGGTTCCACCGTCTCGCTCAACGGCTTTCGGCCGAACAACCTGATTGACACCCTCTGGGTCGAAACCTGGCGCAAGGTGGGATTGTCGCCTACATCCACCTGCGACGACGCCGAGTTCTTCCGCCGGATTCACCTCAATACCCTGTCGACACTCCCCCGGCCGGAGGATCTCCGAGCGTTCCTCGCCGATACGAGCCCCGATAAACGAGAGAAGGCGATCGAGGCGGTTTTGAAGCGTCCCGAGTATGTCTCGGCATGGGCTCACAAGTGGGGCGACCTCTTGCTCAACAGCCGAGAGGCGGCCGGCAAGAAGGGAATGTGGTCGCTGCACAACTGGCTCCGGGAATCCTTCCGCGCCAACAAGCCGATGGACGTCATGATCTCCGAGCTGATCACCGCGATCGGGAGCCCGTACCAGAACGGCCCGGCCAACTTCTACAAGATCGGGACGCCCGAGCAGTGGACCGAGAGTACAGCGCAGGTGTTTCTCGGCGTCCGGCTTCAGTGCGCCCGATGCCATAACCACCCGTATGAGAGCCTGTTGCAGGCCGACTATTACGCGATGAAGGCGTTCTTCAGCCGGGTCGGGAAGAAGACCAGCCAGGAGTTCGGCCTGGCCGGCGGCGACACGGTCATCTTCGTCCGCGAATCGGGCGAGGTCAGCCATCCGCGGACCGGGCAGTTGTTGAAGCCGAGACCCGTCGGCGGGGCGCCCGTGGACGACCCGATCGACCGCCGCAGGGCCCTCGCGGCCTGGATCTCGTCGCGCGAGAATCGGGCGCTGGCACGCAACCTGGTCAATCGATACTGGGGCTACTACTTCGGCCGCGGGCTCGTGAATCCGATCGACGACCTGCGCGCGACCAACCCGCCCTCGAATCCCGAACTGCTCGACGCCCTGGCCGACGACCTGGTCGCGCACCATTACGACATCAAGCACCTTCTGCGGACGATCATGCGATCGAGGGTCTACCAGCTTGGTTCCGTGGCAAGGCCCGAGAGCCGGGCCGACGCCGAGAATCGCTACGTGACCCACTTCGCCCCCACCCGGATCGGTGCCGAGGCCCTGCTCGACGCCGTGGACCTCGCCTGCGGAACACAGGAGAAGTTCAAGGGCCTGCCGTCGGGCTATCGGGCGATCGATCTCCCCGATTCCGGTTACGATTCGGAGTTCCTCGACACGTTCGGTCGGCCCCGCCGGGCTGTCCCGTGCGAGTGCGAGCGGAGCGATGCCCCAACGATGACTCAGGCTCTGCTGATGATCAGCGGCGGCCTGCTCAACCGCAAGGTCTCCGATTCGAAGGGAAGGGTCGCCCGGCTGGTCGCGGCCAAAACACCGCCGGAAAAGGCCATCGAGGAACTTTTTCTCGGCACCCTCTCGCGCCTGCCGACCCCCGACGAGAGCCGCGAGGCGGTCGCGGATGTCAAGGCCGCGCCCACACTGAAGGAGGGGCTCGAAGACATGCTCTGGACACTCCTCAACACGCGGGAATTTCAGTTTAACCATTGATGGAAAATCCTTCGGGTTCCGGGAGGTCGAGGCTCTGTCCGAGCCGCGCGCGTCGGCGACGTGATCCTTGCCCTCCCGACGCGAACCGGCCGCCTCCGCGAACCTGAGACGAGGACGACACCATGTGCATCCCCTGGCTTCGGATTGTCCCGGTCCTGATCCTGCTCGCGGGCCAGGCCGCCGCCGAGACGCCCAACCCGGAGATCACCTACATCGTCCCGGGCGCGGTTCGTCGAGGGGCCACGAGCGAGGTGACGGTCGTCGCGCGGCAGGCTCGTCGCGGGTTTGAGACCGCCTCGCGGGTCTTCTTCAGTGGCGAAGGTCTGCGCGGCGAGGTTCTGCCACGCGCCCCGAAGGAACCGGTCGAGCGGCGGCGGCTCAAGATCACCGTCGCCCCCGACGCCGCCCCGGGCCTGCGCGAGGTCCGCGTGACGACGGAGAGCGGGATCTCCTCTCTCGGCGAACTCCTCATCGTCGACGACCCCGTGATCGTTGAGGAGCCCAAATCCCACGCGACGCCGACAACGGCTCAACCGGTCGAGGTCAACCACGTGATCGCCGGCGCCATCAGCGCCAAGGAAGAGGTCGACACCTACCGATTCCGGGCAAAGGCCGGTCAGGAGATCACCTTCAGCCTGATGGCCCAGCGCCTCGATTTCAAGCGGCATTATCAGGAGGCGGGCAGCTCCGACCCCATTTTGATCCTCACGTAGGAATCGGGCGAGGAACTCGCCTCAAATGATGACTATTTCTTCGCCGATCCCCTGCTCCATCATCGGTTCGAAAAAGAAGGAAATTACATCATCGCGGTTCGCGACGTCGATTATGGCGGTGCGGCTCACTTCACCTATTCGCTCACGATGACGGACCGGCCGTTCGTCACGGCGGTCTCGCCGCTCGCGATTTCGACGACCGGTCCGTGGACGGCTCGCGGCACCGGGTTTGGGATTCCGGAGGGGGCGCTCCGGCTCGCGGGACTGCCCAGCCCGACCTCGCCTGGCATCCATCCCGCCCGGCTGATCGTCAACGGCCAGGAAACCAATGCGGCGACGTTCGAGGTCACCGACCGGCCGATCCACGCGGAGACCGAACCGAACGACGACCCAAAACAGGCCACCCGGGTGCCGGGCCTCGGCGTGGTCGTCAATGGCCGCTCGGATCGGCCGAATGATCTCGATCACTTTGTCTTTTCGCTCAGGGCGAAACGGCCCGTAAGGTTCGAGGTCACCGCGCGTCGAGCCGGGTCGAGCCTCGACTCGTACCTGCGACTGCTCGACGAGAAGGGGAAGGTGGTCGCCTCGGGCGACGACACCCGCCGATCGAAGGACGCCGTTTTGAACTACACGCCGCCGGCCGACGGCCCGTACACGCTGGAAGTGCGCGACCTGCTCTATCGGGGCGGGCCGACCTACCCCTACGCGATCGAGGCCGTCGAAGACGAGCCGGATTTCGAGGTTACCTGCGACGACGACCGGGCGGGCGTCGGACCCGGCGGCGCGGTCCCCTGGTTCCTTCGGGTGACCCGGCTCGCCGGCTTCGACGGCCCGATCGAGGTCCGGGTCGAGGGACTACCGCCCGGCCTGACCGCCCAGCCGGTGACCATACCGGCCGCCATGACCGACGGCTGCCTGATCCTCCAGGCCGCACCCGACGCGAAGCCCGCGGCGGCGCCGGTGAAGGTCGTCGCCCGGGCGAAGGTGAAGGGCCTCAACGGCCAGACACGCACGATCGAGCGCCGGGTCCAGCCGCTCCAGGAACTGTACATGGGCGGCGGCGGCCGGAACGTCTGGCCCGTCGAAACGCAGATCGCACAGGTTGTCTCGCGCGACGACATCGCGACCGTGCGCGTTTCCCCCGCCTCCCTCTCGCTCAAGCCCGGCGAGCAGGTGACCCTGAACGTCGAGGTCGTCCGCCGGCCGAACTGCCACGACCGGGTGACGCTCGACGTCAAGCTCCGCCACCTCGGCTCGGTCTACGGCAATACACTGCCGCCCGGGGTGACACTCGTCGAGGCCGGAAGCAAGACCTCGCTCGCGCCCGGGGAGTCGAGCGGACGCATCATCCTGAAGGCCGCGCCTGATGCGAAGCCGGTGGAGGGCGTCTCGATCGCGGTCGTGGCCTTCGTCTCGATCGACTTCGTGGTCAAACGGCCCTACGCGAGCGCCCCCATCCCGACGAGGATCGTGGCCCCCGCAATTGCCAATCGTTGATAGAGATGTTCCCATAAGGGTCGCGATTCTGGCCGGAGAAACTGGCATGTTCCGCATCGAAGGCCATCCCCGACAAGCCTGCGACGGGATCTCTCGGCGGACCTTGCTGGAGGCAGCCGGGGCCGGCCTGTTCGGGCTCAGCCTTCCCGGTCTGCTTGCCGACGAGGCGAGGGCGAAGCCGGCGGCTCCTCGGGCTCGATCGGTGATTTTCCTGTTCCTGTTCGGCGGGCCGAGTCAGCTCGAGACCTTCGACCTCAAGCCCGAAGCCCCCGAGAAGATCCGGGGCCCATTCCGCCCGATCGCCTCGCGTACCCCCGGGCTTCTGATCGGCGAGCACCTGCCGAGACTTGCCGAGATCTCCGACCGTTTCTGCGTCGTGCGGACCATGACGCACCCGTACAACGACCACAGCGGCGCCGCTCATTATATTCAGACAGGAAAGATTTGGCATGTGCCAATCGGTGGCGGGTTCAATCCGACGCCGAGAGACTGGCCGTCGATGGGGTCGGTGGTCGAGTATCTCGCCCGCCGCGAGCCGGGCGGGATGGATCGGCCGGCACCGGCCTATGTCGTCGTCCCCAATTCGCTGGGACGGCTTCAGGAGTCGGGCCAGTATCTCCGGCCTGGTGAACATGCCGGCTGGCTCGGCCGCCGATACGAGCCGCTGACCACGGTCGTCGACAAGAAGGACCGGACCGATAATCCCTACTGGCGCGCCTGCGAGGACGCCGAGCTGACGTTCGCGATCGAGGGACTCGACCCCGCGCAGGGCGTCCGGCTGGACCGGACGAATCGTCGCCTCTCGCTGCTGGAACAGTTCGACGATCGGCGTCGGGCCCTCGATCGAGCCATCCCGCTGCGCGACTTCGACCAGTTTCGACGGCGAGCCCTGGCGATGGTGACTTCCGAGGCGACCCGTCGGGCCCTGGACATCCGCCAGGAGCCGGACCGGATTCGCGATCGATACGGCCGGCACCTGTTCGGCCAGTCCACCCTCATCGCCCGTCGGCTGATCGAGGCCGGGACCCGGTTTGTCACGGTCCATTACGACGCATGCGACGGCTACGGTTGGGATTCGCACGTGCACAGCGATGATGTGAAAGACCATCTCTTGCCGACGTTCGACCAGGCTCTCTCCGCACTTCTCGACGACCTGGCCGCCCGGGGATTGCTCGACGAGACCCTTGTGGTGGCGATGGGCGAGATGGGACGGACGCCTCAACCGACGCCCCGATGGGGCCGAGGTCACTGGAGCCGGCTCTTTCCCGCGGTGCTGGCCGGCGCGGGCATCCGCGGCGGGACCGTTTTTGGTCATTCCGACAAGGATGCGGCCAACGTGGTCGACCACCCGGTCACTCCCGAGTCGCTCGCCGCGACGATCCACCACGCCCTGGGAATTGACCACGAGATGCGCCTGATCGATCCGCTCGGACGTCCCGTTCCCCTCGTCGACGGCGGCCGTCCCCTCGTCGAACTCTTCGGCTGAACGACGATCTGCGGAGATGCTCCTCGCCCCGAAGCCGGGCCACCTCGCCCTTGACAGCGACCGTCCCTCTCGAAGATTTTAACAAGAGTTGAACGCACTCGAGAGCGAGGAGAACGATGAGACCTCGGATGATCCTTCGCGGCTTGCTGATCGCGACGTTTCTCGTCGTTCCTGGTGCCTCTGTTCGGGCCGCCGACGACGCCGAGGCGTTCGAGACGTGGGTTCGTCCGCTGCTCGTCGAGAACTGCCGGAAATGTCACGGCCCTGAGAAGCAGAAGGGCGGGCTACGGGTCGACTCGCGAAAGTCGCTGATCGAAGGGGGCGAGAACGGACCGGCCATCGAGCCCGGGCGGCCGGAACGAAGTCTCCTGATCCAGGCCGTCCGGCGCAGGGGCGAGCTCAAGATGCCGCCGAACCGGAAGCTTCGCGACGACCAGATCGCCGCCCTGGAACGCTGGATCGCCTCGGGTGCCCACTGGCCGGCCGGAGACAAGGTGGCCGATCGCCCCGACGAAGCCCAGCGCAGGCACTGGGCCTTCCAGACCGTCCGCGATCCCGCCCCGCCGAGCGTTCGACGTGAAGCCTGGTGCCGGAACCCCATCGACGCGTTTATCCTGGCCCGACTCGAAGCGGCCGGACTGGAGCCCTCGCCTCCGGCCGATCGTCGGACACTCCTCCGTCGTCTCACCTACGACCTGACCGGCCTGCCTCCGACCCCCGAGGACGTCGCGGCCTTTCTCGACGATCCCGATCCGGATGCCTACGTCAAGCGGGTCGATCGCCTGCTCGCCTCGCCTCATTTCGGCGAGCATTGGGGACGCCACTGGCTCGACGTGGCCCGATACTCCGACACCAAGGGCTACGTCTACGCCCGAGAGGAGCGGTTCTTCGTCCACGCGCCCGCGTATCGCGACTGGGTGGTCAAGGCCATGAACGATGACCTTCCCTACAACCTTTTTCTCCTGCAACAGATCGCCGCCGACCGCGCCGTGACCGACGACCCGCGGGCACTCGCGGCGCTCGGATTCCTGACGATCGGCCGGCGGTTCCTCGGCGTGACCCACGATATCATCGACGACCGGATCGACGTCGTGACCCGTGGAACGATGGGTCTGACCGTGGCCTGCGCCCGGTGCCACGATCACAAGTTCGACCCGATCCCCACCCGCGATTATTACTCGCTCCACGGCGTCTTTCTCAACGGGACCGAGCGGCTGGTCCCGCTCGTTCCTCCCGAGAGCCGATCGAAGGCATTTCGCGACGAGTTTGAGAAGCGGCAAAAGGCCCTCCGCGAGGGCATGGCCGCGAGCCGGGCCGAGGCATCCGGCCGGGTCCGTGCTCGCCTGGCCGATTACCTGATGGCCCAGCGGCAACTCGCCTCGTTCCCGCAAGAGGGTTTCGACATTGTCATCGGCAAGGACGACCTGAACCCGGCGTTCGTCCGGCGATGGGCCGCCTACCTCGAAGCCTCCGCCAGGTCCGACGACCCAATCTTCCGCCCCTGGCGGCGATTCGCCTCGCTCGGCGACGAGGAGTTCTCCGCCCGTGCCCCCGCGGTCACGAGCGAACTTCGAGAGTCGGGGCCCCCTGCCCTGAATCCCGCCGTCGCGAGGGCTTTTGCAACGGCGCCTGCCTCACTCCAGGAGGTCGCGGCGCGTTATTCCAGGCTGTTCACCGAGGCCGACCGAGACCGAGAGACCGACGAGAACCGACCGCTTCGCCAGGTCATCCACGGTCCCGGTTCCCCCTGCGAGATCCCCGACGAGCCGATCGTCACCACGGAATGGTATTTCGACAGCGATACCGTCAATCATCTCTGGAAACTTCAAGGTGACTTCGATCGGTGGCTGATCCAGGCACCCGATGCCCCGCCGTTTGCCCTGGCGGTTCTCGATCGAGCCGAGATCCGCGAGCCGCGTGTCCTCCGGCGCGGCAACCCGGCGAACCCGGGCGATCCGGTATCTCGCCACTTCCTCTCCGCCATCGCCGGACCAAACCCCAGGCCGTTCGCGATCGGGAGCGGTCGCCTGGAACTGGCCCAGGCCATCATCGACCCCGCCAACCCACTGACGGCCCGCGTCTGGATCAACCGGGTCTGGATGCACCACTTCGGCGCTGGGCTCGTTCGCACGCCGAGCGACTTCGGCCTTCGCGCCGAACCGCCCAGCCATCCCAAACTGCTCGACTGGCTCGCCAGCCGCCTGGTCGATGAAGGCTGGAGCACCAAAGCCATTCATCGAATGATTTTGCTATCTTCTGTTTATCAGCAGTCCTCGACTCCACCCGACGACCCTCCGCGTCGCGAGCGCGTCCAGCGCATCGATCCGGGGAATCGGCTTCTCTGGCGGATGAATCCACATCGACTGACGTTTGAGGAGACCCGCGATTCGATGCTGTCGGCCTCCGGCGAGCTGGAGACCCGGATCGGAGGCCGGGCCTCGGATTTGTTCCCCGGTGGGGCGGCCAATCTCCGACGGACCCTCTACGGCCTGGTCGATCGCCAGTTCCTCCCGACCGTGCTCCGGGTCTTCGACTTCGCCAACCCGGACCTGCACATCCCGGCGCGGGTCGAGACGACAGACCCACAGCAGGCCCTTTTCGCGCTCAATCACCCGTTTGTCGCGGCGAGGGCGCGGAGGCTGGCCGCACGCGTGGCCAGACTCGAACCTGACGAGGCGGTTCGCCGCCTCTACCTCGTCGCCTATCAGCGCGAGCCCACGGATTCGCAACGTCGCGCGGCGGTCGCCTTTCTGGCCTCGGCCGAGGCCGAGCCGAGGCCATCGCCCTCGCCGGAAAGTCTCGCCTGGAGCTACGGCTTCGGCGCCATCGACCCCGAAACGGGCCGTCTCTCGGGCTTCCACCGGCTCCCGCATTTCGACGGATCCGCGTGGGGCGGCGGTCCGCAATGGCCCGATCCCGTACTGGGCTGGGTCCGATTGACCGCCGACGGCGGCCACCCCGGCAACGATCCGAATCATGCCGCGGTCCGTCGATGGACGGCTCCTCGAAAATCGACCGTGACCATCCGGTCCACCGCGATCCACGATGTCGCCGCCGGCGACGGCATCCGTTGCTGGATCCTTTCGAGTCGTCAGGGCGTCTTGAAGTCGTTGGTGCTCCACAACGCCAGGGCCAACCTGGATCTCGATCGACTCGACGTCGAGCCCGGCGAGACCATCGACTTCGTGGTCGACATCCGAAACAATCTCAACAGCGATCAGTTCCTCTGGGCTCCCACGATCCGAGGCTCCCGCCCGGAAACCTCGTGGGAGGCGAGGCGCGACTTCGTCGGCCCTCCCACGCCAACGCTCTCGCCCATCGAGCAGCTCGCCCAGGTTCTCCTGATGACGAATGAATTTTTGTTTGTGGATTAAACGGAGTGGCGGCCGATGAGTATGTATCCCTTGAGTCGGCGGTCTCTCCTGCAACGATCGGCGCTCGGGCTCGGAGCGCTGGCGCTCGGCGATCTCCTGGCCGAACAGGGCGCGATGGCCGGTCTCGGCGAGAGCCGAGAAGACGACCCGATGGGCGCGAGGCCGCCGCATTTTCCGGCACGGGCGCGCCGGGTCGTACATTTCTTTCTCAATGGCGGTCCGTCGCACGTCGACACCTTCGACCCGAAGCCGGCGCTGGCGAGGTATGCCGGTCGATCGGTCTCACAAAATCCGACCACCGAGCGCAAGACGGGAGCGGCCTTCCCCTCGCCGTTCCGGTTCGCTCGGTACGGCGAGAGCGGGATCGAGGTGAGCGAGCTCTTCGAGCGGACGGCTCAGCACATCGACGAGATCGCCGTGATTCGATCGATGTATGCCCAGGTCCCGAACCACGAGCCCTCGCTGATGCTGATGAACTGCGGCAACTCGGTCCTGCCGAGGCCGAGCGTCGGATCGTGGGTGACCTACGGCCTGGGATCGGAAAACCGCGACCTGCCCGGGTTCATCGCCATGTGCCCCGGCGGTTATCCGATCAAGGATGCCGAGAACTGGCAGTCCGCCTTCTTGCCGGGCGTCTACCAGGGGACGTTCATCGACCCGCGCCACACCGAGATCGACCGCCTGATCGAGAATATCCGGAGCCCGCACGCCTCGCGAACCGCCCAGCGCCGGCAGCTCGACCTGCTGAATGTCCTGAACGCCGAGCATCGATCCGGCAGGTTGGACGGACGGCTCGAGGCGCGGATTCAGTCGTTCGAGATGGCGTTTCGGATGCAGACCGAGGCGGCCGAGGCGTTCGACATCTCCCGGGAGCCGAAGATGGTCCGCGAGCTTTATGGAGAGGGTGTTCACGGTCGACAAACCCTGATCGCGCGCCGATTGCTGGAGCGAGGCGTGCGATATGTCCAGCTTTGGCATGGAGCGGGGCAGCCGTGGGATAACCACTCGGCGATCGAGCCCAACCACCGCCGCCTGGCGGGCGAGCTGGACCGCCCGATCGCGGCACTCCTGACCGACCTGAAGCGGCTCGGATTGCTGGAGGAAACGCTGGTGATCTGGGGCGGCGAGTTTGGCCGAACGCCCACCGTCGAACTGAACGGCAACGGCAAATCCCTGCTCGGCCGCGACCACAACCACTACGGTTTCACCGTCTGGATGGCCGGAGGTGGGATCAAGGGCGGAACGGTCCATGGCGCGACCGACGAACTGGGCTTCAAGGCTGTCGAGAATCCGGTCAGCGTCAACGACCTTCATGCGACGATCCTGCACCTCCTCGGCCTCGATCACGAACGGCTCACCTATCGATATGCCGGCCGCGACTTCCGGTTGACCGATGTCGCGGGCAAGGTCCTCAAGGACATCGTGGCCTGACCGAACTCAGGTTTCATCGTATACCGTTCTGGAAAGCCCGATGAATTCGGCGAGCCGTGATTTCGCAGGCAGCGCGGAGAGAAGCGCCCAGGTCCACTCGATGGTTCGTGAGGCCGATATTTGACGGGTGGTCTGGAGAAGCTGTCTGAGGTCTGGAAGTGCCCGGAACCAGTAATTGTGTCTGGAAAACGTATCTGAAACCGATCTTGACTTTGGTCCCCGTTTCCCTGCCCCGGGCGACCCGGCCCGATCGGCCGCGCGGGCTCGAGCCCCCGCGTGCGGAGCCCTCGCCGTAGGTTTCACACGGATAGCCATTGGATATAAATAAAGAGATATAATATTATAAGAATTAATATTGTTTAACCTCTTGACATCCTGATTCGGCCTGTCTAGAATTCCGGATAGATGGTGATCTGCTCTCGGCGGGCGGGCCACCACGGTCTCGAAGGCCCCGACGTGCGAACCCCGCATGGACGGGGTTTTTTGTTGTCCCCGGCGGGCAACTGAGTCTCGGCTACGGCAGCCATTGCGTGCCATCGCTACTCACGCCTCGTGAGCGAGCAAGGTCCCATTTTCCGTTCATGCGGAAACAGCATAACTCCCTAAACGGAGAGCACGAACATGCTGCACACTGTTTCGAGTCGGTCTGCCCTGGCCTCCTTGATCCTCCTCGGCTTGGCCTCGCTCTTGCCCGCCGTCGCCCACGGTGGGGAGGAGGGTCGCACTTACATCGCTCTCGGCGACTCGATTGCCTGGGGGCAAACCAACGTCGTACCGGTTTCCTACGGTGACCAGGGCTACGTCAAGCTATACGCCGACTGGCTGGCGACGCAGGACGACGGAGATCGCCCCAAGGTGATCAACCTGGCGATCCCGGGGGAGACTTCGGACAGCTTCTTCACTGGGACGATGCCCTTGTGGTACAGCCGTAAAGTACTGTGTAACCACAACTACCGGAGCACCGCGGACAGACAGTTCGCCAAGTTCTTGGAGGTCGTGGCGACGGAGAAGGCCGCGGGCCGCCGGATCGAGGTCGTCAGCTTTTGCCTGGGGATCAACGACGTGGGTGCGCTGCTCTCGAGCCCCGAGTGGAACGCCCCCGGCGCTGACCAGCAGGCGCTGTTGGATAAGACCCTGCAGACGATACACAACAATTGGGTCACGTTCTTGACTCGCCTCCGCGTCGAGCTGCCTCACGCTCGGCTTCTGCTGTTGAACTACTACAACCCGTACGAAGTTTTCGGCACGGCCAGCCCGGTCAACAACGTTTTTAGATACGTTAGTGACGTCGTCTCTGCCTCCGATCAAGAGCTGGCGAAGCAGTACAAGGGTCACTTCGTGGATATCCACACACCGTTCATCGGCCACGCGGCGGAGTACACCTATATTCTCGCGGGCGACATTCACCCGAATGCGTCCGGCTACAGCATCATCGCCGAGCAGATGGTTGCCGGCGACCAGATCGCCCAGCAGATGGTTGCCGGCAACCAGCTTCTTGACGCACTGCTGGTCCCGGGCGAGGCGGTCGAGCTTGGCAACGACGAGGAGGGCCTTGATCCGCCGGGCGTGGCGGAGGGCCGTGTTGAGTTCGGGCCGGTCATTGTCGCCGCCGGACTCGTGCTAGACGAAGACCTGGTCGACGTCGCAGGCGTTGCGGCAGGCGATGTCGCGGAGGCGTTCCTCCTGGGCGTGGATGCCTGGGGGCTGGTCGTCGGTGCTGGTGCGGAGGTAGCCGACGATCCGGGTGAGGGGGATACTGGGCATGGGGCGGGGGTCGGAAAGAAAGGGGTCGGCAGAAAGAAAGGGGCCAAGGAAAAGAAAGGGGTCAGATACTCTGCCAGAGGGCAGTATTCTAAGGACAAGAAACGGACAAGAAACGGGGACGGGACAGAATGTCATGTAGACCGCTAAGTCGAATGGCCACGGCGAAAAGGGGGACGCGGCGAAAAGGGGGACGGCGGCGAAAAGGGGGACGTAGCGCTTTAACTCGACTTGCCAGAGTCTGCATTCGTCGCAACTTAGGAATAGGCCGAGGATAACTTCCCGGTCTCGGTTCGAGTATGATAGCCGGCCTCGGGCCAGGTCGGGATCATCAGGGAGGGCCGAATGGACGCCTACACACCGGAAGTCGAAGCGAAGATGAAGCGGCTGTTCGA
>DAIDKV010000090.1 GCA_027449865.1 Planctomycetales bacterium
TCACGTAGCAGCCCGCCTTCTCGGCGAAGGTCGCCCCGGCCAGGACGACGTCGGCCTTGTGGGCCAGCGGCGTCACGGTCGTGTCCTGCACGACCAGGAACTTCACCGAGGACCGAAGCGTCTCCGACCGGGCCTCGTCGATCCAGGGATCGATCGCGTCGGAGGCGACATAAAGCCCCTGGAACTCGCCCGCGCCCGAGCGCCTGACGAGTTCGTCGAAGCTGATGACGTTCTTCTGGAAGTGATCGAGGACGGCCTCGACGCCCCGGCGGTTCGGGCACTTCTCGGCGTGGATCGTGAACGGGCGAGGGACGACGAAGCTGGTGTCGCCGGTGCGTCCCTGGGTCTGGTCGGGCCGGAAGGTCTGGTCGGTCCCGGAGACCGGAACCGGCCCGATCGCGAGGACGTTGGCCGGGTTCAGATCCTTGAGGTACTTCGCGAAGAGGTACGCCTCCTCCACCGTGAGGAACGGCGAGAGAACACCGGCGACCACTCCGCCCCCGGCCGCGATCTCGCGGAGCCGGCGATCGACGGCCTTCACGGCCTCGTCCGCGGGGGCGGCCCGATGGTCCCCCTTCTCCAGCAGGTACATCGCCGAGATCAGGTTGGGATCGTTGGCGGCCTTGTAGCTGTAGCGTCCCTCGTCGCAGATCCAGAAATCGTTGACGTGTGGGTTGTGCCTCGGCTTGAACCGCCAGAGGGCGCCTCGGTTCTCCTGGGCGCTGACGTTGCAGCCGGTCGAGCACCGGGTGCAAATCGTGTCGTGCCCCGAGAGGAACCAGACCCGCTGCTTGTGGAGGAAATCCTTGTCGAGCAGGGCGCCGACGGGGCAGAGGTCAACCACGTTCGAGGCCAGCGGGTTATCGACCGACTGGCCGGGGAAGACGTCGATCTCGGCGTGGTTGCCGCGCCTCATCACCTCGAGTTCGCCCGTCTGGGTGATCTCCCGGGTGAAGCGGACGCATCGCGTGCACATGATGCAGCGATCCTGGTTGAGCTGGATGTTCGCCGAGACATCCTTTTTCGGATTGACCAGCCGCTCCTCGACGAACCGGTGTTCGGACTGGCCGAAGTGGTAGCTGTAGTCTTGCAGCCCGCACTCGCCGGCCTGGTCGCAGACCGGGCAGTCGAGCGGGTGGTTCAGGAGGAGGTACTCCATCACCATCCGCTGATGCTCCTGGACCTTCTCGCTATCGGTCACGAGAACGGTCCCGTCCTTCGCCGGAGTCTGGCAGCCGGGGACCAGCTTGGGGAGCATCTTGATCTCCCCGGTCTTCGGATCCTTCGTGCCGACCTCCACCTCGCACATCCGGCAGTTCGCCACCACCGAGAGCGCAGGGTGCCAGCAATAGTAAGGAACCTCGATCCCGACGCTCTTCGCCATCTGAATGGCGTTTAGCTTCTCCCCTTCGGGAATCGGGTACTCTTTGCCGTTGATCAGGATGGTCGCCATCGTCTTTGCGATTCCGCGGTCAAGGAGTGATCGGGGTCGGGTCCGGTGCCGGGTATTGGGGTTCGCGACAGGGCGAGTGATCAGGCCGGCTCGGGCCTGGGGTTCCGCAGCGCCACGGCGCTAGCGGGGATGACAGTCGGGGGCAGATCCGCGCGGGGAAGGCTGGTGCCGTCGCCGGCGCTGATGCCGTGGGCGATGTTCTCCTGGAGGGCCGTCACCCTCGCGCCGGGAGACTGGTGCGTTCGGATGTAGTCTTCCAGTTCGCCCCGGTACTTGGCGATCGCGTTCTTGAACGGCCAGGCGGCTCCGTCGGCGAGGCCGCAGATGGTCGTCCCGGGGATGATCCCGAGATTGTCCGCCATGTTCTTGAGGATGTCCAGATCCTCGATCCGGCCGCCTCCGGATCGAATCCGCTTGATCATCTTGTACATCCAGCCGGTCCCTTCCCGGCAGGGCGTGCACTGGCCGCAGCTCTCGTGTGCGAAGAACCGGGCCGTGTTGTACAGATAATCGACGATGCTGGTCTGGTCGTCCATCACGGTGACGGCCGCCGTGCCCAGCCCGAGGCAGCCCGGGCCGCGAAGGCTCTCGAAGTCGAGCGGAACGTCCAGCTCGTCGGCCGAGAGCAGCCCCATGCTGATCCCGCCCGGAACGGCTCCCTTGGCCTTCCGACCTTTCCAGACGCCGCCGGCATGCTCGTCGATCAACTGGCGGGTGGTCACCCCCAGCGGAAGCTCGACGCAAACCTGCTTGTTCACGTGCCCGGAAACCGTGTACAGCTTCGGACCATAACTCTTCGGAACGCCGATCGACTTGAACCAGGAGGCGCCTCGCTCGATGATGTGCGGAACGCAGAGCAGCGTCTCGACGTTGTTCACAACCGTCGGCTTGCGGAAGGCTCCCTCGATCGCCGGGAACGGCGGCTTGATCCGGGGCCAGCCTCGCTTCCCTTCCAGGCTCTCGATCAGCCCGGTCTCCTCGCCGCAAATATACGCCCCGGCGCCTCGGTGCAGGTAGATCTCCAGATCAAACCCGCTCCCGTAGATGTTCTTACCCAGATGACCGGCCGCGCGAGCCTCGGCGATCGCTCGCTCCAGAATCCGGTAGGCGTTGATATATTCAAACCGCAAATAAATATAGGCGACCGATGCCTTTGTGGCGAAGCAAGAGATAAGAATCCCCTCCAGGAACATGTGGGGATCTTTCTCCATGATGATCCGGTTGTTGAACGTGGCCGGCTCGCTTTCGTCGCCGTTGATGCACATGAACGTTTCCTTCCGATCCTTCGGAAGGAACGTCCATTTCAGTCCGGTGGGGAAGCCGGCGCCGCCTCGCCCGCGCAGCTCGGATTCCTTGACGGTGGCGACGATCGAATCGGGATCGCTGGCGAGGGCCTTTCGCGCGGCCTGATAGCCGCCGCGCGACTCGTAGACTCGGAGCGTATGGCTATCGGGCAGGCCCCAGTTGCGGGTCAGGACGGGTTCAAACGTGGCCACGGCCTTCAGTCCTCCCGGTCGACTCGGATCGGTCTGGATCTTCCCTCGCGGGTCCGCCTTTCGGGGGCCCGGGGAGCGTTTCGTCTCGATCTCAGATTCCGAGGGCACGCGAGGGTGTCATCCATCCGGAATCTGAAATCCTCACTCGGTCTACTCGCTCACGACGAGGTGACGACCTCGTCCTTCCGCCCGGCCTTCAGTTCGTCGAGCATCGCGTTGACGGTGGCCTCATCGAGCGGCCCGTAGACACGGCCGTCGTCGGCGAGGGCGGCTGGGGCGTGGTCGCAAATCCCCAGGCATTCAGCGAACTCGACGGTCAATTTGCCGTCGGGCGTGGTCTGGCCCGGCTCGATCCCGAGTCGATGGCAAGCGTGCTCCAGCAACTCGTCACCGCCGCGGAGCATGCACGAGAGCGACCGGCAGACCCAGACGCGGACATCGCCGATGGGCGCCTGCGGGAAGAACCCGTAGAAGCTCATCGTGTCGTGGACCTCCGCCGGCGTGATCTCCAGCACCTCGGCGATCTCGGCCATCGCCCGGTACGGAACGCACCGGAACCGTTCCTGCACCATGTGCAGCGCCGGCAGCGTCACCGCTCGCTTGCTCGGATAGCGCGGGAAGAGAGCACGGATTTCCTCCCTCATCGCCTCGCTCAGAAGCTTCGGTTCATTGGCCATACTTGATGATTTCCCGTCTCTCGGGGACCGGTCGGTGTCACCCTATCAGCGATCTAGTTCCGCCGCGATGATATTGAGGCTTCCCAGAACGGCGACGATATCGGCGATCAGGTGGTCCTTGATCAGCAGTGGGAAGACCGAGAAGTGGATGAACGAGGGGGGCCGGGTGCGGACGCGCCAGCCGGACTGGGTCCCGTCGGTGACGAGATAGTAGCCCAGTTCGCCGTTGGGCGACTCGACCGCCGCGTACACTTCATCCACTGGGCTCTGGAGCCCTCGATTGGGCATGATCAGCTCGAAGTGCTGGATCAGACCTTCCATGCTGTTGTAAGCCGTCAGTTTGTCGGGCAGCGGGAACTTCTCGGCGATCGGGGCGTTCACCGGCCCGGACGGCAGCTTGCGGAGAGCCTGCTCGAGGATCCGATGGCTCTGACGAAGCTCCTCCATCCGGACGATGAATCGTGCCCAGCAGTCGCCCTCGGTCGTGTAAGGGACGTCGAAATCCAGCTCGGGATAGCAGAGATACGGCTCGTCCTTGCGAATGTCGTAAGTGACGCCGCTGGCCCTGGCGATTGGGCCGGAGCAGCTAAAGGCGAGCGCCTTTTCCTTCGTCAGCACGCCGATTCCACGCACCCGGTCGAGGAAGATCCGGTTGCGGAAGAGCAGCTTGGAGACGTCGGCGTAGACCTTGGGGAAGGCGTCGAGAACCTTTCGGATCCGGTCGAGCACCCGCTCGTTGAAGTCGTAAAGGACGCCGCCGATCCGGAGATATCCCGGATGGAAGCGATATCCCGACATCTCCTCGTAGACGTCGTAAATCAGCTCGCGAAGATTGAACGAGTAAAGGAACGCGGTGAACGCCCCCAGGTCGAGCGCGGCGGCCCCGGTGCAGAGCAAATGGTCGCTCATTCGGGCCAGTTCCGAGATGATCACCCGGATGTACTGACACCTCGGCGTCAGCTCGACCTCGAGCAGCTTCTCGACCGCGTGAAACCACGCGACCTCGTTCATCGGCGGGCTGAGGTAATTTTTCCGATCGGCGATCGTGACGTACTGGTTGAACGTCAGATGCTCGCCCAGCTTTTCAAACCCCGAGTGCAGGTAGCCGATATCGGGCGTCGCCTTGACGATCCGCTCGCCGTCCAGTTCCAGGATCAGACGGAGCGTCGTGTGCGTGGCCGGGTGCTGCGGGCCAAAGTTCAGGGTCCAGGTCGCTCGCGTGGCGTCCTGTTCCTCAACCTCGAGATCGGTCTCGTCCAGTCCCATTCCCATCGCGGGGGCAGCCATCGTGTTTCCTTGTTATTTGTCATTGGTCATTGGTTATTGGTAATGGGCTTGACCGAGGTCCTCGGCCGATGGCCGGCGGACCGACGAATTACCAAGAACAAAGAACCAAGAACAAAGCTCAGGTCTCGCCGCGGGTCAGTCTGGGGAAGTTGTGCCGCTCGCCGCGCCCTCGGAGCGGGTAATCTTTCCGGAGCGGGAACGCGGCGAATCCTTCGGGCATCAAGATCCGGCGAAGGTCGGGGTGACCTTCGAAGCGGATGCCGTACATGTCGAAGACCTCGCGTTCCATCCAGTCGGCGCCCGGCCAGAGCGGGTAGGCCGAGGGGAGTGACGGATCCGGATCATCCACGCCGGCCTTGAGGATGATCCGTTCGCGCGTCGCCGAGTTCTTCAGAACGTAATGCACCTCGAACCGAGAGGCGCGGGCCGGGCCGGGATAACCGAGGTAGTCGGTTCCGCCCAGCTCGATCAGCCAGTCGAAGCCGCTCGCCTTCAGGGCCGAGAGAACCTCGAAAAGGCGTCCGGCGGGCACAAAAACCCGCAGGTTGTCGCCGAATCGCGAGGGGTTCACGTTCCCTTCGCCCAGCACGCCGGCGATCACGGCGAGGGTCGCGGCCTGGGGATCGGCCTCGGTCGAGGACGGGGCGCCGGTGGTGCTCATCGGGACTCCTCGGGGCCAAGCTGGCCAGGTCCGCCAGGAATCCGATAGCCGAACCGGTCTTCATCGCCGCGTTCGAGAGACGTCGCGTAACCAATCGGAGCCCGGCGCTTCTCGTCGATGAACCGCTCGCGTTCCAGCAATTCGGGAAGCCCGTTCCGGCCGTTGAGCGTTCCGCCCTTCTGGATCTTTTCCTGCATGTCCATCAGCGACCGAAGAATCTGCTCGGGTCGGGGCGGGCAGCCGGGAATGTAGGCATCGATCGGGATGAACCGGTCCACGCCCTGCACCACGGCATAGGTGTCAAACACCCCGCCGGTCGACGCACAGGCTCCCATGCTGATCGACCACTTCGGCTCGGGCATCTGCATCCAGATCCGCTGAAGGACCGGAAGCATCTTCATCGTCACCCGTCCGGCGACGATCAGAAGGTCGCACTGCCGGGGGCTGAACCGCATCACCTCGGCGCCGAAGCGGGCGATGTCGAACCGGCTGGCGCCGACGGCCATCAACTCGATCCCGCAGCAGGCCGTCGCGAACGGCATCGGCCAGAGCGAGTATTTTCGGCAATAGTTGACGACCGCGTCGATGGTGGTGATCAGGGTGTTTTCGGGCATTTCCAGCTTGCCGGCCGGCTCGACCGACAACGAGGTCCCGACCCCGGGCGCCGGCCGACGCGGGACGGCTGTCGGGTCGCTTCCCACTCCTACCGCCATTCGAAGACCCCCTTCCGCCAGGCGTACGCAAACGCTCCGGCCAGGATCAGGATGAAAACAAAAATCTCCCAGAAGACCAGATCGCGGAACAGCGCCGGAATCCCCGCCAGATACGCTCCCGTCGGCGCCACCGCGACATCAAGGCTCCACTGTCCAACCGCCCACGGGTAGAGGAACAGCAGCTCCACGTCGAACAGCAGGAAGACGATCGCAACCAGATAGAACCGGACGTCGAACCGCTGGCGGGCGTCGCCGATCGGATCCATCCCCGACTCATACGGCATCTGCTTCACCCGCGTCGTCTTCTTCGGGTTCAGCAGCCAACTGGCGCTCAGGATGATCATGCTCGACCCGACGCCGATCGCGAGGATCAGGAACACGAAGATCGGCGTGTATTCCGTTCCCATCGGTCGTACCACCTCGGGGGCCGTCGCCCGACTTCGTGAATCGTTTCACGAACTTGGGCCAAAAAAAAGCGGTCGCGGGCGCCGGGGGAATCCCGACGCGATCGGGACGATCCCGATCGGGTTATCTTCTTTGGATGCGGGAGGGCGGGCGAGTGGTCTCGCGTGGGTCGGTCAGGGCCATCGACTTGCGCCGGGCTTCTTTCCGACCGCGAGCCTTATTGTAAGGAACGGAAGTCGCGCGTCAACGATCTACTGATTTCTCTTCCGTTTGCGGGCTTCCTGGGGTTCAGGGGCGGTCGAGATTGGTGGTTGGGGACGATCGACGGGAGGGGGGTGCGGGGGCGAGTCCGCGCTCGGTGGGAGACGAAGGGCGAGCGCCGGGGCGGTCGTGGGCGCGGGACCGGTTCAAAACGTCTCTGGGTGAGGAGTTACGGCGAGAGACCGGCGGCGCCGCGTCGGAGCGGCCGGAGATGGTGGGGATGGGTGGTGGACCGAAGTCGTTGTCGGGTTCGGACCTGAGGCGACGAACGCGTTCGGAGCGGCCGGTGCCTTCGGAGGCGTCGAGGCTGGCCTCGGAATCGGCGATCCGGCGTGCGGTGGAGCCGCGGCTGGAGAGGCCGAGGGAGGTTTGTCGGCGTGCGGTCCGGTACTGGCGCCAGAGGCGGGCGCGGATCTCGGGGTCGCGTTCGGCGGAGTATTCGAAGTAGAAGTCGGAGATTTTGCGCTGCGATTGTTCGAAGGTTTCGGTGGTTCGGGCGTTGGGAGTGTATTGCCGGGGGGATCGGCCGCGGACCTGGTAGTCGGGATCGACGGCCGATCGGTAGTAGGGCAGGCCGATGCTCGACCGGTCGCTGACGTTTCGCCCGGGGCCCTGAACGCCTCCGCCGCGGACGCCTTCGAGGTATTCATCGAACCGGTTCGCGCCTCGGATTCCTTCGCGGGAGTTGAGGGTTCCGCCGGAGATTCCGCCGCCGGGGCCGCCGTCGGGGGTGATGGGGTTGGCATAGGCGGTGTACTGGCTGTTGTAGGGCCAGAACGGGTCGGCGCTGAAACCGTTCTGGGCGTGGGCTCCGGCCGAGGCCGCCACGAAGACGACCGCCGCCGCCACGATCGACGAACCGAGCCCGCCTGTGCTTCGCGACCTCGACATGACGTCCCCCTCTCGATTCTCGGCCGATCGCGGACGAATGCCCGACCCCGGACCACTGATGGTGATCCCATCCCTGAGTAGGAAACGGCGCGCCAGTTGCGCGCACTTCCCTGACTATACCCGACGAAGATCGGCCGGGGCCATGGGTTCACGACGGTCGATCACAGAACAGGCCCCTCGGTTTCCGACGGTTGCGGCGGCTCTGTGGGTCGTTTGCGTGGGTCCGGCCGGTCCATAGGGGTCTTTCTGAGGGTATCGTTGTGTGATATTGTGCGAGATCGACTGCTGTGAGTTCGTCTGTATTGTGTCTGGTTTGTGAGGATGGGGGGACGGGATGGGAGAGAGCGGCAAGGCAGTCCTGGCGTTGATGATGATCGTCGGGATGATCGGGAGCGTCATGGCCTGGATGACCGACGGGGCAACCTGGCCGGCGCTGACGGGGTTCCCTGCGCTGGCGGCCGGGTCGCTGGGCGTTCTGCTCTGGTCGTTGATGCGAAAGGATAAATATCCCGACCTGCTCCGACAGCGGTGCGGGGGCTACTTCGAACGGGACGGTTTCTGCTTCGCGATCGTGCCGGCGGCCGAGGAGGGCCAGGCCCGGCTCGATCTTTACTTTCAGAATCGGTTCGAGAATCCGTGCCAGGCGCAGGTCGTGATTCGTCCGTCGCAGCAATTCTTCCTGAATCGGCGCCCGATCGAGATGCTGACAGTGGAGATCCTCTGCGAGGGCGCCGCTTTCGGGGTGGCGAGTGTTCCCTGGGCGGTCCCGGCGAAGTATCAGGGGAAGAAGCAATCGTTCGACATCGGCGCCGGGGTCGAGTATCCGGCCGGGCGAGGGGCGATGGTCCGCTATCGCGACGGGCTCCGCGTCGGCAAGGCGGGGAGCCGGCCATGGTCGGGGGTTCTGACGCTCTCGGGGGCAGTCGCCGGGATCGTCGTCCTGCATCAACCGGCCAAGATCCGGGTGCAGCTCCCGCGTGGGGTGGCTGAGGACGTGCCCGAGGACGCCACCATCCGGGTTGAAACCCTCTGGACGCCGGTCGAGATCCCCGAGAAGCCTGGTCGGGAGAAGTCTGGTGCCGGCGCGGTCAAACCGGCCGCCGATGCGGAGGTGTAGGGCGCCGACCGGAATGGGCTGCCGAGTGGAATCCGCCCGGGGATCGGTTATGATGGGATGATTGCGGAGGCGGTCGTCCGGGGATTCCCATCGACACGACGCGACCGGGATGATCGCGACGGGTCCGGCGCCTGAGAGGGGTGGCGGTGATGCTGGGTCTCAAGATCCTGATGGTCGCGATGCTCGGACAGATGCCCGACGATCGGGGCGGGCTCGATGAGATGGTCGCCCGGCTCGGAGCCAACCGATACTCCGACCGAGAAGCCGCCTCGAAGGTACTGGAGGGCCTCGGCCGGCCGGCCTTGCCCGTTCTGCGAGCGGCGCGTGAATCGCGTGACCCGGAGATTCGGACGCGCGCCTCGGGTCTCGTCCACCGGATCGAGGATGCTCTCCTGACCCAGGCCACTCGGGTCCGGCTGGACTTTCAGCGAGCCCCGCTGACCGACGTTGTCCGGTCGATTGGGCGTCAGGCCGGCTTTCAGGTCGTCCTTTACCCGGATAACCTGCGCAACTGGAAGGCGCAAAGGGTCACGCTTCGGCAATCGGGGACGGTCCCATTCTGGAAGGCCGTGGATCTGCTCTGCGAATCGGCCGGTTTGCAGGCGTTCCCCGAGCTGAACGGCGTCGACGGACCCCGAGAGCCGACATTTGCCCTGACCGACGCGACTGCCCGCCCCGCCTCGCCAAGTTTCGATCAGGGCCCATTTCGGGTGTACTTGCAGGGGATTCGGTACGAGAGCGACGTCCGCTTCGGCGCCTCCGGGATGCCGATGCGGGTGGTCCCGATGCCGAACCGGCCGGTCGTCCCGATGCCCGGTCCTGGTCCGATCGCGAAGCCCGGTCCCGCGGCTCGGAAGCACCTCACCCCGGTCACGAACGAGCAGTTCACCGCGCGGTTTCTGGTCGCCGCCGAACCCCGACTGTTCATCGGGCAGGCTGGATCGCTTCGGATCACCGAGGCCGTCGATAATCGGGGCCATTCGCTGGTTCCACCCGACGACGCCGGCGCCAGCAAACGGTTCGGGTTCTTCAGCACCATGAACGGACCGGTCGTCCAGCTCCAGGCCCATCTGCGATACCCGGCCGAACCGGGTGAGTCCATCCGCCGGCTGCGCGGAGTCGTCCCGCTGACCATCTCGTCGCGAGGCCCCGACCCACTGGTCGTCCCGCTCGACGCCCCGAGCCTCGGCCGACGCTTCACCAACCCCGACGTCGAAATCACCCTCATCGCCGTTCGGACCACCTCCAACACCGTCCCCCAGACCCAGATCGAACTCGCGATCCGCCCGAACCACCGCCCCGGCGCCGTCGATCCGGCCGAAGCCGGCCCCTTCGGCGATGTCTACCGCCCCGATCTCCACCGCCAGCAACTCGAAATCGCCGACGCCCGTGGCCGGCTCGTCTCCTGGTTCCCCTCAAGCGTGGACTCCGAAAACGCCAGGATCACCCTCACCCTCCCCACCGCCTCCACCGCCAACTCACTCCGCGAACTCCGCTACTACACCCTCACCCGAACCACCCTCAATCTGGCCTTCGCATTCACGGATATTCCTATGCCTTGAGCGGGTTTTCAGTTTTCAGTTTTCAGTTTTCAGTTGTGGCCCACGGTAGATGTATAGTGTGGCCGATGTCGAAGGGAGATAAGGACTCACGACGATCGGCGGCCTGGATACGTCCTGAATGTCGTAAGTGCTGAAATCACATCGAGTTGCTCCCGGCTGATTGATTGCCCTACGCCACCGCCCAGTTCAGACTGAAGAATGTTCCCAATCACAGGAAGCTTGTCCCAGGGTAGGCTCGAATGCCCGACGTCGCTGCCCACACGGAAAACGGAAAACTGAAAACTGAAATCGGAAGCCCGAAAGCCAAATTGACCCTTGCGCCCGGATTGATTACGATGATGGCATATGATTGGTGTAAGTCGAGCGTTTGAAAAGGCTTGATCCATCGGGCATCCAGGACGACGAACTGATGGCGTACTCGACGACGATCCAGCGGCACAGGACGCGAGAGGTGGGGGTCGGGGACCACATTGTCGGCGGCGAGCAGCCGATCTGGGTCCAGTCGATGACGACGACCAACACCTTCGACGCCGAGGCAACGCTCGAACAGATCCACCGGCTGGAAGAGGCTGGCTGCGAGATCGTCCGGGTGACGGTGCCGAAGAAGGAGGACGTCGAGGGGGTCAAGCTGATCCGCGACCGGATCTCGATCCCGTTGATCGCCGACATTCACTTCGACTACCGAATGGCGCTCGCCTGTCTCGACGCCGTGACCCCCTCGGGGCGACCGGCCGTCGACAAGATCCGGATCAACCCCGGCAACATCGGCGGCGAGGAGCGGTTCAAGGAGGTCGTCCGCAAGGCGAGGGATAAGGGCATCCCGATGCGGATCGGGGTCAACTCCGGGAGCCTGGAGAAGGACCTCATCGAGAAGTACGGCTTCCCATGCCCCGAGGCGATGGTCGAGAGCGCGCTCCGGCACATTGAGACCGCCGAGGCGCTCGGCTACAAACTGATGATCGTCAGCCTGAAGGCCAGCCACGTTCCGACGGCCGTCGAGTGCTACACCCAGTACGCCGCCCAGTGCGATTATCCGACGCACGTCGGGATCACCGAGGCCGGCTCTCGCGAGTACGGGACGCTCAAGAGCGCCGCGGGGATCGGATCGATCCTGCTCCGGGGGATCGGCGACACGATCCGGGTCTCGCTGCTCGGCGATCCGGTCCCCGAGATTGCCGCCGGGTTCGACATCCTGCGCGCCTGCGACCGACGGGTCAATCGCCCTGAGGTCGTCGCCTGCCCGACCTGCGGCCGGCTCGACATCGACCTGGAGCGGATCGTCGCCGAGGTCGAGGACAAGATGAAGGGGCTCAAAAATCCGATCCGGATCAGCATCCTCGGCTGTCTGGTGAACGGGTTTGGCGAGGCGAAGGAGGCCGACCTCGGCATCGCGGCCGGGTCGGGCAAGGGGGTCATCTTCAAGCGGGGCGTGCCGATCCGGCACGTCAAGGAACACGAGATGGTCCAGGCGCTCCTCGAAGAGGTCGAGCGCTTCGGCGAGGAGACCGCGCCCCTGGCGTCGTACATCGCCAAGGAGAAGCAGAAGCAGGAGCGGAAGACGCTGCCGGTGCTCTCGTGAGTCGCCTTTGATCGAGGGAGAATCATGGATCGGCTCGATCTGCGGAAGGACTTCGCCGAGATCCTCGCCTACGTGGCGGATCGCGTTCGCACCTTCGACCCGAAGAGCAACGACGGCCCCGGCAAGGGGAAGGGAAAGCTCGTCAAGTTCATCGAGGTCGGATACCAGTGCGACCAGTCGGGCTGGGTGGCCCTGATCTTCGACACCCGCCCAGACGCCGAACCCGACGGCGAATGGAACGCGCACATCGAGGGCAACACGCTCGACCGCCCGGACTGGCTGTCCGCCTTCGAGGGGCTTGAGGGCGGTCCGCTGGTCGTCGTCCTGCCCGACGGCAAGGAGCGCAAGCTGCGCAAGGGTAGCTTCGACAAGCTCACGACGATCCTCGGCGAGCTGCTGAGGGATGTCCTCCTGAAGGCGAAGGCCGACGGCATCCTCGCCCGCCTACCGAAGGCCCCCGGGTGCGAGGTGGGCGTCGAGGAGCACGACGGCGCCTACGGCTGGCCGGTCTACGAGGAGCGGGGCCGGGAGAATCTCGCCTGACCCTCGCCGTCAGGGATCAATCCCGCTCGAAGAACCGGGCGACGGGGACGCGGAAGCCGGGCAGGTAGGGCTCGCCATCGAGTTCCTGCCGGGCGTTCAGCGTCTCCACCTGCGCGCCCGGCCGATGGACGGCCACAGTCTCGAAGTCGGGATCGATGATCCAGACGACCGTGCCGACCTCGTGATACGTCCGGACGGTCTCGACGATGTCATCATGGGTATCGTTGGGCGAGAGGATCTCGGCGGCGAGAATCGGCGCGCCGTTGTAGATCTTTTCCGCGAGATCCGTCGCCGCGACCAGCTCAGCAGAGACGACGGCGGCATCGATACCAACGAGGGAATCGGCCGTCCCCTTCAACCGGAACCCGGCCTCGCCACAAACGATCGCCCCGCGCGGCCTGGGACGAGTCCGCCACCATTCGATCAGAGAGCCGGTCACATTGGCCTGGACCTGGCTGTGGAAGCGATTTCGGACGGTCATCCGCTCTTCTTCGTCGGAGTCGCCGGGGAACTCGCGCACAGTGCCGCGGATGAGTTCCCGGTGGATGCCGTCGTCGGGCAGGGTCAGGAATTCCTCGACCGACATCCGTTCGCCGTGGAGGCTCGTTCGGCTCGGCGCCTCGGTGGTCGTACTCATCGTCTGGTCCTTGAAGAATTCCATTCACCACAGAGACACCGAGACACAGAGAAAATACCGAATAGGACCGATCGAAATCCTGGAATTTTGTTTGATCTCTGTGTCTCGGTGTCTCTGTGGTGAACTCACGTCTTATCCCTGCCGGAGGCCGACCGAGACGTACTTGGTTTCGAGGTAGGCGTCGAGGCCCTCGATCCCCAGCTCCCGGCCGAGGCCGGATTCCTTCATCCCGCCGAACGGGCATTGCGGGGTCGCCGGGACGGGGTCGTTCAGGCCGATGATCCCGGCTTCGAGGCCCTCGGCCATTCGGGTGGCGATGGTCAGATCGTTCGTGAAGACATACGCCGCCAGACCGTACGGTGTGTTATTCGCGGCGGCGATCACGTCGTCGAGCTTCGAGAAGTCGAGCAGCGGCATGACCGGGGCGAACGGCTCCTCGGTCATTAGCCGCATCGAGCCGTTGACCTCGCGGACGACGGTCGGCTCGAACCAGTATCCCTTGTCGAACCGGCTCGACTTGCCGCCGCCGGTGAGAATTTGACCGCCCTTCGATCGGGCGTCCTCGATCAGCCCGGCCGTCTTTTCGAGGGCCCTCGGCTCGATCATCGGCCCGACCTGGATGCCGGCCTCCAGCCCGTTGCCGACCTTCAGGTTTTTCGTCAGTTCGACGGCCGCCTCGGTGAAGTCGCTGGCGATCTTCTCGTGGACGTAGAACCGCGAGGGAGCGATGCAGACCTGCCCGTTGTTCCGGAACTTGCCGATCACCGCCGCCTGGGCGACCTGCTGGACGTCGGCATCGGGGAAGACGATCAGCGGGGCGTGGCCGCCGAGTTCCAGGCTCAGGCGCTTGACCTGGTCGGCCGAGCGCCTGATGAGTTCCTTGCCGACCCGGGTCGAGCCGGTGAAGCTGATCTTGCGGACCGCCTGGTGCTCGAAGAGGGCATCGGCGAATTCGATGGCGTCGCCGATAACGAGGTTGGCAACGCCCGCCGGCAGGCCGGCGTCGGCCAGGCACTCGAACATCTGGATCAGGGTCAGCGGGGTCTGATCGGCGGGTCGGCTGACGATCGTGCATCCCACCGCGAGGGCAGGGGCGATCTTCCGGCTGGGGAGCGCCGCGGGGAAGTTCCAGGGCGTGATCGAGCCGACGACGCCGACCGGGTGCTTGATGGCGTAGTGTCGCTTGGTGACGTTGGCCGCGGGGATGATCCGGCCGTAGGCGCGCTTGCCTTCCTCGGCGAACCACTCGAAGGTGTCGGCGGCGTGGAGGACCTCGGCAGTCGCCTCGGGGAGCGGCTTGCCCTGCTCGGAGGTGAGCGTCCGGGCGATGGTCGCCGATCGCTCGCGCATCAGCTCGGCGGTTTTTTTGAGGATCTTCGCCCGGTCGTAGGCGGAGGCGGCCCGCCAGGCCGGGAACGCCTTCGCCGCGGCCTCGATCGCCCGGTCGGCGTCGGCCCGGGCGCCGAAGGCGACCTCCGCCAGCACCGACTCGTCGGCCGGGTTCACGACCGCATGCGTCCGGCCGTTCTGGGCGTCGGACCATTTTCCATCGATGTACATCCGAGTCTGCCGATCCGACGCAACCGCCGTGGACATCGCGCTCATCTCCCGTGCCGGCCAGCTTTCTTGCGTTTCACTCTTCCGGGAGCGCCAGCATAACCGCCCATACGTCGACCTTCAACTAGAGCGCTTGACGGTTGCATGGACGATGCCGGTGGGAGCGGACGCCTCATACCAACCCGACGCGCCAGCGAGGGTTCCGACACGAAGACCCTCGCTGGCGCGTCGGGTTGGTCTGAGACATCGGCCATTCAACGGTGACGCGCTCTCACCCGGAATCGCTCGACCGTTTCCGCGAGATGGCCTGCCTTGCCCGCATTTCCCGGAAGAGGGTCAGATCGTGCAAGCGCGAAAAACTTTGAGGAATCGGCTCAAGCCCCCGGGTTGTGCCGGCCGATGAAGACGGGCGATAGCGCGGAGGGCTCAGGGGAGGGTCCGTCCCGTCCCGGTCTTCCGGCTCCCTGGGATGGTGGGTGATCCATGAAGGTTCTCCTGCGAGCGACGGTCGGCGGTCGGCGAGGGGTCGGGCTCGGGCTCGGGCTGGCGATCGCATGCATGGTGCTCGGGCTGGACGGCCGAGAAGCGTCGGCCGAGGCGATCCACCATCGAGTGGCGCAGCCGGCGGCGGTCGCGTTACGCGGGATGCCAGCGGCGGAAGTGCTGACGTTCCGGTCGTGGTCGCGATATCTGCTCGCCGGGCCGAGGGCCTGGTCGACGGTCGAGCATCCGTCGGTGACGCCCGCGGTTCGCTCGGCGATCTGGGTGAGCGTCCGGACGAATCCCGGGCCGGCCGACCCGATGGTCAACTTCCTCCTCTGGAAGCAGAGCATCGACCCGACCCGGTTCGACCGATATCACCCGCATCTTGCCCCCGCGCTCCGGCGGGTCGCGATGTCGAGGACATTGACACCGGCCGCGATCACCCCGGCGGGTCCGCCCTCAATCTGGGGAACCACCGGCGTCTCGACCACGCCGACCACGACCAGCACGACCACGAAGACCGCGCAGGACCGGCTTTATCCGCCGGCGGTTCCCGAACCCGGAATGATCCTGATCGCGGCCGGAATGACGGCCTGGTTCGTCCGCCGGTTCCACTTCCGCTCGCGATGAAGCGGCGAGCGGGCCTCGACTCGTCCCGCGCTGGCGGGTTGTGGTAGATTGAACCGATCGCGGCCCGGATGGGTCTGCAAGGTAGCGGCGGGCCCGGGTTCGCATCCAACCGGGCCGACCACGCGGGATCGAGGACGGGCATGAGCGACGCAGAGACGAAGCGCTATTATCTGACCACGGCGATCGACTACCCCAACAGCCGGCCGCACATCGGCACCGCGTTCGAGAAGATCGGCGCCGATGTTCAGGTACGGTTCCGCCGGATGGAGGGCGCCTCGGTCTTCTTCCTGATGGGGAACGACGAGAACACCATCAAGGTTCCCCAGCGCGCCCGCGAACTGAACCTCGAGCCGAAGGCTTATGTCGACCAGATGGCCGGTCAGTTCAAGGATGTCTGGCACGCGCTCGATATCTCGTTCAGCGACTTCATCCAGACGAGCGAGGAACGCCACCACGCCGGCTGCCGGAAGTTCATCCAGGCGGTGTACGACGCCGGAGACATTTACAAGGGAACATACTCTGGCCATTATTGCAACGGCTGCGAGGCGTTCAAGACCGAGAAGGAAGTCGCCGAGGGGGGCGGCAAATGTCCGAATCACCCGAACACGCCGCTGATCTGGGTTGAGGAAGATAATTACTACTTCCGCCTTTCAGCCTATCGCGACCGGTTGCTGGAACACTACCTCTCGCATCGCGACTTCATTCAGCCCGAGAGCCGACGCAACGAGGTGATGAGCCTGGTTGAGTCGGAATTGAAGGACGTCGCGATCACGCGCAAGGGTTTCGCGTGGGGGATCAAGACGCCGTTCGACCCGGACCAGACGATCTATGTCTGGTTTGATGCTCTGCTGAACTACATCACGGGGATCGGCTACGGGACGGATGAGGAGCGATTCCGCCAGTTGTGGCCGGCGGATGTTCACGTGATCGGCAAGGACATCACGCGGTTTCACTGTGCCCTCTGGCCGGCGATGCTGATGTCGGCCGGTTTGCCGCTGCCGCGGATGGTGTTCGGCCACGGGTTCGTCTACCGGAAGAACGAGGAGACGGGCGAGGTCCAGAAGCTGAGCAAGAGCCTGGGCAACGTGGTCGAGCCGATGGACCTGGTCCAGCAGTTCTCGTCGGAGGCGTTCCGGTATTACTTCATGAGCCAGTGCCCGTTCGGCGGCGACGGCGAGTTCTCGTTCGAGCGGTTCGCGGCGGTGTATAACGCCGACCTTGCCAACAACCTCGGCAACCTCTACAGCCGAACCCTGACGATGTGCGCGAAGTACTTCGAGGGCCGGCTCGACGGAGGCTCGACCGTTGATGCGACTCAGTGGCGCAAGGGACTCGAATTCGAGCCGCTGATCGGATCGCTGCGCGAGCTGGTCGGGTCGTTCGAGTACAACCTGGCGTTGCAGCGGATCTGGCGCGAGGTGGTCGACGCGGCGAACCGCTACATCCAGGAGACGCAGCCGTTCAAGCTGGTGAAGACGGACGTCGAGGCCACCCGCGCGGTGCTGGTGAACCTGGCCGACTGGATCCGCGTCGCCGCGATTTTGATCAAGCCGTTCCTGCCTCGAACGGCGGAGACCTTCTACCGCGCCTTCAACTTCGAGGAGACGACGCCCTGGGAGTCGGTCGGATATGTCGATGCGCTGACGCCGCTGAACCAGCAGGGCCTGCACGTTACAGCTCCGCTGACCGAAGGCAAGCCGTCGCCGCTCTTCCCCAAGGTCGAGGTCGGGGCCCCGCGGTGATCGGGCCCGTCGGGAGAAATGACGACGGCCCATCCCTCGTCGTGGGGATGGGCCATTTCGTTCGTCCACGCTCCGGCGCCAATCAGGCGTGGGGCACCGAGTAGAATTCGGGGCCCGAGGCCAAGGCGACCTCCATGCTCAGGAGGTCCGCGCCCGAGTTCACCAAGGCGTCGATCTCGGCGGTGGAAGGCCCGGAATCCCACTGGTATCGCTGGAGCAGGTCGGGGATGAAGGACATGAAGGGGCGATACTGCGAGATGTCGCCGTACATCGCCCGGACGGCGTCGGTCCGGAACTCGGCGGACGTGGCGAAGTCGTAGGCGACCTGGATCCGGGCGGCCTGGTTCCCGACGCCCCCGATCGAGTTGATGTAGTTGACCCACCCCGTGACCTCCGACGGAGTGAGGTCGCTTTCCTGGAACGAGCGGCCGAGCAGGCTCCTGTACAGCGCCATGACGTAATCGGAGCCGGCACCTGAGGGGCCTCCCGTCCCGCCGTTGTCGTTCAGGTACTCCTGCGAGCCGAGGAAGTTGCTCATGACGGTTTCCAGGGTCGCGCCGGCCGCCAGTTGCCCCGACCAGTATTCCAGGCCGCCGGAGTCGGCGGCGCGGTGCAGGAAGGTCCAGTAGAGGTTGGAGACGATGTCATTGTAGTGCTCGCCCGAGCGGACGATCGCCGTGGCGACGGCCGAGAGGTTGCTCCCCGGCTGTGGCGACTGCGGGCCCGGGATCCAGTTGGTGTCCGAGGGGAGCATCGACGAGAAGTAGGCCAGGCCGCCGGCGTCGGCTGGGCGAGTGAGGATGTCCTTGTAGAGCCCCTCGACGTAGAGTTGGTTCGGCGTCATCGAGCTGACGGCGACCATCGTGGGGACCGTCGCCGGCCCGAGCCAGTTGCGCTCGATCGAGACGCCGAGAGAATAGGTTCCCGAGCCGCCGAGCGAGATGGTCCCGTAGACTTCGTACTGGCCGTTGCCCTGGTAGATGACCTCGCCGTAGTCGGACGCGTTCGGACCCGAGACGACGTCGCCGGTGAAGTCCTGGAAGGTGGCGACCTCGCCGGTGTAGGGGACTCCGGGGAGGATCTGGAGGCTTGTGTGCCCGGGGATGACCTCCTGGGTCAGCCCGGCCACGACCCGGCTCGCGATCGGGGTTCCCGCGCCGTACACCGAGGAACCCGAGTAGCCGAGCAGGTTACTGCCGGGGATATTGGTGTGGAAGTCGGCGCCCTGGGCGGACATGCTCTGGAGCAGGTTCCGCGTCGAGGCGGTGGTCAGCACGGGGAGGCCCGTCAGGGCCCGCCCCTGGTCGGCGATCGCGAGGATCCCCGCCCACGCCGGGGCGGCGAAGCTGGTCCCGCTCTCCATCCCCCAGCCCGAGGCGCCCGCGCCGAAGTCCCACGAGTCGTAGACCGAGTCGTTGACCGCGTTGAATCCGACGTCCGGGCCCGACTTACCCGGATTGTACGGGTCGGGGCCGCCGCCGCTCTGATACCAAACGCTCTCGCCGACGTAGTTCCCCGAGCCGTCGACCGTCAGCGAGGTCCCGCCGACCCCGATGACGTTCGTCGATGAGCCGGGATAGGTGAACGTGCCGTTGTCGCCCACCGAGGAGACGAAGGTCACGGCGCCGGTCAACTGGGAATCGTGGCTCGACTCCCCGGCGTAGCTCCCCCCGAAGCTCATCGAGACCACCGAGACCCCCGGCCGCGACGCGGCCCAGTCGGCGGCCGAGAACATCGGGACGGAGTCGTAGCTTCCGTTCGGGTAGACGTAGACCGGCACCTCGACGAGGAGGATGTTGGCCTGCGGGGCGACGGCGTGGGCCCACTCGACGTCCAGCGACGTCTCGATCGCCATGCCTGTCGTGGCGCTGGGCGCCGCGCTCGGGATCGTCGAGGGAGGCGCGCCGCTGGGCGTCACCACCTGGAGGTTCGGCCCGCCCTGGTTGAACAGGGGCAGGCCGTACCTCTGGCTGAAGGTGTTGGCATCGGGGACGATGTTGGGGTCGTTCAGCGGGTCGATGATCGCGATCGTCTGGCCCTGGCCCTGGCCTGGGATCGTCCCGTGGTCGAACCAGATCTGATTCAGGCCGTAAGCCTGCTGGATCTGGGCGGGCGTGAAGCCGGAGAGGACGACGCGCTCCTCGACCCGCTCCAGTGCCGGCCGGGTGGCGCGCCGGCGTCGATGCTGGCCGATGTCGATTCGGGACCGCCGATTCCGCCTCGCGATGGAGAAGTTCATGATCATGCTCCTCGGGGTCGATTCCTCGTTGTCATTTCGGGACGCTCGCATCTCGACGGCCCTGGCCCCTCGCGTCTTGAGGGCCCGGCCTACCCTGACGAGCGGGAGCCGACGCGATCGGGTACGAAAATAAACGATGGCCCGGAATCGCTTCCTACCGCCGACCTGGTCGGGATGGTAGGATAGAGATGTATCTGGCGGCTTGATCGGCGACCGCCCGGACCCGGCGGCGGCCCGGTCTTCGGGAGGTGACCATGGCGGATGCCGGCGCGACGACGACCCGGATTCAGTCGCGGCTCGACCGCCTGCGGGCCGGCGACGATTCCGCGCGCGACGAATTGCTGACGGTCGCCTGCGAGCGGCTGGGGCGGCTGGCGAGGAAGATGCTCCGAAGCTATCCCGGCGTGGGGCGGTGGGAGCAGACCGACGACGTGCTACAGAACGCCACGATGCGGCTCTGCCGGGCCCTCGACCAGGTCAAGCCGGAGACGGTCCGGAGCTTCATCAACCTCGCGGCCGTGCAGATCCGCCGCGAGCTGATCGACCTGGCCCGGCACTATGACGGGCCGCAGGGCCAAGGCCGGCATCACGCCAGCCGGGCGGGTCGGGAAGGCGACGTCGCGTCGGCGCCCGGGCCGCCGGAGCGGGCCGACGAGACCGACGACCCTGCGCGGCTGGCGGGCTGGACCGAGTTCCACGAGCGGGCCGGCGCCCTGCCCGACCCCGAGCGCGAGGTCTTCGACCTGCTCTGGTATCAGGGTCTCTCCCAGGCCGAGGCCGCCGACCTGCTGGGGGTCACCGAGCGGGTGGTGAAGTACCGGTGGCGATCGGCCCGGCTCAGGCTCCACGAGCTGCTCGGCGGCCGGCTCCCCGGCTGAGAGCTTGGGGAACCATCGATTCCAGAGAACGGATTCCGAATTCCTGAAAAATGCAAATTCACAAGAATCATGGATTTGCGAATCGGTGGTGTCCGGAGGCGATTGAATAGGATGGTCGGAATCCGAAATTCGGAATTCTCGATCCGAATCCTTCAGACGCTCGGAGGGGCCCCCGACCCGCGAGGGGGCCACGCCCATGGAGATCGAGACGCGCGTCGATGACCTGGTGGACCGCTGGGAGGAGCTCCGCGGCTGCGGCACGCCGATGACCGTCGAGGAGCTGTGCGCCGGCTGCCCCGATCTGATCGCCGAGGTCCGGCGCCGGGTCGACGCCCTCCGGGCGATGGATTCGGCCCTCGATACGCGGGTGGTGGGCCCGCCGCCCTTCGCCGCCGGCCGCGACGGGGCCGACTCCGATCCCGGCCCGCCCGAAGTGACGCGGGCGACGGCCGCCTATCGCGTCGGCGACCGCCACGACCGGGGCGGGCTGGGCGTCGTCTTCGTCGCCCACCAGGAGGAGCTGGACCGAAAGGTCGCCCTGAAGCGGATCCGGCCGGACAAGCTCCGCGACGCCTCGCGGCGCCGGTTCCTCCGCGAGGCCGCGATCACCGCCCGGCTCCAGCACCCCGGCATCGTCCCGATCTACGGCCTGGGCCAGGACGACGGCGGGCCGTTCTACACCATGCCGTTCATCGAGGGGCGGACGCTCCAGCAGGCGATCGCGGCCTTCCACGGCGACGAGCGGGTCCGCGGCGACCCCGGCCGCCGGGCCCTCGGGCTCCGCGGCCTGTTGCAGCCCTTCGTCACGATCTGCCAGACGATGGCCTATGCCCACGACCGGGGGGTCGTCCACCGCGACCTCAAGCCGTCGAACCTCATGCTCGGCCCCTACGGCGAGGCCCTGGTGATGGACTGGGGCCTGGCCCGACGGTTCGGCGACGACGGCGGGGAGAGCGGCGACGGCCCGTCGCCCGACCCCTCATCGGAGGAGGTCACGGCGACCGGCGAGATCCTGGGCACACCGCTCTACATGAGCCCGGAGCAGGCCCGGGGCGAGCCGGCCGGCCCCGCCAGTGATCTCTTCAGCCTGGGCCTGATCCTCTACGCGATCCTGACGGGCGGATCCCCCTTCGAGGGCGCGAGTCGTCGGGCCGCGATCGTGCCGCCGCGCCGCCGGGACCCGCGGCTGCCGCGCGCCCTGGAGGCCGTCTGCCTGAAGGCGATGGCGACGAGGCCCGAGGACCGCTATGCCTCGGCGCGCGACCTGGCCGACGACCTGACCCGATGGCTGGCCGACGAGCCGGTCTCGGCGTGGCGCGAGCCGGCCTCGGACCGGGCGCGGCGGTGGGCGCGTCGACACCGGACGGGCGTGGCCGCGGGGCTGGTGGCGCTGGTGACCCTGGCGATCGGGCTGGGCGCCGTGGCCGCCGTCCAGGTCCGGGCCAACGATCGCCTCCGGAGGGCCGGCGCCGAGACGACCCGGGCCCTGGCCGCGACCCGCGAGGCGCAGGCCCGGACGCTGGCGGCCCTGGCGGGGTCGGAGGAGTCGCGGCGGCAGGCCGAGGCCGTGAGCCGGTTCCTGGTCGAGGCGTTTCGCAGCCCCGACCCGTCGCGGATCGACCGGAACGTGAAGGTGGTCGACGTGCTCGACCGGGCCTGCTCGCGGCTCGACAAGGAATTCGCCGGGTCGCCGGCGACCCGAGGAATGCTCCTCCAGGCCCTGGGCCTGACCTACCACGGCCTGGGTCTCTACGACCGGGCCATCGGCCTGCACACCGGGGCGATCGCCGCGCGCGAGGCCGCGTTCGGCCCCGACCACCTCGATACGCTCGCGAGCCGCACCAACCTGGGCAACGCCCTCTGGGCGGCCGGCCGGATCAAGGAGGCGATCGAGCAGCACCGGGCGACGCTCGAGAGGTACGAGGCCACTCTGGGCCCCGACCACCCCGACGCCCTCAAGTGCCGCGACGATCTGGCCCTCGCCTACCACGACGCCGGCCGGATGGACGAGGCGATCGCGCAGCACGAGGCGGTCTTCCAGCGTCGCCTGGCCGTGCTGGGCGGCGGCCATCCCGATACGCTCCAGAGCATGAACAACCTGGCCAACGCTTACAATCTGGTCGAACGGTGGGATCGGGCGATCCCGCTCTACGAGCAGGCGCTCGATCGAATGAAGGCCACGCTGGGCCCCGACCACCCCGAGACCCTCACCGTCCAAAACAACCTCGCCAACGCCTGCTTCTCCTCGGGCCGACTGGCGGACGCGCTGAAGTTGCGCGAGCAGACGCTCGATCAGCGCGCGGTCAAGCTGGGGCCCCACCACCCCGACACGGTCTTGAGCCGCGTCAATCTGGCCAATTCGTACTACTCCGCCGGCCGGCTGGACGAGGCGATCCCGCTCTTCGAGGAGGCCCTGGAGGAGTTCCAGGCCCAGCTCGGCCCCGACCACCGCTTCACGCTCACCACCCGCAACAATCTGGCCGTCGCCTACCAGACGACCGGGCGGAACTCGCGGGCGATCGACCTGTACGAGGCGACGCTGGCCCGGATCCAGGCCAGGCTGGCCCCCGACCACCCCGACGCGCTCATGAGCCGGATCAACCTGGCCAACGCCTACTACTCCGCCGGCCGGCTTTCCGAGTCGATGGATCTCCACAGGACGACCCTCGAGCGGGTCGAGGCCAAGCTCGGCCCCGATCACTCCTACGCCCTCGCGTGCCGCGAGTGCCTGGCCGTCGCCTGCGAGACGCTCGGCCGGTTCGGCGAGGCCGAAGTCCTGTATCGCGACGTGCTGACCCGACGCCGTAAGGCCCTGCCGCCCGGTAGCCCCCTCCTGGATTGGGACCTCGCCGCGCTCGGCTGGAACCTGCTGGTGCAGTCACGGTGGTCGGAGGCCGAGCCGATGCTGCGCGAGAGCCTGGCGATCCGGGCCAAGGCCGACCCCGACGGCTGGTCGCGATACGACGCGATGAGCCGGCTGGGCGAGGCGATCCGGGGTCAGGGCCGGAATGCCGAGGCCGAGCCGATGATCGTCGGCGGTTACGAGGGGATGAAGGCGCGCGAGGGCCGGATCCCGTCGCAGAGTCAGTCCCAGGTCCGCCACGCGGCCGAGCGGCTGATCGGGCTCTACGAAGAATGGGGCCGGACCGAGCAGGCCGACGCCTGGAAGGCCCGGCTGGGGATGCGCGACCTGCCCACCGACGTCTTCGCATCCCCATGAACCAAGGACCCAATGCTTCAGACACCCCTGGGGAGAAGGGCCCCTTTTCGCCACCCGGACCCGCCTTTCCGCGCGAAAAACGGGCCTCGCAGGATGACCTCGGCCGCCGTTTCAATCAACGCAATCCGATCGAACCGCCAATCCCTATCCCATTCTCGGGCCGACGAGGAAAGTTCTTTTCCCGACATAAAAAAACTTGCGTCAAGAATTTCGAAAAATAAGATAAGTTCATTAAAGAAACTGAAAACCTGAAGCCTTGTGTGAGTAGAGGGACCGAAGAAGAGCGCCGATCTTTCGAAGGGTAGAGCGGAGAACATGATAACACGCGTGCAATTGTGTGAAATGGGTGATTCGTTCCAGGTGGATGGACCGCTCGCCCATCGAGTGTTGTTGGCCTCGCCGGTCTGGTGGTGGGTCGGTCATCCGGCGGCCTGGAGGGCTGGCGGGATGTCGAGATGCCGCGCGATCGCGGCTGTGATCCGATCGGCGGCGCGGCCGTCGCCGTAGGGGCTGGCGCCTCGGGCCATCTCGCGATACGCGACCGGATCCGAGAGCAATCGCGCGGTCTCGGCGACGATCCCTAGCGGTTCGCAGCCGACCAGACGGGCCACGCCCGAGGCGATCGCCTCGGGCCGCTCGCTCTCGTCGCGGAGGACCAGCACCGGCTTCCCCAGCGCGGGGGCCTCTTCCTGCACGCCGCCCGAGTCGGTGAGGATCAGCGTCGATCGCTTCATCGCCGCCACAAACGAGCCGTAGGGCAGGGGGTCGCACACGAGCACTCGATCGAGCCCGGCCATCGCCCCGCGCACGACCGGACCGATCGACGGATTCGGATGTACCGGCCAGAGGAATTGCACGTCGGGGAAGCGGTCGTGCAGCTCGGCGACCGCCCGGCAGATTCCTCGGATCGGCGCGCCGAAGTTCTCGCGACGGTGCGCCGTGATGAGCACCAGGCGGCGCGTCGGATCGAGTTCGACACCGATCGGCTCGTCGCGATCGGCAGCCAGAAAGAGGGCGTCGATCACCGTGTTGCCCGTGACGATGATCCAGTCGTCGGCGATTCCCTCTCGCAGGAGGTTGGCGCGGGCGTCGGCGGTCGGCGCGAAGTGAAGCGCGGCGAGGTGTCCGGCGAGGACGCGGTTGGCCTCCTCGGGGAAGGGTGCGTCGAGCCGGCCGGTGCGAAGTCCGGCCTCGACGTGCGCGAATGGGATTCGCGCGTAAAAACTTGCCAGGGCTGTCACAAAAACGGTTGTCGTGTCGCCCTGCGCGATCACCAGGTCGGGCCGCTCGCCCTCGATCGCCGAGTGGACCGCCGGCAACATTCTCGCCGTGAGATCGACCAGCGATTGACCCGGGCGCATCAGGTCGAGATCGACGTTGGGCGCGATCGCGAAGAAATCGAGCATGGGGTCGACCAGCTCGCGATGCTGGGCCGTCATCAGCACTCGGCACCGAGCCCACGTCGATTCCTGCAAGGCCCGGACGACGGGCGCCATCTTGATCGCCTCGGGCCGGGTCCCGATCGCGCAGAGGATCGTGGCTCGACTCATGAGGGCGTCCTCAAATGGCAAAGGGTCGCGGGCGATGAGATCGGAAGCTTCCGTCGATCAACGGGAGGCGCGGAGTGGCCGGTTCTCGGCGGCCGATCCGGTCGCGCGTTCGGGCGGGGTTGTATATCCCGAGTCGGCCCGCGGTGCAAGCCGAGATTGTCGCGAGATCGACCGTGAACCGCTCGCGGAAGGGGGAATCTCTTCTTTTCGGTGGGCCGAGGATCTGTTAGAAGCGGTTCACCTTTCCCTTCATCGGACCCAGGCCGGGTGGATCGCATGTCCAGAATCGCGGATCGTCGACACGATCGGCGTCGACCGAGCCGGATCTTTTCGCCCTCGGATGCCAGGCGGCAGCCGATCTCGGCTCCCGACGACCCGTCGCGAGGGATTCTGAGGACCGAGGTTTCCCGGTCGCTGGCGCGCGCGATCGCGATCGTGTTTGTCGGGGCGATCGCGGCGATCCCGATGGTTCAGGCGGCCGTCGAGCTGGCGCGCGACGGCCGGATTCAGGCGTTCGATGTTTTCCGGGGCGTTCCGACACGTAGCCATCTCTCGCGGTTCGAGCGGGAGCTCACGCAACGTTCGATGGCCCGGCGGACGGTTCAGCCGGAGCTTCAGGCCGGGCTGACCGGCTACCTCGGCTTTGGGACGACTCGGGCGATTCCCGGCCTCGACGGCTGGTTGTTCTTCCGACCCGGTATCGACTGGGTCGCTGGACCGGGGCTGCTCGATCCCTTCTGGCAGGCTCGCCACGCCAGGGAAATGGCCGAGGCGGGCCTGGTTCGACCCGCTCCTGATCCGCTCGCCGCCATCCTCGCCTATCACGACGACTGCCGAAGAGCCGGTGTCCGGCTCGTGGTCGTTCCGGTGCCCGACAAGGTTTCCCTCGAGGCGCATCGACTCTCGCATCGCTTCGACGCGATGGGTCCTTACAAACCGCCCACAAATGTGGACTACCAGAAATTTGTCGATAAATTGCGTCTCTCGGGTGTGGATGTGCTTGACCCAACTCCCGAGATGATCGACCCGCGCGGGCCCGATCGTTTCCTGAAGCACGATTCACACTGGACACCCGAATGGATGGGCGAGGTCGCCCGGACGGTGGCCGATCACCTGAAAACGGTTCTGCCGGCCATCCCTGGCGAGGCCCGGTTGTGGCGGGTCGAGCCAACGCCCGCCTCTCGCCTCGGCGACGTCGCGCAGATGCTTCAACTCGGCGACGACCAGACCCTTTATCCGCCGCAGACCGTGACGATCGATCGAGTGATCGACGCGGCCACTGGACGTCCATTCCGGCCGGTCGAGGGTGCGTCGATCGTTCTGCTGGGCGACAGCTTCAGCAACATTTACAGCACGCCGGATCTCGGCTGGGGCGACTCGGCTGGACTACCGGCGCAGCTTGCGCGGCGGCTCGGCCGCGATATCGACGTGATCGCCCGAAACGGCGCCGACGCCCAGGCGATCTGGGCCGAGCTGGCGCGACGGCCAGACCCGCTCAGCGGGAAGGTCGCGGTGGTCTGGGCGTTCGCCGATCGCAAGCTCACGCGGGGGAACTGGGGCGCGGTCCTGGTCGGGCCGGGTCGTCGGAAGGCGACCGACGGTAAGCCCGGGATCGATCGCCATCGACCGACGATGGAGGAGGTGACCCGATGACCGTCCGGGGACGCGTGAGGATCGCGCTGGTGATCGGGCTGGGCCTGCTCGCGGCGGCCGTGGCCCTGCGTCGAGCGAGCCACGGTTCGGCACCAGGGCGGAAGCCGCCTCGGCCCGCGTTGAAGAAGGTGGCAAGCCGCCCGCCGAAGATGTCGCCCGCGCCCCCCGTCCTCGATCCGGAGGCCGCGCGACAGGCTCGTGCCGAGTCGATCCGTCGCTCGATCGAGGAACTGCGCGACGAGTGCCGCCAGGCCGCCGCCGGCGACTGGGACCGCTGGACGGACAGCGTCGAGCCGGCCCGCGCGGAACTCCGGGTCAAGATCGAGGCATGCCGACCTCTTCACCCCGAGGCCACGGGCGACTTCGAGGGAAGGTCGGCCGTGCTCGAAGGGAAGGACGGCTTTCCGCTGTTCGAACCGGCGCCTCAGGTGTACCTGAACCACATCCTGGAGCCGCACAAGGTTGAATCCGCATTTGATCACGGTCGATCGGTGATCGCCGCGACGCGATGGCTCCGAGAGCGGGGGATCGACGTTCTCTTTGTGACGGTTCCGAAGATGACCGAGGTGTATCCGGAGCACTTTCTCGATCACGTGCCCGCCGATGGAGTGCTTGCGCCGCAGATCCGTCGGGTTGTGCTGGAGCTGCTGGAAGCTGATGTGGAGGCGATCGATTTGCTCCACGACCTGCGCCGCGAGCGAGACACTGGAGACGGTCCGCTTTACCAGCCCGCCGATCCCCACTGGACGCCCCGGGCGCAGGCGATCGCGGCGCGTCGGATCGCCGAGCGGATGCTCCGCTATGATTTCGTCGCGAGGGCGCAGGCGCGGCCGCCGACGTGCCTGTGGGGGCCGTCGCCTTACCGGCCGGCGAGCGAGGGCGCGGCCTTCGGTGCGCTCCATCCCGACCAGCAGCGCCGGGCGATCGAGGCCCAGCCGAAGATGGCTCCGTTTCCGAGAGACTGCACCGGTTCGCTTTACGACGACGAGGCGCCGGTGGTCTGCATCGGCGACAGTTACAACGCCGGGTTCACGGACCACCTGGCGCGCGAGCTGAACGTGCCGGTACGGAACCTCTCGGGAGGCGGCTTCACGACGCAGAGGTTTCGCGATTTCCTGCGAGATCCGGGGCTCTTGCGTGGGGCACGCGTGGTGGTCTGGACGGTCTGCTACACGAACCTGGAAGGCCCCTGGACCCTGCCGCGTCCGATCGCGGGGCCGCCGCGAGGACCGGTCGAGGAGCCGGCGAAATGAGCGATCGGAATCGATCGAGGGTCGGCCTGATGGTCGGGATCTGCCTGGCCCTGGCGGTGGGATTCTGGCTCCGATCGGGGCCTGGCTTTGGGTCGGCCTCGCATCGAAGGCAGGCGAGTCTCGCCCGTCGGGCACTGGCGAGGCATTCCGTGGCGACCAGGCCCGCTGCGGTGGCCGAGGCCCGCGCCGCCGCCATCCGCGAGACGATGGCGAGCCTCCTCGACGAATGCGCGAAGGCTGCCGGCGGCGACTGGGATCGTTGGTCGGCTCAGCTTGCCCCGATGCGCGCCGGGCTCGCCGCGAGGGTCCAGGCCGCCCAGCCCTTCAACCCGAAGGCCACCGGCTCGTTCGAGGGGCGCTCGATCGTTCTGGCCGGGAGAGGTGATTTTCCCCTCTTCGAGCCAGCGCCCGATGTTTATCTGATGCACGTCCTGCGCCCGGCTTCGCTCGATCCGCTTCGTGAGTCGCGGCCCGTGACGGCCGCCGCTCGATGGCTCGAGCGCAAGGGGATCGATCTGATCTTCGTCCCGGTTCCGAAGATGACCGAGGCCCATCCCGAGCCTTTTGTCGAGCCCTGCCCGCCCGATCGGATGATCGCTCCTCATATCCGCCGCGCGCTCTTCGAACTGCTTGAAGACGATGTCGAGGTGGTCGACGTCTTGCCGGCGTTCCTCCGCGAGCGCGATCCCGGGGCCGAGCCGCTGTATCAGCCGGCCGATCCGCACTGGGCACCCCGAGGCCAGGCGATCGCGGCGCGGATGGTCGCCGATCGACTGGCGCGCTACGACTTCGTCGCCCGCGCGAGGGAGTCACCCCGGTTTTGCGAGTGGGCGACCGCGCCGTATTTGAAGGTCGAGGATGGTACCGCCTTCCCCGCGCTGAATCCCGAGCAGCAGCGTCTCGCCCGCGCCGCGCAACCGAAGACGCAACCCTCCGCGAACCGATGCACCCGGCCGATTCACGACGCGACCTCGCCGGTGGTCTGCATTGGCGACAGCTACAACGCCGGCTTTATCGAGCTTCTGGCCCGCGAGATCAACCTTCCCGTTCACAACCTGACTGGCGGCGGGAACACGTCGCACGCCTTCAAGGGGATGGTTCGCGACCCCTCGCTGCTGGAGCACGCGAGGGTGGTCGTCTGGCTCCTCTGCGATTCGAGCCTGAAGGGGCCCTGGCCGATGCCGCCCTCGGTGAGGAACGGTCAGTGACTCAGTCCGGCGAAGGCGAGGAGTTCGTCGATCCGAGCGGCGGCGGCCTCGACCGAGTAGCGGGCGCGAACACTCGCGCGACCCTGGCTCGAGAGCCGCTCCCAGAGATCGCGCGAGTGGTTCAGCTCGATCACGGCATCGGCGAACGCGGCGGGATCGGCGGCGATGAGGGCGTCCTGGCGGTGGACCAGATCCATCCCCTCGGCCCCGAGAGTGCTGACGACCGTCGGCAGGCCATGCGCCATGCTCAGGTTGACCTTCCCCTTCACGCCCGCTCCGAATCGGAGCGGCGCCACGGCGACCCGAGACCGCGCCAGGATCGGGTCGAGATCGGGGACGTAGCCGAGCACGCGGACGTTCGGTCCCTCGATGGCGAGGATCGCCTCGGGTGCGTGCGGCCCGACGACGCGGAGGATCATCCCAGGCGATCGCTCGAGGATTTTCGGCAGGATCTCGGCGACGAACCAGAGGACCGCGTCGACGTTCGGCGCGTGTCGGAATCCGCCGATGAAGACCATCCCGTCGCGATCTTCCCATCCGGGCGGATCGATGGGAGGGATGTCGACAATCGTCGGTAAAACGCGGACATCGGCGCCTGGGCAGGCGTCGAGCAGGACCTGGCGCTCGACCTCGCTGACGACGATCGTGGCATCGCAGCGTCGGACGAGAGCCAGTTCCTGGAGCTTCCGCCGTCGAGCGTCCCAGATCCGATCGCGATTTCCGGCCAGCCGAGCGGCCCGCCACTCGCGAAGGTAGTGCAGGTCGACGGTGTCAAAAACCACCCGGGCGTCTGGGGCCCCGGATCGGATGAGCGGGAGGTAGCGCGCGGCCACACCCGGCCGCGAGAGGATGGCCAGGTCGAGCCCGCCGTGGATCTCACGGAGGTATTGTTGCAGAGACCGGCCGAGCGCTTCGCCGATCAGCTCGACCCCCATTTGACGCAGGTTGTCGAGGTAGCGAGGAGAGGCCGACGCGATGTCGGGCAGGAAGGTCAGGTGATGGCCGCGACCCCGAATGGCCCGGAGGATCTCGACCATCCGGAGCGAGCCGGCGTCGAGGTCGGGAGTGGGGACGTCGTGATCGGCGATCAGGATTCGGCCGGCGTTTGGTGGCGTGATGATCTGGAGTGCGGGAACCGTTATCCGCGCTAACGGGGCGGGTGGATCGGCGACGGCTTGACGCTCTCGCGAGCGGACGAATTTCAGGGCCGCGGCGAGGGCGGCTCGGCGACGACTCCCGATGGGGGCGAAGCTCCGCGAGGCGCGATCGATCGCGGCACCGATCCGCCAGGCGGGCGAGGCGGCCTGCTCGGCGTGCGAGGCGGCCAGCGATTCCAGGTGGGCCACCCGCTGGCGGGCGTCGCGCAGGGCGAGGGTCAGGGCGTGGACCCGTCCGGAAAGCACCGCGACGCGATCGCCGGTCGCGGGCTCGATCGTGGCGGTGATGTGGGGCCTGGGCGATCTCGAGGTTCGATCGCGATCGGACATCCGCGGGGCTCCGTCCGGCCATCCTGAATCAGGCGGCCTTGATGCTGGCCGCTTCCACAAAAAAGGGCGGACACCTCAACGGATCGTCTGACCGAAAAGGAAGTGCGACGAGCGAGGGTCTTGCGACCAGGTGGCGAGGTCGGGGGCGTCGCGATCCTTTGGGCTGACCAGCGGATTGGAGGCCGCGAGACGGTGGAAGGTTTCGGCCAGCTCAGGATCGCAGAGCGACCAGTCGAGGTCGGGCGCGAACGGCGAGAGGCCCGCCTCGGTTTTGGGGTTGTACTCGCCAGAGCAAAGGTACTCGACCAGCGTGTCCTCGGTGAGCAGCATTCCGTGGGCGAAGCCGGGCGGGATCCAGATCCATTGCGCGTGGTCGTCATCGGGACGCGAGGGGAGGTCGTGGGCGATGATCTGGCCGTAGGTCGGCGAGCCCTGGCGGATGTCCAGAATCAGGTCGATCAGCCGCCCGGTCACCGCGCGGACGAGCTTTCCCTGGTAAGGATCCCACTGAAAGTGCAGGCCGCGGATCGTCCCCGCGCGTGAGAAGCTCTCGTTCATCTGGCGGAAATCGATACCGCGGAGGAGGTCAAGGCCCTCGAAATCACTGACGCGGTAGTGCTCGGTGAAGTAGCCGCGATGGTCCCGGAATCGGGCGAAGCGGATCACCGCGACCTCGGGAAATGCCAGCGGGATCACATCCACAATCTTCATCGCCTCGCCTCCTCGCCGATCTTCAGACGCCCCCTTGCCTGGGCGCATCCGATCGCTCTACGACAATCAGGCCAGGCTGTCAAGGCGAGGCATCACGAGGGCGCGGACCGCCAGACCGGGCACCCGCCCTCCCCGAACGAGCGCCGAACCAACGAACCCGGATTCGCCTCCATTTGCCCGGGCGATCCGGTACGCCTAGAATGTTCGGAGATCCTTTCGATCGATTCTCTCGCGAGGCCAGGCGGGCGCGACCCCTACCATGTCCCAGATCGGTGCTATAATAGCATGCGCGGGACGCCGACGTCCGTCGGGGTGGGGATCCTCCGCTCCGTGACTCTTGATCCCGGCCCATCGCCTTGGCATGTCCAGCCACCCATCGATGATCATCCAGGGGAGAAGACGCGACGATGTCTTATTCTGTCTCGCCCGTAGTGGCTCTCGCGCGTCGTGGTTTCGGCGAACGACCGAACGAGGCGGTCTGTCGGCGGAACAAGCGGCTGAGGCCGGGAGCCGAGGCGCTGGAGGTGCGCGAGTGCCCATCGGGAGTGGGTGCGGCGCCTGGCCTGGCCGAGTCGGCCCATGCGATCCGAGTGGCGGAAGTGGAGGCGAGGCAAGTTCGGGTCGAGATCCGGCACGAGGCGATGCTGGCTCGCCACGCCCGGCTCGCCGAGATTCGGCATGAGGGGTTGCTGGCGCGTCGGCATCCGAAGCGGCCGGTCAAGGGGGCGCCGTCAACGATTTACGTGGCGCCTCGCGGTCGGATCAGCCCGGTGGCTGGGAAGAACGCGGCGCATCCTTTGGGGAGCCTTGCCGTGGCCTTGAAGCGGGCGAAGAACGGCTCGACGATCGTTCTGGCGCCGGGGACGTACACGCAGGCGGTCGGCCTGATGGGCAAGAGCGGGATCACGATCGTCGGCGCCGCGAACGGGTCGAGCGTGCTGGCGGGCGCGGGGGCGTTTGCGCTGAAGGTGTATTCGTCGAGCGGGATCACGCTTCAGAACCTGACGATCCAGGCGCCGAGCGGGAGTGGACTGGCGGTCTTCGGGTCGTCGGTGAACCTGGTGAACGTGAATGCGACGGGCAACCAGTCGGGCGGGGCGGTGATTAGCGGTGGTGGGAGTGTGAATGCGACCGGCTCGCATTTCGACGCCTCGCAGGCGGGCGACGGGATGGACGTGCAGAACGGAACGGCGACGGTCAACGGCTGCACCTTCAACGGGAACGCGGGGTCGTCGGGCGGGACAGGACTTTCGGTTGAGAATGGCTCTCAGGTGACGATCGTGAATTCGGAGTTCGTCGGCAACACGAACGCGAACCTGGTGGCCTACAACCAGGCGCAGGTCACGGCGACGGGGAGCACCTTCAGCGGGAGCCACCAGGGAGACGGCGCGCTCTTCTCGGGCCAGGTGAATGTGAACCTCTCCGGCGACACGTTCTCCGGGAACGGGTTGGTGCGCGGGTATGCGTCGGGGTTCAACGGGATCGAGTTCTTGCACTACACGGGCGCGGGGTCGGTGACGGGGAGCACGTTCGCGAACAACACGGCGAATGGGATTTTCGTCGGCGGATCGTCGCAGACACTCAGCGTGACCGGGAACACGTTCTCGGGGAACCTGGTCGGCCTGAACATGGACGGGAGCGTCGGGGCGGCTCTGGCCGTGATCCAGGGGAACACGTTCACGACAACGGCGAATTCTGGCGATCAGGGGCTCGTCGCCGATGGGAGCAATGTGAACGCGACGATCGGCGGGACAGGCAATCAGGCGAACACATTCGCGAACTATGCCTATCAGCGTTCGATCCTGCAATACAACTCCAGCGGGACGAGTACCGTCGGGTGCCCCGTTTTGACGATCCAGGGGAACGTCTACACGATCAACGGCGTGTTCGAGGATTCGTCGCAGGCGATCTTGCCCTGCTGAGAGCCTTCCGGTCGCTGTCTTTTCGGGAACCTGGTGTCTCGATGGATCCTTCGTCTCCTGATGGGATGGGGACCATCGAGGCACCGAGTCATGGAGCGAAGACGGGTTTGTTTCGAACCCGGTGTCTCCGAGGTGAGAATCAGGCGGAGGGCGTGGGTTCCGACAGGACGGAGGGATCGGCGATGATTCGGATGCCGGGCTCAAGGCCGCTGATGACCTCGACGAAGGTCGGGTCGCTCAGGCCGAGTTCGATGCGTCGCCATTCCCAGGACGGACCCTGGTCGTTTTTGCCGCGGCCGAGATCAACGGCGACATACGCCTTGCCGCCGACCCATTTGATGGCGTCGATGGGAACGCGGGTGACCTGCTCGCGGCGCTCGACCTGGATGATCACCTCGGCGCTGAGGCCGGGACGAAGGTCGGAGAAGCCCTCGACGATTTCGACGTTGGCGTAGTAGATCCGAACGTCGGAGCCCATGAGCGGGATGGCGATCGGGGTGACCTCGCCGACGATACCCTTGAGCGGGCGGTCGGGGTAGGCGTCGACCAGTACGAGAACGGATTGTCCTTCACGAACGAGCGGGAATTTCGACTCGTTGATCCGGGCGCGGACTCGCATCCGCCTTGGGTCGGGGAGATTGAACAGCGGCTGGTTTTCTCGGACCGTGACGCCCTCGTCGATGACGTCGGTGACGCGGCCCCAGGCGTTGCTCTGGTTCGCGTAGACGACGATGCCGTCGCCGGGGGCGCGGATGGTGCAGTGTTCGAGGTTTTTCTGGATGCGTTTGAGTCGCTGGTCCTCGAGCGTGAAGGCGGCCTCCTGGGTGAGCAGGTCGGCCTTGATCGCCTGGACGTTGGCCTCGAGCGACTTGATGATCTTCGGCCCGGTGTACTTGGTGAGCCGCTCGAGCATACCGTTGGCCTCGCGGAGCGCGATCTCGGTTTGCTGGAGCGAGAGGCGGTCGGCATTGGCCTGGGATCTTGCCCGGTAGCCAAGTTCCTCCATCTCACCCGACCACTTGGCGTTGGCGGCCGCGCGGTCGCGGGCGACCTGGCACGACTCGATATACTGGCGGATCAGCGAGAGGTCCTGCGGGTAGATCCCGTCGCGATACTCGCGCAGGGTGATCTCGGCGACCTCGAGCATCGACTGGGCCTGGTCGACATAGGCTTTTGCCTGAAGGTGCCGGATCTTCTGGGTTCGCTCCTCTTCCTCGTAGGCCGATCGATCGAGCTGGGCGACGATGTCGCCGGCGTGGACCTCGGCTCCCTCGGGCTTGATGGTGACGATCCGGGTTGAGCCGGGTTTCTCCTCCTCCATCCCGCCGCGACCACCGCCGCGACCACCCCGGCCGCCGCCCTTGCTGCTGCCACCCTTGCCCTGCGAGCCCGACTTGCCACTGCTCGACTGGCTACTGCTCGATGAGCTTCCCTGCGCGCCCGAGGCGCTGGAGCGGGCGGGTGTGTAGGGCGTGACGGCGTAGCTGAAGCTGCGCAGAGTCGGCTTCGAGAGGGCTCCGCTGGCACTGGCGTCCGTCGACGAGCTGGATGAAGACGCGGAGGAGCTGGAGGAACCGGAGGAACCCGACGACGAGCCGGACGACGAGCCCGAGGAGCCGCTCTTCGACGCCGCCGATGAGCCCGACGACGAGGCCGAGCCCGACGTCTTCGACGCTGTCGAGGACGAGCCGGAGGTTCCCGACGACTTCGAGGCGGCCGACGATCCGGACTTCGCCGTCGAGCCGCCGGACTTTTTGGTGGAGGACTTGCTCTTGCTGGTGCCGGAGGTCGAGCCGCCCGAGGTCTGGCCCGAGGCGTTGCCGCCCTGGCCCGACGACGAGCCGGAGCCGGACTTGCCGCTGGTGGCCTGGCTGCCGCCGACCGTACCGACGAGCGCCTCGACCTCGCAGCGCATCGTCGTGTTGTTCGAGCTTTCGATGGTCCCGTTCTCGACGACGAAGAGGTCCACATCTCCGCGATCGACCTCGACGAGCCGATATCGGGGCCGATCGGCGGCGAGGAGCATGGGGGGCCGGTATCCGGCGGACCAGGCCACGCCCGCGGCGGCCACCGCGGCGAGGGCCGCCACGATCTTCACGGCGGCCCAGGGGCTACGGCCCGGCTTCGGAAGATCGATCGGCGTGAACCCGGCCTTGTCCACTTCTGGAAGCATGACGGTCCCCGCGCCTCGCCCGGCGCCGTAGCGATCGCCCCCCACCCGCGCCGAGACGACGGCGCCGGTGCTGGGGCCGGTTTTCCCCTGGAATTCGGAGTTGGTCCCGGATCGGATTGGGTCGAGGCGGGCCGATCCCGCCATTCGACTATTATCGACCGGCGGCCAAGGAAGGGTCAATCGCCAGCCGGGTCCGGCTTCTGGGTCGAGCCGATCACCGAGGGCGCTGGCGCCCGCCGTCCCCTCTGAGGAAATCAGCGTCAAACCCGTCGCCAGGGCGCCCGATTCCCTGGCATTTGAAGCTCTGTCGCCGATTTGGTAGCCTGACCCGGACGCAACCGTCCGAGGCACCACCCCGGGTGCTTTGGATTCGATCGATCGGACCGACGGTCCGGATTCGATCGAATCGAGCGACCCGGACCGCCCGGCCGCGCTTCCCCAACCCCGAGGACGAGATCATGGCGGAATTCACCCTGCCCCCGCTCCCCTACGACCACGCCGCCCTCGAGCCGCACATCGACGCGAGGACGATGGAAATCCATCATACGAAGCATCATCAGGCGTATGTGACCAATCTCAACAACGCCCTGAAGGATCATCCGAACCACCAGGGCAAGACGCTTGAGGAGTTGCTGTCGAACCTCGATGCGCTGCCGGAGTCGATTCGGACGGCTGTCCGGAATAATGGGGGTGGTCACGCCAACCACTCGATGTTCTGGAAGATCATGAAGCCGGGCGGCGGCGGCGAGCCGACCGGGGCGCTGGCGAAAGCCATCGAGACCGACCTTGGCGGCTTCGCCGCGTTCAAGGAAGCCTTTAACAAGGCGGCGACCACCCGGTTTGGCTCCGGATGGGCCTGGCTCGTCGTCGGCAAGGACGGCAAGCTCGCCGTGACCTCGATGCCCAATCAGGATAATCCGATCATGGAGGGCCTCAAGCCCATCATGGGTCTCGACGTGTGGGAGCACGCCTATTATCTCCACTATCAGAACCGCCGGCCCGACTACATCAACGCCTGGTGGAATACCCTGAACTGGGAGGAGATCGGGCAGCGGTTCGCTTCCTGATCCGGATCAGTGACTGACTTCAGGTTCCTGGGAATGGGGTCGCCACAACGGATCCACGACCCGATGGCCAGGAACCTGGGGTCAGAATACCTTGACCGGCCATCCACATTCGGTATGATCCGTCCGCCTCGGGAGGGTTCTCAAGCCCGCCTGGAGGCCGGTTCCCATCTCGCGTCCCCGCGACTTCACCTCGATCGGATCGGGAAGTCTGGCAGAGTCGAACGATTGTCTTCCGCGCGGATCGGCGGCGGCCGGTAACCGGCCGTCGAAATGGATACTGTTCGAAGAGAAAAGACGAGACGGGCCTGGGGAACGAGGAGAATTCATGATGTCGATGGAACGACACAGAGGCGTCCTGGCGGCCGGGATGCTGGCGATGGCGATGGGGATGGTGGCGGGTGGTTCGGGCTGCCGGACACCCCGGAGCGAGGTTCCGCCCGGACCGCGGTACTCGACGACCGGCGACCCGTCGGCGGCCGGGTTCAACTCCGAACCGCGCGGCATGAGCGCCCTGAATCCTTATGGAGCGGCGAATCAGACGCTCAGCAATTCGGGGATGGCCGGCGGGATTCCGGGGATGCCCTCGCCAGGAATTGGCGGTCCGGTCCCGGGTGCGACCCCGGACGGCATGCCGCCCGCCTCGACCGGGATGCCGGGCCTCTCCGGCTCGTCGTACGGCACGCCCGCGCCTGGCGGCTCGTCGCCCGGAATGCCCATGCCCACCGGCGGCTCCTATGGCCCGCCCGGCACCTCCGGCCGCTAAAAGCCTGGCTCAAGGAGGAACCACGAAAAACACGGAGGACACCAAAGAAAATCCCCCGGCGCCGCCCAGGATTCCTCGATCTGTCCCCAGGGCTACGGGTTAAGCCGCGGTCTCCTGTCGTGCCCTTCGTGTGTTTCGTGGTTTCTCCGGATCTTCCCACCGAACGAGCGGTCCTGTGGAATCGGCATCCCTGGTGATCCTGCATGAGGACGCGGACTGTCTCGCCGTGGTCAAGCCGGCCGGACAGTTCCCGATCGGGACCTGGGCCCCGCCCGGGGAATGCACGCTCGAGCAGGACGTGCGCCGGCATCTCGCCCCCGACGATCCGGCCGGCGTTTATCTCGGGATCGTCCACCGGCTCGACCGGCCGACCTCGGGTGTTTTGATCTGGGCGAAGACGCCCCGAGCGGCGCGCAGGCTATCGCTGCAATTCGAGCGTCGGGAAGCGCTCAAGGAATACTGGGCCCTTGTTGAAGCTGGAGCGGGGATCCCGCCGACCGGCGTTGACGAGGTGAACTGGTCCGACTGGCTAACCCGCCCGGGAAAAGACGGCCTGGTCCGCCTCGCCGAACCCGGGACGCCGGGCGCGCGGCAGGCGGTCACGCGGGTGCGTCGCGAGCCTGCGAGCGGCCTGCCGCCCGGTCTCGCCTGGCTTCGGCTCCGGCCCGAGACGGGTCGCACGCATCAGCTTCGAGCCCAGTGCGCCGCGCGTGAAGGTCCGATCGTGGGCGATGCCGCTTATGGCTCGACGCGAACCTTCGAGAGGCCCGAGGCCATCGCGCTCCACGCCCGATGGCTCCAGGTCCGGCATCCGACGCTCCAGCAGCCGATGGAACTGGTCGCCCCGCTGCCGGTGGCCTGGCACGCCTATGGTGTCGGCATCGGCCTCGGGTCGGACGGCCGGGCCTGAGAGCCAGGTGGAGCGCGGTGGACACGTCGGGATTCCGAGGCCCGAATCCCGCGGACGATGGGGCAGGAGCCAGTTCCAGACAGCGACCGGGCGAAGCGGAAGGTGTCGCGAAGATCGCCGGCTGGAGCCGGCTCCTACAAGGTTTTCGACCGGGCGAAGCGGAAGGTGCCGCGTGGATCGCCGGCTGGAGCCGGCCCGAACAGCCGGCGAACGATTGGCCGATAGGCAAGGACCGGTGTAATGGCCCGTGTAGGAGCCAGCTCCAGCTGGC
>DAIDKV010000091.1 GCA_027449865.1 Planctomycetales bacterium
GCCCCTTCAAACCGGCCTGTCGACGACGCTCTTTCTTCTCGCGATTCGTCATGGTTCAACCCTCCGATGGGCCCGGCCGGGCAGGTCGCGCCGGCCGGGCGGGGTGATCTCAGAGGGCCGCGGAATCGAGGATCTCGACCCGCTCGTCATATTCCGCCGGCGTCGATGCGTTGAGGTAGCGGGCCCGGTCCGCCAGGGCGGCCATCTGACCGGCCAACCACTCGGCCGCATCGGTGCCGAGAGACCGGACCGCGGCCGCCTGGGAATCGATCCAGGCGTCAAAGATCAGGGTCTCGTCGGGGGCCGATCCGTCGTCGCCCAGGTCGTCGCCGAGATCCTCGCCGGCGTCATAGGCGGCCAGCGCCTCGGCGATCGTCGCCGGCTCGAAGTCGAGCACGGGCGACCCGCCGGCGATCGGGGCGATCACGTCGCGCCCGACCGGCATGAGCGCCTCGACTTCGAGGAGATCCCGCCAGGCGAGGGCCCCATCCTTGCATAACTCGCGAGGACTGACGCCGTCGGCCAGCCGGTTCATCACGCGGGACCGGGCCCGATCGGAATATCCGGTCGAGTAGAGATAAGCGGTGATAGGGATGAGGTCCGGCCGGAGATACCCATCCGAGTCGGTCGGGATGTGGACGATCGGGGCGAACGCGGTTACAGTGCTCATGACTCTTATCCTTCGCATGATCGGGGTCAACTCGGCCCGCCGGCGTGACAGCACCGGCGGGCCGCTTTCATTTCCAGGGTTCACGCCAGGGCTTCACAGGGCTTCAACTCGCTCGATCTCCGCGACAAGGAACCGGGCCTCGTCCACCCGGTCCAGGTGCCATTCCGACCCCGCCAGGGCGGCGCTCATCGTGCTGAGGTCCCGGGCCACGCTGGTCAATTGCTCGCGAAGGCTCTTGAGGTAGCTGTCTCGGCGGCTCATCTTCGGTGTCTCCTGTCTCTCGGGTTCTCCGCCGGGCCGACGCTCGACCCGACACCAGAATGATACGCCATTTGATTTGCGATTGCAATAGGAAATCAAAAGAAGCCCGCGATTTTGTCACTACGGTTTGACCCCCGGGGCACGGACCGACTAAGATTCGGGTAATGGGACCCGAATAACGGCCGGGGGAAGGGGCATGGCGACCGTGGCGAAGAAGACGACGGGGCGAGGGGGCCAGCGTCCCGGGGCCGGGCGGCCGAAGGGCTCGCGGTCCGCGGCCCGGCCGGAACTCGGCCAGCGGATCGTTGTGAGCTGCTCAGCGGAACTCAAATCGTTCGTCTGCGATCTCGCCGCGATGCTCGGCGGCACCGAATCGGACGCGGTTCGCGAGGGGATCCGGCTCCTCGCTGCCGAGTTGGGCAAGGGGCGTCCCCCACTCCGATGAAAGGACCCGAGATGATCCGATCGATTGCCCTTATTGTCGTCGCCCTGGCGACCGTCGCCGTCGCCCTGGCCGGCTCCACTGAGTTGGCCCGATGCACCGGGAAGAACCCTTGCAGGGCTTGTTCCACCTGCGAGTTATGCAAGCACTGCCATTCCGGCGGGACGTGCGGAGTCTGTTCCGGGAAGGATGGACGGTGAGTCGCCGGACGACCATGCGCGGGGCCCTGGCGGCGATCGCCGGCCTGGCGGTCCTCCTCGGCAGCTACCGGGCCGGTAAGGACACGGCCGAGTTACCCGCGATGGTATGGATCACCCGGACCGGCCGGGCCTATCACCGAGAGGATTGCCGGCACGTCGTCGGCCGCGGGGTCCGGGTGACGCTGGCCGAGGCGCAGGGGACCTATCGACCCTGCCGGGCGTGCCGACCGCCCGCACCGGCCCCGGCCGCGGGGGAGGAGTAATGGGAAGCGCCCTGATACGGGTGGGCGAGAGCTACGCGCACATCCGCGGGACGGGTATCAAGCCCTGTTCCTGCTGCCGAGTGATCGCTGATTATATGTGTGATTACCCAATGGGCAAGGGCAAGACATGCGATGCCCCGCTCTGCGCCGATCATGCGATCGTCCAGGGGCGAAGGCCCTCGAATCAGCTCCGGCTCTCCTTCGACGAAGAGATCCCGCCGGAGGACGCACTCCATTTCTGCCCGGCGCACCACCTGATGGCGCGGGCCAGCTCGGCCGCCCCCCTCCCCGGCCAGCCCGGGCATTGAAAGCAATGCCCGGGCTGGCCGGCCTCGGCGACGATCGCCGCGGACCAGCTCCCCGCCGAGGGCCCCCTACCCGTCCCGCGATCGATCCGACCCGACGGCCGGGCCGCGCGCCCGCGCGCCTCGGCTGATGATCGGCCGGCCCTCGGGTCGATGATCCTCGGGTGTCGATGGTTGACCAGATTACCGGGTGAGGGCTCGCGCGATGGCAAATGTGAGCGTGCGCAGGGGGAAGAAAAAGGACGGTCTCCCGCGCGAGCGCAAGACGCTGGTGCTGCGCGTCGACCTGATCAAGCGGCTGGAGACGGCCGCCATTTACGAGGGGGTCGATGAATCAGACATCTGTGAGATGTTGATCGAGGAACGCCTCTCGGGTTATACCGTCTCGGTAAGGGGCAAGCGTCTCGGGCTCCGTAAGGATCGGCAGACGCCTGCCGCCGACGCGGACTCTCCGTCCGAAGAGGCCGCATGATCGCGTCAAGATGTCCCGATTATGCCCGCCGCTCCATCGGGGGAGTACCCTCGGCCCCGGGCAGGGGAGGGGAGTGGGCCGGGAATCGGACCTTCGCCGCGGCCGTGCGGAGCATCGCCGCGTCGTGGTGTCGGTAGTGCTGTTGGGTGGTAGGCCTCGCGTGTCTCAGGATCCTTTGAAGCTCCAATTCCCCGAGCCCCCAACCCTCCGATAAGGTCCCGAACGTGTGCCGGAAAGCCAGGATGGTGAGCCCGGCCACGCCCGCCCGCTCCCCCAGCTTTCGGACGCGATCGAGCGGGCGATAGCCCGGCGGTCCGCCGGTCCAGGGCCCGAGGCGCCGCGACCCCGGGATGAGCCATTCGCAGCCCGTTCGCGGAACCCACCCGGCCAGGACACTGGCGAGCGGATCGGGGATCGGAACTCGGGCAGCCCGGGCCCCGGTTTTCAGACGCCTGCGCGCGTGGGATCGGATGTGGATCTCGCGCGCGAGCGTATCGACGTCGATGATGCGCAGTCCCCTGGCCTCTCGATCGTGCATCCCGGTGAACGCCAGGAGGTAGACGAGCGCGCGCAGCCGGCCGGCTATCCATTCGCCCGCGTCCGCTTCGACGTCGGCCTGGTGTAGCACTGCGGCGATCTCCTCGGCCGAACGGTTGCGGCGGAACGGTTCGGTGACCAGCTCGTCCGCCGGGATCCAACCGTGAACGTCGCGGAAGGCGAAGGGGCTGGTCAGGTATCCCCGGAATTGCCCGTAGGAGCAAATGGCCCGTAGGGTCGAAAGCAGGCTCTTGCGCGTGGAGGGCGCCCGGCCGGCATGCAGGGCCAGCCATCTGCCGATCGTCGCGGGAGTGAGGTCCTCCGGAGTCGAGCAAAGCTCCTCGATCTCGGCGAGGACCTGACAGACCTTAGCGAGCGTTTTGGACCGTTTGTGCGGCCCGTTATACAACGCCACCACTTCGTCGACGAATTCATGAAACCGGATCGTCGGGATCGTATTGTTCATGGGACCCGTTGATGGGACAATGGTGAACAGTAGGGAGGTTGGTGTTCCCCTTGAATATCGAACGCCGACGAGGCGAAGTCACCTGCATGGATCGGCTGGTGGCGGTGAAGTCTCGATCTCATAATCCGCAGGTCAGGCGTTCGAGTCGCCTCCCCGGTACTGCGTCCTTGTGACGCGCGGAGCCCTTCCAAGGAGGGGCACCTGTTTGTGCGGCCGGCCGTCGGTGCGATCCGCCAAAGACTGAGCCGACGGCCGGCTTTTTTTCGATGCACCTATCCGCCTTCCGTGGTGCATCCATCCCCCGTCCGTGATGCACCTATCCGCCTTCCGTGGTGCATCCATCCCCCGTCCGTGGGATTAGGTGGATTGATCGATCGGGTGTTGTTTTCCCGAAAAGGGCGATGATCCCAACTTCCTCGGCGCGGCGACGTCGGCGCGCACAGCGACCGGCCGCGGTCGGGTGGCCGCGCCGGTCGGGGTTTCAGGGCGATTCGATGGCGGGGTGGCGGCCCTCGCTCGGGTCACGCCGGCGGCCGGCTGGTCGCTACTCTCGCTCCAGCAGCTCGGGCGGAATCGCCGTCGCCAAGTCCTCGGGCACCAGCCCCTCGGCGATTGCCTTGCGCAGTTGCGCCCGGCTGAACTTCGCCAGGGTCCGGTTGCCGTCGCGACACGAATCGAGAAGGGCGGCCAACTCCCCTGACGCCAGAATCCGCGGCCGTTCCGGTTCCGCGGCCGAGTTCGGCGACGGCCTGGCCGGCGCCTTCTCGGTGGCGACGGTGGGCGCCGAATCCTTCGGCGGACCGCCCTCAGTCTTCCAGCCTTCGAGCGCCCGGAGGACGTAGATCAGCCCCCGGACCGGGAGCATCCCGGGCTTGCGATTGCGGCGCTCGACCTTATCGAAGGCCCGGGCGACCCAGTCCGGCGAGTACGTCGCCATCGCGGCGGCGATCCGCTCCGGAGTCGCGTCCGGGATTAGCTGAAGCCCCCGCTTGATGAGGGGGTGATCCGAGGAAAAAGACATCGGCGTCGACGGCTCGCCCTGTAGCCCTGTCGACGCTGTCTTTTCTTGTTCCTGGGGGAGTGCAGAGGGGGCGGCCGACTTCGGGTCAGTGCCCCGGGTCCGGAGCCCCCGGACGAACGTGATGACCCGGCGGCCGCGGGCCCGGGCCCGGTGGATGACCGCCTGGCCGCCTTCGCCGAGGACCCGTTCCAGGGCATAGAGCCCCTTCTGGACGAATGATGGAGAGCGGCCGATGGCGTCTGCGATGTCGCGGTCAATGACCGTCTCATCGAGCCCCTGGCCCCGTTCTCGGGTCGCGAGGAAGGCCATCACTTCGACGGCCGCGGCCCGCCAGTGCGATTCCAGGTTCAGGACCGGGAGCGGGATCCCCGCGTAGGGGTCGCCATTGGTCCGGAATAGAGCGGAGGCGCTCATGTATTCCACCCTCTCCGCGCCATCGCGGTGAGGCGGAGTAGCTCGGCGGCCAGGGCTTCGCCGTCGACGGGCCCTTCGCTCGGAATGCCGGGGACGGTCGCAAGCAGTTCGCTTCGACGGCCCCGACTCTTCCGGCCCTTCCGGCCCTGCTTGCACTCGGTAACCCGGATCGCGTTTCCCTCGCGGGTCGGGTGGTTTCGGTGGCTCATGCGCCACCCCCGCAATCTGCCTGCGCCCTGGATTGCCAGGCGTCCAGACGGGCCCGATCCTCGGCCGATAGGGGCTCGCCCAGCCGGTCCTTCAGGCTGAGATACTCCGGATCGTGGATCAAATTGGCGAGCCTGCTTCGCTCGCCCGGTCGCAATGGAAGTGCGATCTGTCCCCGCTGATGCGTGCAGGCCATCGGTTCACCTATTTGCGCTGCGCTCGATCAGGTCGATCCGCCAAGACTGACCCATCGTGCTCGTAACTCATTACCACCGCTTCACTGCCGCTTCATCCGTCCAAATTTACCTGACCGACGCCCGCTATGTAAGGCGCCCGGCCGAAAAATGTCGCTTCGTCGCGCCAGCAATGCCGACCGGTATCCGGTTCCGTGGCCCCGGCCAACACTTTCCACCGTCCGCACACTGTACAGACGAGCAGGAGTCGGTCGGGCTCTGCATTGTCGGGTTGAACAAGGTCCATGACCGATAGGTCATCCGGGCAACGGCGGTTTTCCCGGTTGGGGAGCATCCCGGTATCTCCGGTCCTGAATAGGTGGGGGGTGATTGGATCGATCCAGTCTACCGTGTCGGATCCTGGATTGGTAGGATTGGTTGGCCCGGCAAAACGGGCGGTCTAAGTGCCACGCAGGGGTGAAGCACATGCCCGATCGCTCGAAGCAGAGATTGGCTCGCCGTCAGGAGCCGAGGTTTTACCAGATCCGCAACTTTATTCGGTTCACCGACGATCTTCCGCCTCCCATCCGCGGCCGGGTGGGTGACCTCCCGGTCCGGCTCCACGTCTGGCCGCCCGACGTGATCCCCAGCCACCCGGAAGCGTTCCGGCCGCGGTCGGGCTGCCTGGCCGGGTTCTGGGTGCTGGTCCTGTTCGGGGACGACGTCGATCATTCGACGTCCCCCCCACCCGCGAGCCGCTCGACGGCCGCGGCCAGGTCGTCCTGGCCCGGCTGAACATAGCGTCGGGTGGTTTCGAGCGATTCATGCCCCATCAGATCGGCGATCACTTGTATCGGGGTCCCGGCCACCGCGAGGTTATGCCCGAACGTGTGTCGCAGGACGTGGGGCGACAGCTCGGGCAGACCGCAATGCCGCCGGAGCTTCGCCAGGATCGATTGAACGCCCCGCGGGGTCAGGGGCCCGCGCTGTCCGTTCAGGACCGGGCCCGACGGCCGGCCGACCTGACCGTTGCATCGGGTCAGTTCTTCGAGCGCGGCCCGGGCCTCGGCGTTGAGCGGGATCGATCGTTGTTTCCGGCCCTTCCCGACCACCGTCACCTTCCCCGATCGCTCCCGGATCTCGACCGATTCCCAGGTCAATTCCGTGGCTTCCTCGACCCGTAAGCCAGTATGCATAAGTAGCTTGCACAATTGCGCCTCTCGCCGGCCGGCGTGCCTCTCGGCCGCCCGGAGCAAGGCCCGTTGCTCCCGGACGTCCAGCCATCGCGGGGGGGGCTGGACCTTCCGCACCTGGCGGGGGGCCCGGATCTCGGGCGCGTGCCCAATCCTCTCGGCCCAGCGCAGCATCGACGACATCGCCGCGAGCTTCCGGTTAGTCGTCGCGGGCTGATACTTGCATTCGTCAATTAGATGGGATTTCCACTCCCTCAACTCGGCCGGCTGGAGCAAGGCAAGCATCGGAGATTCCTGATATTTGGACGCATACCACCCGGCGAAGTCTTCGAGGTCCTCGCGGTAGTTCGCGCGGGTGTGGTCGGACCGCTCGTGTTCCTCCAGGAATCCGTCGAATCGGTCGAGCGCCTCCGACCAGTCGCGGGGCGGGGGGTCGGGCTTCGGGGTCGGTTTCCGGGCCATCACAGATTCTCCGCACAGTTTTCCGGGGCTTACCGGGCCGGTCCCCGGTCCTTATCGGCGATTCCGGGCCGAGACTCGACGTAGAATACCCCATTCTACGTCCGGCCACCCCGGAAGGCAACGGGAAGAGGCAAACTGTTAGTAGGGGCCGGGGCTTTGGGCCCCTTCCGCGCGCCAAGAGGCATCCATGAATGCGTTCCAACGATCCCGACGCCCGCCTGGCCGAACGGGCGCTCCGGGAGCGCTGGCCGGTCCCGCCGGATAAGCTCGCCGGGCTGGTCCAGGTGCTGGTCGACCTGGCTGAGTCGCCGGCGACGAAGCCCCGCGAGCGGATCGCGGCCGTCAAGGCACTTCTTGCGGCGTCCAAGCTCAATCTGGACACGCTTCGGGTCTCGATGATTGCCGGCGAGTATGAGGCCCTGTCGGCCCGTCTGGGGGCGTTACTGGGCCAACCAGCGGCTCCGACCGAGGGGGAGGGGGGTGGGTCGTGCCGTTTGGGGGGCTCCGATCGCTGATTCGCTCCCTGGAACACGCCCGGGGGGAGGATGCCGGGCCGACCGACGCGGACAGGGCTCGATATGACTGGTACGAAGAGGGATGCCCATGTGGTCTTCCGCCGGGTGAATGTACGGTCCATGCCCGCGCCCGACCGGCTCAGCGGCCCCCGGCCGGCGACTGGCGGACCTGGCTTTTGCTCGGCGGGCGGGCGGCGGGAAAGACCCGGACCGCGGCCGAGTGGGTCCGTGATGAGGTCCGCCGAGGCGCCCGCCGGATCGGCCTGGTAGCCCCCACGGCGGCCGACTACCGGGACACGATGATCCTCGGCCCGAGCGGGCTCCTGACCATCTCCCCGCCCTGGGATCGGCCTCGCTTCGAACCCTCGAAGCGGTCCCTGACCTGGCCCAACGGGGCGGTCGCCCTGTGCCTCTCGGCGGACCGGACCGAGCGGGCCCGGGGCCTGCAATTCGATCGGCTCTGGTGTGACGAGTTGTGCGCGTGGTCGCGACCGCAACGCATGTGGGAAACCGTCCTCTTGTGCCTCAGATTGGGCGATCGGCCCCGGACCGTGGTGACCACCACCCCAAAGCCGATCAAGCTCCTGAAGGCGATCCTGGACGATCCCACAACCCGGCTCTCGAAGGAAACCACCTTCGCCAACGCACGGCACCTGGCCCCCGAGTTCATCACAGAGATTGCGGCGATGTACCAGGGGACCCGGCTCGGCGATCAGGAGCTTCATGCGGAGATCGTGGACACGTCGGCGGCGGCCCGGTTCCCGACGTTCAGTGAGGCCCGGCACGTTCTGGAGAAGGCCGAATACGTCCCCGGGTTGCCGGTCCGGGTGGCAATCGATTGCGGGCTTTCCCGACACGTCGGGGCGCTGTTCTACCAGGTCCGGGAACGGGACGGGGTGACCCCCGGTTCAGTCCGGCGGATCCTGTCCGTTTTCGGCGATTACTACGCCGTCGATAAAACCTCGGCCGACAATGCCCTGGCGGTCCGACAGGTGGCGGAAAGACTCTGTCAGGGGCGAATCGATCACGTTCACCTTGACCCGGCCTCGACCGCACGAAGCGGGATCGGGGCGGCCGCCCGGGGGGAGTTCGCCCGAATCCTTGGCGAACGGATCACCGAGTGCTGGCCCGTCCATCGGGTGCTGGAGGGCCTCGACCAGGTCGAGATCCTCCTCGGAGCCCCGCCCCGAGAGCCGGATTTGTGGATCCACCCCCGATGCCGGTTTCTCATCGAGAGCTTCAAGACCTACCGCCGCGCGGAGAAACACGGCGAGGTCCTCGACGTCCCGGCAGACCCCCAGCACCCCGCGGAGGAAGCTATCGACTCGCTTCGAGGAGCGATCCGGACAGTCTGGCCGGGCGGCCGGATGGATTCCTCTGCCGGGCTCCGCAGTTACCAGTTCACGGGGACGGGGTGACACATGGCCGTATCAGGATACGCGGGAGGTGCCGTCCAAATCGCCTCGCGTTTTTCCGCGCCAATCGTTTCGCCGGCCGCGTGGTCCTCTGGCCAAGTGTCCCTTGCCGGAGATCGTCCGCCTTCCGGTCTCTCCATCGGCCGTCCGATCGGTATTCGAGCCGGATTGCGGGCAGGTCGAGCCAGCTTGCCGAGGAGACTGCCGTCTGTACCGCCTCCGACTCCGCCGGCTTCCGGAGTCGGATACACGGTCTATGCCGGCTGGAATGGATCGGCGATCGATTACAACACTCCGATCATGGTCACGACCGGGACGAGCTGGTCAAGCGGCCCATTGGCGGCCGGCCAGGCGACTTCTTTCGGCCTTCGAGCGATCGACCAGCAAGGCGGCGAAGAGAAGAACCTTGATTGCGCGGTCACGATCGAGCTCGATCCATTCGGCGGGGACATCACTGCGCGGCCGAAGTCTCCGGTGTCGGGCCTTCGGGCTGTTGCCCTGGCCGGCGGTCAGGCCCGGGTCGAGTGGACCTATCCGGCCGAGGGTCCCGCCCCCACCAGCTGCGAAGTGATGCTCTCGGGCGCCCCGGTCGGGTCGGTCCCGGAGGCCGCGGGGATGCCCTACGGGGGGTACAGCTTCGGGGTTGCGGGCCTGTCCGACGGGTCCATTTACACCCTGACCGTGGTCCCCTCGAATGGGTGGGGATCGGGACCGCCGACCTCTGTAACGGTCATCGGTAATGCCACCGGCCCGGCCGCGGTCGACGGGCTCTCGGCAGCGGTGATTGTCTGACCGCGAGAAATTCAGGAGTCTGCGAAATGGCAACCAAGCGAAGCGCCTCGGGCCGGTTCGTGAAGGGTTCCGGCGACAAGACCAAGAAGTCGGCCCATGCCAAGAAGGCGGCCGACCACGCCAAGAAGGCGGCCGAGCTGGCCGACGACGCGGCCCAGGTGGCCAAGAAGGCGGCCAGCCACGCACGACAGGCCAAATAATCGGGATCCCCGCCGGAGCTTCCGTCCGTGCGGGCGGCCGGGCCGGACCGTATCGTCTCTCTACGGGCCGGCTCTTTCTTATTCAGGAGTCCAAACGTGAGCTTCTTCGTTTTTCTTCCGGCTCTCCTGACCGTCGCATGTGCCGCGGTGATCGCCCGGCGACGCGCTCGAGTCCTGAACGGCCTTGCCCGGTCTCTAACGGGTCGCGGCCATAGGGGGGCGACATGAGCACGGCCTTGCAGATGAATTGGACGTCGGTGCAATTCGCCACCACGTCTATTGCCCGCGTTACTTCAGTCGCCTTCTCACAGGGTGGCGAGCTGATCGAGTTCGCCGGCGACAACAACCGGTATCCGGTTGTGATCGCCAACAACATCAACCGGCCGCGGTGCTCGATCACCTCCGGCGACGTCGCCACACTCATGGCGATCAACCCTGGCGCTTCGGGGACGATCCTGGCCACTCAGAACGACGCGCTGGGAGTTGTTGGCGGATCGATTGTCTGGACGATGGCCAACGCGGTGGCCCAGAGCACGGACGAAACCGGCCATTGGGGGCATTTCGCCTCCGCCACGACCACCTTCCGGGCCTATGCCGGAGATGGGGCCACGAATCCCTTGAGCTTCACCCGGGCATAAATGGGACCCATCGAATCCGCCTGGCGGACCTACCGGGCCTGTGCTCCGCCGCCCGGCCACCGTGCCGCCTTCGTCGCTGGGGCGCTCGCCGGCGTGGCGGTCGCCGAAGCCCGCGGGGCGAGATGGGCCCGGCGAGAGGCGATCGAGCTTGCCACCATCGGACACCTGACTATCCTCGGCGCCGCGGCTGGGCTGAACCCCGTGCAACTCGCGAGGGAGACCGACCAATGATCGACGAACGCTCGCGCCGTCGGCCTGGGTTCAGCGAGGGTGTCCCCGCCGAACTGGCCGACGGTCAATCCTGGACGTTTCCGCGGACCCGGCTCCGGCTGACTCCGGTCCGGGGCGACGACGGGCGGTATGGACCGGCGATCGCCCGGACCGTCGCCGGTGAGTCGATTCCCCGGATGGCCGAGTGGATCGCGGCCATCACGGCCCCCCCGGGTGGAATCCGTGGAGACACCTACTGGGGCGCCAGGCTCGATGCCGCCGCGTCGTTGCTTCTGCTCAACTACGAGCTGGCCGACTACGAGCTGGCTCCTCTCCTTGTCTGGGATGAAGATGATCCTGCCTCCGTCGCCCGATGGGATGGAATCGACGCGGCGATCCTCGGAATCGGCGGCCCAAAACCTATGCCCGCTACCTGATGCTCGCCGTCAGGCTGGCGGGGTACGCGGGCGATGAGATCGATCTGATCGAGGCGCAGGACCTGGCCGTTGAGCAGTCGGCCGGCCGCCCCGGGCCTGACGGGCGGATGGTCCCCGGGAAGCTCCGGCCGTTCATCGAGTGGGCGGGTGGCGCGCATTTGCAGGCTGCGGTAAACCAGGCGAACCGGGCCGCGATGGAGGCGATGTTCTGACATGAGGAAGCCGAAACCTACCCGGACCGCACCGACCGACGCGGCGCTCATCCTGCGCCTCGAAGGGACCGATTACCAGATGAAGCGGGTGGGCCGCGATTGGCTCATCCGGAAGCCGGACGGGACGACTTACGCCGTCGCCCGGACTCGCTCCGGAGTGGCTTGCGATTGCCCCCGGGCCCGATACACGGCCGAACCGCTCCGGTGCAAACATATCGTGGCACTCGAATCTGTGGGGATCGTCGATGGCTGAGCGCGAGCTGGTCATCCGGGTCAAATATGAGGCAAGTGAGGCCGATCAGGCCAGCCAGGCGTTCTGGGAGCGCGAGCGCCATCGCCAGGCGGCCGCGGGCTCGGGCGGGTCCGCCGGCGGACCCGCCGGCAGCGCGGGCCGAGGCGCGCCGGGCGGCGGCGGATCGTCCGCATCCCCGCCCCCGCCCCCGCCTGTCTCAGCGTCGGGGAGCCTCCCGGGGAATTTGCCGCCCGGACCTGCGGGAGGCGGTTTCGATCACTTCGCCGCGATGTCCGATCCGTACCGGGTCCGCGGGACGGGGCCGGGTGTCCCCATCGTCGGCGCGGCAACGGCTGGTGCCCTTGCCGTCATACCCCCGGGCATGGGCGCGACGAACGCCGCGCTACCCGGGCCGGCGGGCGGTGTGCTTGCGACCGGTGGCCATCCTCTCGGCACCTGGTATGGGCATGGAGGCGGCGGAGCACTCCCGCCGCCGGCGATGGGAGCTTTGCCCGGTCCTACGTCCGGGGCGATTGTCGGTCGGTCGGGGCCCTGGGAAGTCATGGGACCCGGCGGTTACGGCGGGTCGACTGGTGGCGGCATCCTCGGCGGCTCTGGAGCGATTCCGATCAATCCTCGCCCGGTGCCGCCCGGGCCAGCCACGCCGCGGCCCGACGCGGCGAATGCGTCTCAGGGCCTCGCCGTCATGGCGGCCGGGCTGGGGGTCGCGAGCGAATACCAGCGGGGCATTCTCTCATCGGAGCGAGAGGCAACCCTCTACAGTCAGCAAATGGGCTCCGAAGCGGCGGCGGCCCGTACCGAAAACCGGGAACTGGCCGCGCTCCGGAACATGCCCAACACGGCCGCCACCGCCGCCCAGTTCGCACGGGAAGCCGACGCGGCCGGGATCTCCTCAGATCAGTGGCGGGACTTCCAGACGGGTTTCCAGGCGTTCGGCGGTCAGTATGTCGGGGAGGGAAAGAAGTTCTCATCCGAACAGGCGAACCATCTTCAAAAAATCGTCGCCGGCTACGCTGTCGGGAAGAAAGGTTGGTCCGGGGCCGACGCTTCGCGACTACTCGCCACTGTGATGAGCCGGTCCAAGGCCGGCGCCTCGAATGAGGACATCCTCGGCCAATACGGCCAGCTTGCCGAGACGATGCAATTGGCGCCAGGCTATACGGGGCCCTTGCTCGGGCAACTCTCCGAAGTGGTAGGTGAGTCGGTCGGTGAAGGCGGAGAGTTCAACGACCCCCTCGGCGCGGCGGTCCTTTTGAGAGGCGAATCGGAGCGGAACCCCCGGACGGCCAGCGCGTACAGCCGGGCGGTATTGAGGGGGTTGCGGCGCGCGTCGGGCGACAAGAAATTGGCCGGCGAACTCGGGCTCAAGAAGGGGATGAACACATTCGAACAGCTTGAAGCCGTCCAGCACGCGGCCGACGCCGCGAAGGCTCGGGGTGAGGATGAGGGACAGTTCCTGGAATCGCACGGCTTCAAGGAAATCCGAGCGTTTGGCGGCCTCCGGGCGGCCCTGACCTATGGCCAGCGCGGAGGGGCTTTCGACCGGGCCAGAAAGGAAGCCGGGAACCGTCAGCAGGCCGCGGCCCGGGTCCAGGCGGAGTTCGCCGAGTATGTCAGCGGCGAAGAAGGGCGCGCCTCCGGCGGGGCGGCCGCCACCGCGGCGGCTCGCATGGAACGGGGCGGACTGATCGACCAGTGGCGACGATATCAGGAGCATTCCGCCACAGCGGTCGAGTCGGGCGGCGAGATGGAGCAAGGCGGGATCGGCGCGTGGCTTTCGCACGCGACCTCTTGGGCGTTCGGCGGCCGACGGGAGCAAGAGGTCCACGCGGATTCGGTCCGCCGGCTCCAGCGAGGTCTCGAATCGAGCAAGGCCGGGCGGGCCTACCTCGATAAGCCCTATCGGGAACCAGAATGGTGGCATGACGAATGGTCCGGCGGCCAGCCTCATGCCCCGACCCGCCGCGAGTATCTGGCGAAGCATCAGCGCGGCGGGGAGGATCGGGTTTTCGCGGAGATGCTCGCGGAACTCAAGCGGATCAATCAGCGACTCGCCAACGAAGGCAAGCAAATCGCTGCGACCCGGCCCGGCTCGGCCGCGGCGACGATGGGCCCGGCCGCCGCGGTGACCGTCCGGCAACCGAAGGCCGGGGATGGAAGGTGACCCGTGGTGCGGTACTCCAGCAATATCGACGACCTGGCCGACACCACCCGGCCCGGGGCCGTCACTCTTGACGGATCTTCTTCCGCCGGAATCGGGACCGTAGGCGATCGGATCGCCGGCGAGATCGCCACGGCGATCCACGGACGCGGGATGCTAGGAGAAGGTACGGACGGCGCATGGGAGGCGAATGCCCCCAGCACGGTCAAGGCGAAGGGGTTCAATCGGCCCAACATCGAGACGGGCCAGATGCTTGAGGTCGATCACATCGCCGGCGAGGTCCTTTCCAGTGCTGCCGATGTGGCGATCACCTATGGCACCGGGGAAACGGACGAGCGAGGCGTCTCGGATAGGGATCGAGCCTACTTCGCCGAGACCGGACAGTCTCACCTGAAAATCGTCCGGTCCTTCTTTGGCCTGACTTCGTCGGACTGCGATCGGGTGGCCGAGCATCTCGGCGAAGAGTGGGAGGCGAGAGCCTCCCAGGGAGTGCCCTAAAATGCACGCATCGTTCGAAGTTGATTGGTCGGGGACGCCGCTCTCCTCGGCCGCCCTGGCCGTCGCGGTGTATTCCTATAGCCCGGACGGAGGATACCAGCTCCTCCCCAACATCGTCCCGGTCCGGGTCGATCGCCGCGAAGGGCCGGAGCCCTCGGCCGCCCGGTTCCGCTACCTGTTCGATGACGCGATGTCCGCGTCTTATAGCTGGCCCAACAGCTTCGCACAGGTCTTTGGGTTAACCATCTCACCGAATCCCTACGTGGTGCTACCCGATCAGCGACTGGTGATCGCGGCGTCCAACCCAGACGGGTCGCCCTGGGTGCTCTGGGATGGATTCGCCGAGGTGCCGCAAGTGAACGTGCAAGGGACACCGGGCCACCAGGCCGTGAGTTTTACGGGAGTTGGGATCGAGGTCCGGCTGTGGGACCTGCCAATCAGCGGCAGGATTCAGCGCGACGCCGATCCGTCGGGGCTCGCGATCACGGACGGATCCTCTGATGTGTCTGTCGACCTTCGAACCCGATTCAACCCTGCCGATTCGAACGTGGGAACGCGGGGCGGGACTCTCCCCAACGCCACGGGCCCGGGCCAGGACACGATCGACCCCAAAACCGGGCTCAATTACCCGGTGTTCCTTGATTGCGGCCTGGAGCGCTCGCCCGACCCCCGGGCTTACTGGTCGGTGGGAATGGCCGTGCGCTACCTTTTGGGCACCGAAAATGGGGCCGAGGAATGGGTAGCGAATCCACCATTTGGTTCGATCGACACCACCTTGCAGACTTATCAGCCGGCCGAGGGATCCGCCGTCCTCAACCCCGCGGACCCGTCCAGTTATACTTTCGGGCCCTTGCAGGTCCCCGATTATGACGCCTCGAACCACGAGCTTCCCGAAGCGCTAGCGACCCTCATCGGCCACACCGGATTCGGATTCCGTTTCGATCAGTTCGCTAATCAGGAAGGGGATCCTCAAACCCAGCTTGTCTTCTACCGAAGAGACCAGTGGGTCACGACCACTCCCAAGTCGGTCTACCTGACACCGGGTCCTGTCGACCCAACCACGTCCAACGCTCGCGACATCGATCTATCTATGGATATGAACGCGATCGTCAATGCCTATCAGGTGGAGACCGCTCAGAAACGCGTCGAAGTCTCCTGGATCCTGCGCCCTCTCTACCAGCCCGCCCCCGCCGACGCGGCGGCCGCGGCCCGGGCGGCTTATCGCCTCGGCAATCTCTCTGACCAGCCCGCGACGGTCGCGAGAAAATATCGCTGGTACGGCGCGGACGAGTGCGGAGACGGGCACTGGGACACGGTCACTTCGCAGTGGGCGACAGACCCGGCCGACTTCACCCCGATCTTCCCCGACGACTCCGACGGAACCCCGTCCTGGGTCACCCGTTATCGACCGGGATCCCGCACTCTCTTGAGTACCGATACCAACGATCGGCCTCTCAGGGCTGACCTATCGATCAGCTTTGATTACACCGGAGATCCCGGGACGCCCTGGGATGGGTCGGGTACATGGCAATCGATCCGCGGCGGGTGGAAGCTCCTGTCCGATCGCCTCGGCATCGAAGTGACCTGTGAATACCCGGAAGACTGGTCCGTCGGCCGGGCCTCGGCGATCGGCGGCGGGAACGAGCTGGTTCCGGGCGGAGTGATCCGCGGCGTCACCTGGTGGGCAGCGCCCCCTGCCGGCGCCCCGACCTTTGGGGCGATGCCAACGCTCCGCCTCACGACCGTCATCGAGGATGACCTTCGAATGCCGATCACGGCCCCGAAGCGGATCGCCAGTCCGACGGCCTTTCCGCGGTGGCGGATCGCCGATCGGAGAGACCAGTTCGAATACGGATCGATCGATCCTTCAAGCCAGCATTATCCGCAGATGGGTGGTGACGGTTCCGATCCAGTCGTCGTCCTGGACGACACGAAGGCGGCCGACGCCCTGGCCGCTCAGCTACGATCGAGGCGCGAAGCCCCCACGATCGCCGGGGCCATCACGATCCCGTTCATCACCGATTACTACCAGATCGGGGACCGCATCGACGGGATTTCGGGCATGAACGTCTCTTTGCAAACGAACATCGGCGTCGACCAGGGCGAGGCCCCGACGTATCCGTGGATCGTCGGCGTGTCCTGGGTGTTCGATCCGAGGCAAGAGACCCACCTCATCCTCAGCGATCGGCACGCGCTTCCCTCGCATCAACGCGAATCGTGAGGTCCCCATGCCCGAGACACAGACAGCCCGGCCGCTCCCGCCCGGTACGGCCGAGGCGCTCCGGGACGATGTGATTGCGACCGCCCGCGAGGCCCTCGGCGACGACGCGGCGAGGATAGCCGTCTCGATCGTCGCCAGCGACACCGGCCCGTTCGTCCGGGTCCGCGGGGAGAAGGACCTGGTGGACCTGCTGGAGGCAGCCATGTTCCCCCAGACGTCCGAGGAACCGGCCGAGAAGCGGGGGGAATGATGGACGCGCACGCCCACGGCCCGGGCCCAGAGATCCCCGCTGGCTTCGAACCGCCCCGGTCCGGCCGGTGGCGGAACACGACCCGGGCCACCCACTATCAGCTCGTCTCTTCGCTCCGGAAGCCGTGCGGGTTCTGCATCCGCCGACACGGCCGGATCCTCGAACGGCCCTGGCCGCTCCCATTCCACCCGAATTGCCAGTGTGACCAGTTGGCCATCCTGCCCGACTGGGAAGCCCCGATGGTCTACAGAACCCCCTCGGAAATCTTCCGGGAGGTGGGTCCTGACGCGCAGGCCAACCTTGTCGGGACTGACAACCTGCGCATCATCCGGGCCGGGTTGGTGGATCTCTCCGAGGTGATTGGGACGGCCGATACCGGCTGGTTGCTCCTGGCCTTCACGGAAACTGTCCGACGCAGGAAGCTCACTGTCCCCCAGTTGCTCGCCGCAGGCGTCGACCGGGCGACCGCCGATCGGGCCGTCTCAATGGCCAAGCGGATGTCCAATCGACAACCTTAGATCCAATTGCTTTTCGATTTTGGGGGGACAATGAATCCGAGCTTTCTCGGTCAAGAAGTCATGGGAAGCGGCGCCTCGATCGTCGCAACGCCAGCCAATAATGGAGTCCAGGTCTCCGGCGTGTTGACCGGCAACACTGTCGCGGAGGTCACGGCAGCGCAGAACCTCCTGGCCTCCTTCGTTGGCCTTTCGGGCCCGCTCGTTGTACCGACCGGAGTGACCTCGACGCCCTCTGCTTCGGGCCTGATGCCCATTACCGGCCCGATAGCGGCCGGAGGCACCTCGCTCCCTGTGGCCAGCGCGCCGGGCGTCCAGAATTGGTCGATCATCACACTTGGGAGCAACGCTCGACCGGGAATCATGGAGACGGTCGGCGCCACTGGTCCGATCTCGAACGGGGCGGTCCCGATCTCGGCGACGATGTACAGTTATGAGCCGGGCGACTTCGCGACGACGGGACCTCTCGTTCCGTGCGCGACGCTCATGCCGGGCGGTCCCAATACGGCTCTGCCGGGCAACGAGCTTTACCCAGGGTGGGACAACTGGCCGTCGGTGAGCTTCGCCCCAGGTTTGTTTTTTGAAGCCATTACGGGAGGTGCCCATGATCCTTACCAGTGTGTCTATATAGCTCAGTTCACTAACGCGATCGGTGGTCCGGATTCGTGACCTCCGATCGGGCCCTCTCGTCTCCCGAGGGACTGGCCCGACGGTGCTTGCCTCGGTAAGCTTGGGTCTCTCCTTAACTCAACCGGGGTTGTTCCCCGGTTCCGCCCTCCCCGGCCCGGACTCGCTCCCGCGGCCGGGCTTTTTTTGCGCGCAGGGTTACCGTCCCGGCGGCGATCGAGGCCAGGATAAGCCCCGCCGGCTCGGGTACGGCTCCATTCGGGCCGGTCGGGGGCGGAGTCGGCGGCGGTGTCTGGAAGTCCAGAATGATCTGGGTGACCTCGAAGAACCCGGTATCGCTGAAGTCGATCGTATCGCCCAGAAATCCGGCCAGTGACTCCTGATAACTACCCGGACCCGTAACCGACCAGCTCCAACTCGGACCCGAGACCACTGGGCCACTGTGGTAGGCTCGTCCGGTAAGCTCGATTGGCGCGGGGGTTTGAGAATCGCTACTGACCGTGATTGCGATCGATTCGAGCAGGTAATCCGCCGGGACATAACCCTGCGTGAAAAGAAAGACTGACCAGTCGCCCGAGAACGCGAGGCCGGGCGTTCCGGCGTATTCAGGATTGCCTGGGCCAATCGCGGTCGCCGGCGGACTCGACTGGACGATCCAGGAGATGCCCCCAGAGTCACCCAGGTAGTTGTACACCGACTGCCCGTCCTTCAGGCCCGGAAAGGTCAGAGTGATCGAGTCGGCGCGGGCCTGGACACCGACGGCCAGGGCGGCGACGATCGCGGCGAAGATGGTTCTTCTCAAGTCGGTCTCTCCCGTTGAGGTGCTCCCGCGGGAGAAAATGTACACGATCGACCGCCCGGGGAGGATCCCAAAGGGGCGGCCGATCGTCGGATTTTTCTTCTGACCCGGGCTCTCAGAGGATCATGAAGCCTGGCCCCATATGGACCTTCTCACCTCGGAACAACCATCGGCCCGGTCCATAGACGGTCAGGATTCCCAAGGGTCGGCCGTCCTCGCTTACACCGTATTCGCCTGGCGGATGGGCCCGGCTGATCTCGCCGGCCATTTCGGACAGCTCGCCGAGGTCCTCCGCCCACGCCTCGATCACATCGGGGAATTCCGCTCCCGGGTATTCGGGGATGAATATCGTGTATTTCATGGCTGCATCTCCGGATCTTCGATCCTGCAAATGCCGCAGTAATCGCGTCCATCGAGAAGTGACCATCCGGCCCGATGCCGGGCCATGGCACGGACCACTTTGGCGGTGATTTCCACGGCCGCGAAATCGTCGGAATCGCACCGCCCGGCGTCCGAAGATTCCAACCCGCACCGTTCGCATTCGAGGCGGATACGCATCTCCCCGGGCGACTCTTCCCGGTCGATTTCGAGGTGGATCATAGGGTCCCCCGGACCGCCCGGTATGCGGCCGACACCTGCCCCTTGTTCCAGTCGATCACCTTCGAGGGGAAACCCTTCCGCCGCCCGTAAGCCACCACATCATCCTTAGCGTCGGGGTCCTGCTTCGAGGCCCAACCGAGGAGTTGCCGCCCGTTCGTCGGGGCCTGCTCTCCCTCGCCCTGGTCGTCGCCATCGTCCCGGGCCTGGCGGCGGTCGTCGTCGCCGGCGAACCGCCCGCCGCGGCCGGACGGGGCGCCCGAGGACTCGCCCCGCAGCCGTTCCAGTTCGTCACCCACAGCAGCCTCCGCGACTGCCAGCCAGTGACGGTGGATCGCGGCGATCTGCTCGCCGGTGGCGTCTCCGGGGATCTCGATCCCCTCAAAGCCGACCGACGCCCCATAGGACCCGAAATCACTGGTCCCGACCTTCCGGCAGACCGACACGTTCAACGTGATTCCCACGGTTCCAGCCCTCCGATCTGGGTGTCGACGATCAACCTCGCCTCGTATCCCGCCCGCGTCAAGGCCCCGGGTCCGCCGATCCGGCCCGTCTGCCTCTCCTTCCCGCCCGGGTCGATCGCGAGGGCCTGATACTCCTGACGACGCCCGACCCGATAGACCTCGATCGTCCAGCCCTTGTGCTCGAAGCCGAGCACGGGATCGCGCCCGAGGTGCTTCGCCCAACTCGCGGTCATCATGAGTCGGGCCCTCCCAGCGAGGCGGCCAGGTCGGCGATCGTCGCCGGCGACCATTCCGCCGGCCGACCCGCCCGAAGCTCATGGACCCGACGCCAGAACGCCCGCTCCCGATCGATACCGGCCGCCGCGGCCCGCCGGAGCAACTCCGC
>DAIDKV010000092.1 GCA_027449865.1 Planctomycetales bacterium
AGCCCACGGGCAAGCCCAGCCCTTCAGGGCTGGGCCCATGAACTATTGATCAGGAATAATTGAGCACCGCCCCCGAGAGCTTGAGCCGGTAGAGATCGGCCGCCAGCTCGGTATAGGCCTCGTTGGTGATGTCCTGATTGAGCTGCGCGAAGAGAGCGTCAATGGCGAGGGCATCGGTGCTGCCGGCCGCCGGATTCTGGAAGCTCTCGCTCGTTGGCTGGTTCGTATAAGGTGCGAATCGAATCGAGCCAAGGGCCGCGACGAACCCGCGAAGTCCTCCGACTCGCATCGCGAGCGAGGTCCCGAGCGTGGGGTCGCCGATCTCGCCGCCCGAGACGATCGCGCTGCCGGGTGTGAAACGCGAGTTGATCGTCAGATTGCCGAGGATGCCGGTCTCCGCCGCGATTCGGCCTGAGATCATCCCGCCGTAGGCCGTCACATCGCCGATCAGGTTCGACGCTGTGACGATCTGCCCGCCGATCGGGCCGTAGGAGACCACCCCACCGAGCCGGAGCGTCTGGCCCAGGGTTCCTGTCGCCTCCGATCCGATATCCCCTTGCGCCAGGATCAGGCCGTTGATTGCTCCGTGGCTCATCACCTGGCTCAATAAGCGATTCGGCGTGAGGATCTTGCCGGATATCCCGGCATATCCAGCGACGATCTGGGTGGCCACAGGATTCTGACCCGCAAGGCTGAAGATCCGACCGATGCTGCCGTCGATCGTTGAGGTGGCTGCTGTGATCGGATCGATCTCGGTCCCGGTCGCCAGGATGGTCCCGCTGATCGGGCCATCCGGCACATTGATGTTGCCGAAGAACGCCGGCGCCGTGACGTTCGCCTTGAGTCCGGAGTACGAGGTCAGGTTCAGATCGCCGAGCGGGCCGGTGCTGGTGATCGACTGGGCAATTGGGAGGTTGGTCGTCATCGATCCGCCATTACCGTTTAAGGCGACCGAGGTAATCCCGGCGAACGACGCGGCCCCGGCCGCGGTGGAAAGCGGCGCCGAGGCGATGGTCACCAGCGCGGTCACCTCGCCGCGCTGGTCGGTCGTCAGGGGCGAGTTCGCCTGCTGGTCCGTGAAGACCACACCCTGGAGGCCGAGGACACTCTGGCTGGAGAGCGTCCCGAAGAAGAGGCCGACCGGATTTTGAGTGGAGAAGGGGACGCGGAGAATGGTGTTCGCTGGATGAATCACGGTCCCGGGGGTCAGGACGAGATCCGCGTCGGTGAAATTCGCCTGATTGCCCGGGATGACCCGGCCGGTCGGCTGGGCGAGTTCGCCCGCCGCCACCGACTGCACGCTCGCCGCCTCGACGGATCGCGGAGGAGCATAATCCCGGACACCGATCCCACCGAGGTTGTCCTGGGGGAGGATCACACCGCCTTGCGTTGTCCCCTGGATCGAAAGGAACTGCTGGCTCTGGGTTGAGATCTGAGTGAGCAAGCTCCCGTCGATCGAGACGTCGCGGATACCCGAGGCAATCGCGTTCGAGGTGTCGAGCCGTGCCAGGTTGAACGCGGCCGACTGGCTCCAGGTGTCGAGGCTCAGGTCGTAGAACGGAACAGTCGTTCCCGAGTTGTTCGTCACGCGAACGCTGAGCTGCGGATTGGTGAGTGAGAGCGGGTTACCCGTGAGATCGAGCGCTGTGTGCCCCTCGTAGAGGTACTGGAAGTTGACGTGGGCCGGACCGGCGTCGAGCAGGGCGGATGTCGGATAGGTTCCGACGGCCATCGGCTGGGGATAAGGCGTGGCGATCGGGGCGGCGTCGACCCGTCTCTGGACGCCGCCCTCGTTGACCTGAAGGACCACCGGACCGTATCCCCCCTGCACCGCGATATTGCCCACGGTCGCGGCCGTAACCGTTCCCGGCGTCCCTCCCTGAACATTCAGCGTGCCGAGATTCCCTGCCACGGTGATTGAGCCCGACATGTCGCCGGTGATGTCCATCCGACCGAGGTCTTTCGTCAGGCTGAGGCTACCGGCGAAGGAGCCATCAACGATCAGATGATCGATCGTCACGCCGATGATCCGGGCCGTCGGCAGGACGTTTCCGCCGATCGTGAGAAGCGGCACATCCTGGAATTGCGTCTCGTCAAGTAGGCCCGCGAGGTCGCCGACGACCGTCTCGCCGCCGGAAACCTTGAAACCGATCATGTTGAGGATGCCGTTCTGATTGTGCTGGTACGTCACCGTTGCGGTGTCGAGCGAGGTTCCCGCGTCGACGGTTGTCAGGTACGGCAAGTTCTGGTTGACCGTGACCGTGAAATTCGCGTTACCACCGGGCCCGAGGCGGATCGTCAGCGTGTGCAGGCTACTCGTTCCACTCGCCGCGGGAAGATCGTGGAACGTGATCCCCAGAGCGCCCATCCCCAGGCCGGTCAAGGTCGTATCATTGAGCGCTGCCCCGCTCCGAGCGATGGCGTCGCCGGTGTCGTCGACATTCATCGTATCCGCACCCGAGCCGTTGACGATCAGGTGTCCCGCGATCGTCGAGACGACACCTCCGCTGGTCGTTCCGGTCGCGTACGGATACAGACTTCCGACGTTGAAGGTATTCGCCGCCGATCCGGTTGTCTGAGCGTTGAGCGTGGTGGTCGTACCAGAGTACGTGCTGGCGACGTTGACCGTATCGCCCCCGGTGCCGAGATCAATCGCCAGCGCGGCAAGGCCCGAATAGGTGATCCCGGCCGGGACCATCCCCAGCCCAGTGAGGGTGGAACTGGTCAGGATCGCCGCGCTGGCCGAGGTATCGCCCGTGTCGTCAATATTCGCCGTGTCGATCCCTGTCCCCTGGAGGATCAGGGCGCCGAGGATGCCCGTCAGAACGCTTCCTGGGGTCGGCGGCTGCCCAACCGCCATCGGCGAAACGCTCCCCACGTTGAAGGTGTTCGCGGCCGATCCCGGGGCCCCAAGGAATGTGGTGAGGTTATATTGCTGCGTTCCCTGGATACCGACGATGTCGCCGCCCGTGCCAAGGTACACATTCAGCGCCGAGAGGTTATTGTAGGTGATCCCGCCGGCGCCCATGCCGAGCCCGGTGAGCATCGTCTGGGTGAGCGTCGCCGATTTCGGCCCGGTATCGCCGGAGTCGTCAACATTGAGCGTGACCACCCCGATTTGCGTGTTGACCGTGAACGGGCCAGCGATCGTTCCCACGTTGCTGCCGGCCGTCGGCGGTCCTGAGCCGGCCGCGGGAGCCAGGCTACCGACGTCGACCACATCGGTCCCCGCGCCCGCATTGACCATCGTCGGTCCGCTCGTCGCCAGGACATACACAGCATCGTTGCCGTCGCCGGTATTGAGGGTGGTCGTACAGGAGTTTCCGGGCGTGTTCTGGATGGTGTAGCTGGTATTGGAGGCCGTGCCGTCGATGTTCAGCGTGGTGACGCTCGACCCAAAATCGACCGTGTTCACTCCCTGGCTCACGCTCGTCGGTGTGACGGTGACGGGAGCACTTCCCTGGCCAAGGACAATGTTCGCCGTGTCTCCACTGCCGGTATTCTGAATCGTGGTCGTGCCGTCGGGGCTGAACGCGATGTTGTAGGTATTGTTGTTCCCCTGACCGTTCAGCGTATCATTTCCGATGTAATTCGCGACGTTGAACGAGGCATTGCCGCTGGAGGGACCGGTGAGCTGAATATCCTGGATGTTTTGATAGGTGTCGGTGCTATTGGGGCCCATCGCGATCAGGCCGCTGGCAAGGTTATACGTGCTGAATCCCGACTCGACGATGGTATTGTAACCACTTCCGCCGATGATCGTGTTGTGCCCCTCACCTCCGGTGAGTACCGTGTTCGATTGCACACCCGACATGTCGATCGTATCATTGCCGAGTCCGCCGCCGTAGGTGATCGTGCCGACGCCGGAATAGGTGGTGGTCTGGCCGTAGGCTGTTACCGAGACGACCTCGTTTCCCGCCGAACCGCCGACGTGCGAAACGGTGAAGGTCTGATCTCCCTGATTGGTGTTGCCGAACTGGCGATTCGCCGAGGTCGGACCCGTGTTGATCGAGAGACTACTTCCCGACTGATCGGCGACCACCGTCGGATTGGGCGGCGTGTAGCTGAACGAGACGAGCGTGATCGGAGGGGTGATGTTAAAAGTTTTGTCAATATGCACAAAGAACAGGTTGATGTCAAAATACGCCTGAAGCTGGGCATAAACAGATCCCGAAACGTCGAAGAGGCCGAGGGGGTCGTTCTCCAGCAGCTTGATGATGTCGTTGAGTCGGTCCTTGCCGGTCCCGTTGACGTCCACCAGGCTCATGTCGATGTTGGCGAAGATGCCCCCTTCCACGCCGGCCGACGCCACCACCAGGCTGATCGAGGCTCCCGCCGTGATTCCGGCGTTCAGAACGACGTTGGGTGTCCCCGCGACGACGTAGAATCCATCGAGGAGGTCTGGCAGCGCGGAGGAGTTGAAGTCGGAGTGAGCCCATTCCTGGATACCGTAGGTGTCGTATCCAAACTGGAAGTGAATCGATGCCGATACGCTCCCGCCCAGGGTTGCGAACAGGGGCGGGAAGATCGGGAACTGCTGCTGGTAGTTGAAACCCAGGGTCAGCGTGGGCGTGTCGAAGACAAACAGGTTGACAGTCTGACCCATCAGCAACTGGAGGATGCTAAGGGGGTCGTGCAGGATCGGGAACTGGATGCTACCGGGAGTCGTGCCGTCGAGGTTCTGGAGAAAGCTCTGCGATCCGCCCGAAATCCCGCTGCTCGACAGATTCGGCGGCGAGGGAAGGCTCCCCAGGTTGAAGCTCGCGCTGGAGACGCTTCCATGACCGCGCAAATCGCCGATTAGCGAATTCAGGTTAAAGTTACCGAAGTCGAGCGAGAGATTGCCGCCGCCGACGCTCCCCAGTTCGCTATACAGGCTGTTGAACAGGTTATACACCGTGAGGAAAGCATTGATGTCGGAGGCGTACTGGGGCTCCAGGTCCTCGGCGAGAGTGATCAGCGTGATCGGCTGGCCGGCGAGGTCGGAGATGACCGGGATCGGCTGAGTGAGGACGTTCATCACCGGCTTGATCGCGTTGAAGACGGGCTCGATATCGTTCAGGATCGGCGTGACGAAGCTGCTGATGAACGAGCCGAGTTCGAGCGAGACGTTGTCGAGCGAGATCTGCGGCGAGCTTCCCTCACTCGAGGGGTTCGAGCTGGCGTTCTGGCCGTAGACCTGCCAGTTGGCGAACGGCCAGTCCATCACGAAATTGAAGCTGAACGACGGGAACATGGTCCCGCCGCCGATACTGGTGACGATGGCGAGATCGACGTAGGCATCGGCGTTGAATGTCGCCGAGACCAGGTCGGCGAGCGGCCCGGCGATGAACTGGCTGGCCGAGAGGCGGCCGTCGTTGGCCGGTGAATTGAGGTTAACAGCAAATGTGCCGGTCAAGCCGGTATCCTTGCCGTTCAAGTCCTGAGCCGCGGGGACGGTGTTCGCCGAGAAGCTAAGGAACCCGAGCGATCCCGAGATCCCGGTTCCTGGGAGTGTCACGCCCACTCCCAGCGAGACCACCGGCGCCGCCAGGCCGGTCGTCGGATCGGTCGGGTCGGTGACGAGGTAAAGCCCGTCGCTCAGGCTGACGCCGAAGTCGAGCAGGAGGCTCCAGTGCATCGTGATCGTGACGTTGCCGCCGAGGCTGAGGCCAAGAGCGGAGAGTCCCAGGTTGAACGGGACCTGATAGGTTTGGACCTGCCCCAGATCGACATTAAACTGAACCGAGTTGGGATCTGGGTTGGTAACAGTCACCGGCGCGAGCAGCAGCGAGCCGAGGGAGGACGTTATCGAGTTGGCGATGGACTGCGACGGGTTACCGCCGCCGGCCTTGATCGCCTTGTCGAGCGGGACGAGCAGGTCGTTCTGGATGGTCGTGATGAAACTCGCGCCGGCCGAGAGCCCCGAGCCAACCAGCGGGAGATTGGCGTCGAGAATCTGGTTGCCCATGAGCCCGGCGAGGTCACCGAGCAGGTTATTGAGCGGGTCGAGGAAGACCGTGGGGTTCTCCAGCAGCGTGCTGAGGTTGAAGAGCTGGCTCAGCGCTGAGTTCAGGTCGGGCGTGGCGATCTGCACCGCTCCCGAGGGGACGGGGCTGGCAAAAAGCTCGCTCAGCGTTGGGACCGTGATCGTGAGCGATCCCAGGTTCTGCGTCCCGTTGAGATAGAGCGGCAGATTGACGCCCATCCCGGCGGTCATCGTGGTCGCGAGCTCGGTCGAGATGTTCGAGACGAACGAGCTGAGGGCCGGATTGCCGGCCGAAGTTGCGATCCCGACGTCGATCGAGGCGGGGCTGGTCGTACTGACGCCGTCGGTGCTAATCGCCGCCGAACCGTTCTGGACGGTGAGGCTGAGTGGCCCGAGCGTCGCGGTAAAGTTGGCGCCTGCCGTCGAGACGAGTAAAGTCCCCGCAACCCCGGTGTCGTTGTAGAGGAACGGCGAGACGTTGCCCGAGGCATCGACGCCGATTCCGAGGTCGAGAGTAACCGTCACGCCGGCCTGGACGTGGAGCCGCGACTTGCCGCTGAGGTCGACGAGGTCGGTCAGACCCTGGAGGTACGTCGCGGCCTGTCCACCCGCGTCGGCCGCCAGGCTGCCAAGGTTGAGGTTCAGGCCGACGTACTGGTCGTACGACGTCGGCGTGTAGACCAGCTTGACCTCGAGCGCCTGGTTCGTCGCGTCGTACGAAAGTTGAAGGGCTCCCGGCGGAAGGCCGAG
>DAIDKV010000093.1 GCA_027449865.1 Planctomycetales bacterium
GTTTTCAGTTTTCAGTTTTCAGTTTTCAGTTTTCAGTTTTCAGTTTTCAGTTTTCAGTTTTCAGTTTTCAGTTTTCCGTTCCGTTTGGCGGACAGACACTGACTTCGCGAAGGAGATCGTCGATCCAGGACTCCATCGTCAGAGTGAATAGAGGGTGCGATTCACTACGGGATCCGGGACAACAGCACAGTCCGAGGACTGAAAACTGAAAACTGAAAACCGAAAACTGAAAACCAGAAACCAATCACTTCTTCTCTCGAGCCCGAGCCTTGCTGATGACCTCAGCGATCGAGACGGGCCGGCCGCCCTGGCGCTGGCTTTCGTCGGCGGCTTCCATGAAGGCGTAGATCTCGATGGTTTCCTCGGCCGAGACGGGGGGCTTGCCGGTCTTGAAGAACTTCACGATCTCGACGACGAGCGGCTCGTAACCGGAGTAGTCGCCCACGGGGGCAATCCCCTTGGTGCCGAAGGCGGTCCCGCCGAACTTGTAAGGCGCCCGGCGATTGCCGCGGAACGTCCCGATCCGGCCGTCCTTCCAGAGGCCGACGGCCAGATCGGTCCCCTCGCTGTGGGTCCGGGCGACGGTCTGGCAGCCGGTCCCCATCACGGTGTAGAGGATCTCAACGCCGTGGATGCCGTACCAGAAGAGGTCCGGGTGGTGCGGCTCCAGCTCGCAGGGGCCGAAGGTGTCGCAGCCGACGATCTCGCCAAGCTTCGGGCTGGTCCGAAGCGAGAGGATGCCCGGGCTGAACCGCAACGATGAGCTGGAGAAGCACGGCGTGTTCGTCTCGCGGGCCAGGTCATACAGCGCGATGGCATCCGCGAGCGAGCCCGCCACCGGCTTGTCGATGAAGACCGGCTTGCGCGCCTGGAAAACCGGCCGGGCCTGCTCCAGATGCGGACGCCCGTCCACGCTCTCCAGGAAGACGACGTCGACTCGCTTCAGCAGCTCGTCGATCGAGTCAACGATCTCCACCCCGTGCTTCTCTTTGAGCGTCCGCGTGTACTGTCCCACGCGATTCGCGCTGGAGGGGATGTCGGGACTGCCACCGGGATACGCCGCGACCACGCGAACCCCCGCCACCTCGGGCTTTGGCTTCGGGGCGTTCAGAAGTTGTGTAAAGGCCGTTACATGTGAGGTATCCAGCCCAATGATGCCCGCTTTCAGCGGCTCGGCGCTCCTGGCGGCGGCCATCGCCAGCGTGGTCCCGATCATCATCGCTCCCATCACGATTCGAAGCGACACGGCAAGGCTCCTTCAGGCGATTCTGTCTCGTCCGTCTCAACGCGACGACCATCATCGGCGTTACGTGACGTCGATGCAATGTCCGGCCCCGGAATCGACCCGGCGATTGGATTGATCGAAGGCGTCGAGCTTTCTACCATGGTCGGGGAATGGCGACGGCGCTCCGGGCGCCCGGAGACCGGCTCGATGTTTGAGAAGGTGAAAAGGGGGCGATTCATGGCGGATCCGGCTCGACGATGGCTGTGGGCCCTGGCGATCGCAACGTGCCTCGCGGGCCAGGTTCGGGCAGGCGAGGGCCCGACGATCCGCCTGGAGCTGGATACCCATGACCTCCCGCGGCATCTCGCGCATTCGAGGATGGAGATCCCCTGCCGACCCGGCAAGCTGGCGCTCTGGTATCCGAAGTGGATCCCGGGCACTCACGCACCCTCGGGCCCGCTTCAAAACGTCGCCGGGCTCCGCGTCGAGACATCTCAAGGGAAGCCCATCTCCTGGCGCCGGGATGAGGTCGAGATCCATCGGATCGTCGCGGATGTCCCCGAAGGCGTCTCCTCGGTCGTCGTCCGGCTCGACATGATTTGCGAGAAGCCCTCGACCGAGGCGGCCGGTTATCTCACCTATGGAAACGATTCCGTCTCGCTGATCAACTGGGCCCCCTGCCTGATGTACCCCGAGGGGCCGTCGGCCGATGAACTCCTGGTCGAGGCAACGCTGCTCCTCCCACGCGACTGGGAGCACGCCTCGTCGCTCGAGATCGCTCGAACAGAAGAGCGAAGTGCGAATCACGTCATCCGCTTTCAACCGGCATCGCTCAATGATCTGGTCGACAACCCCGTGATCGCCGGCAAGCACCTCCGCCGCATCCCGCTGGAAACCGGCCCCTATCCGCCCGCCTCGCTCGATCTGGTCTCCGAATCGCCCGAGGCGTTGAAGCTCAGCAACGACGTCGCTGCGATCTACTCTCGGGTCGTGCGCGAGGCTGGGGCGCTGTTCGGCACCTGCCATTACCCGTCGTTCCACTTCCTGGTGACGTGCAGCGACGACCTCGGCTACCTGGGCCTGGAGCACCTGGCGTGCAGCGTCAACGGCGTCCACGAGCGCGACCTCGTCACGCCCGGCCACCTGCGCGGATGGGTCGGTAATCTGTTGCCTCACGAATATGTCCATTCCTGGTGCGGCAAGTTCCGACGCCCGGCGGGGATGTGTACCCCCAACTACCAGACACCGCAAAAGACGGCACTTCTCTGGGTCTACGAGGGTCTGACCGAGTACCTCGGCGAGGTGTTAATGGCGCGGTCGGGGATGATCGACCTCAACGAGTACCGCCGGATGCTCGCGGCGAACATTGGATCGCTCCGACACCGCGAGGGTCGGCGCTGGCGATCGCTGGAAGACACCGCGATCGCCTCGCACCTGCTCCGCGGCCCCTCCGACTGGAGCGACCTGCGTCGCGGCCAGGACTACTACTTCGAGGGCGCCCTCATCTGGCTCGAGGCCGACGCGATCATCCGCCAGCAAACCGGCGGAAAGCGCAGCCTCGACGACTTCTGCCGCAATTTCCTGGGCGAGTCGGGAACGACCGCGACGCGAGTATGGCCCTACGAGTTCGCGGATGTCATGAAATCACTCAATGATGTTTGCGCATTCAACTGGGAATCCTTCCTCCGTGATCGGATCGAGAAACCGATGGAGGGGCTGTCGACGGACGTCGTCGGGCGGTGCGGATACAGGCTCGAACTGCGCCACGAGGCGCCACCGGTCGCCAGCCGGATCTCACGATCGGGCACCGGAGTCGTCTCGGCCGTCGACTCGATCGGCCTGGCCCTCGACGGCGAGGGGAAGGTGACGGTGGTGGTCCCCGGAATGGTCGCCGATCGGTCGGGCGTCGGGCCGGGAATGAAGGTGCTCGGCGTGGACGGCGAGACGTTCCACCCCCAGCGCCTGCTCGACGCGATCGCCGCGAGCCCGGAACGGAAGCAGATCTCGCTGCTCGTCGCCGAGGCGAACCGCATCCGGACGATCCGCCTCGACTACGCCGACGGCCCGCGTTACCTGCATCTGGTCCACGACCCGAAGAAGCCCGACCTGCTCGCCGCGATCATCCAGCCGATCGCGAAGGCGTCGGAAGCCGTGTCGTCCACGCCCCCGCGAGGATACGTCGCCTACCGGACCTTGGCCCCGATCCGGATCGACGGCCGCCTGGATGACGACGAGTGGAAGGATGCGCCCTGGACGGAAGATTTCGTCGACATCGAGGGATATATCCGCCCATTGCCCAGGTTCCGCACGCGGGCGAAGATGCGATGGGACGATCAGTATCTCTACGTCGCCGCGAAGCTCCAGGAGCCCCACGTCTGGGCGACGCTCACGAAGCACGACTCGGTGATCTTCCACGACAACGACTTCGAGGTCTTCATCGACCCCGACGGCGACAACCACGAATACTACGAAATCGAGATCAACGCGCTGAACACCGAGTGGGATCTGTTCCTGGGCAAGCCGTACCGCAACGGCGGCCCGGCGGTCGACGCCTGGGAGATCCCAGGACTGAAGACAGCAGTCCGCGTCGACGGGACGATCAACAACTCTAAAGAGACCGACCACGGCTGGACGGTGGAGATGGCCTTCCCCTGGAAAGTGCTACGCGAGCACGCGAATCGGCCCGCTCCGCCGAAGGCCGGCGACCAGTGGCGGATCAACTTCTCAAGGGTCGAGTGGCAGCATGAGATTGTCGATGGCAAGTACCAGAAAGTCCCGAAGACGCGCGAGGACAACTGGGTCTGGTCGCCGCAGGGAGTGATCGACATGCACCGCCCCGAGCGCTGGGGCTACCTGCAATTCTCCGACGCGAAACCCGGCACCGACACCTACCGCCCCGACCCCTCCGGCCCGATCCGCGACCGACTGATGCAGGTCTACCACGCACAGGCAGCGTTTCAGTCGAAGAACAAGCGATGGGCGGCGACCGTCGAGGAGCTGGCCCTCCCCGACGCGCCCGGCCTGCCGACTCACCGGCTCACGATCCAGCCAACGCCGGAGGGCTACAATGCCTCGGCGACTTTCACCCCGCCCGGCGGCAAGCCCCAGACCTGGACCATCCGGCAGGACTCGCGGCTCCGACGCGAGCCCTAGCCGGCGATCCGCCTCCATGATCCAGCGGCTTACATGAAGGCGGAAGGCCCGACGCCGAACAGTTCGGAGAGCCTTGCGATCTGCTCCCGGGTGAGCCGTCGGGAGCCATTGAGGACGGCCGAGATCGTCGATTGGGCGATCCCGGAGGCCCGCCCGAGCGCGGATTGAGATAGCCCGTTGGCCCGCATCAATTCCCGGAGCACGTCCGCCTCAGAGGCCTCCGAAATGGGGACCTGCTCTTCCTCATAATCCTCGACGAGGCGAGTCAGGACGTCGAAATACTGCTGCTCGGCCTCGTCCAGTTCACGGGCAAGCAGGTCGTCCATGACCTTGACGGCGTCGTCCAGATGGCGATCGTCCCGGATGGGGACGAGGGGGAACCGCTTCACCCGTTCCAGGTACGAATCGGCGACCTTGCTCCGCTCGGCCGGTTGATCGACGGCCCCTCGTCGCGCCCGGTTGGTTCGCTCCGCCATGGTCTGGTCCCTACTTCTTCGAGCGCCCCGGCGTCCCTGCCATTGGGACGGTTGGTCGCTTCGGGGGTGGCTCGTGGCAACGACAATCATCCGGCCATCGGTTCTCGTCGTACTCCGAATGATCCATCACCCGGAGCACATAGACGATACCGCGGGCATAGTTCACCCTACCGGCCAGGCGATACCGGTTGTTCCCCTCGTTGAAGACGATGCAATGGCCGACCTAATCGGCAGATCGAAATGTCCGCCGGAGGGCCCCGAAGTTCTCCCATTCCACGCTTCGGACGATTTTGTACCAGGCAGATAGGTCCTTCTCGGCGGTCCGAGCATCGCCTTTTCGGGAGACCCAGAATTCCTTCAGTCGTTTCCGGGAGATGACCCGCACCGTTCCGGTCCATCGGTTGAAGGGAGGACTCGCAGTCAATGATAATCGCAATCCGCGATAGACTCAACATCGCCATGGCACCGATCGAATGGGCGTGGCACCCACCTAATCCGCCAGCCTCCGATAATTCCCGCCGAAGTAGAGCAGCGGATTGCCGCCGCGTTCGTCGCCGTCGAGGATCTCGCCGACGAAGATGGTATGGTCGCCGCCGGGAAGAATCTCGTGGACCCGGCAATCCAGGTAGGCGATCGCGTGCGACAGGATCGGCGAGCCGGTCACGGCCGTTGTGACATCGAGATCGGCGAAGCTCTTGGGCCCGGGGGTCGCGAACCGGAGCGAGAGCGGTTCCTGGTCATCGCGGAGGACGTTGACGGCAAAGCAGCCGTTGCCCTTCAGGTGATCGAGCATCGACGCACGTCGATCGACAGCCACCAGCACCAGGGGCGGGTCGAGCGAGAGCGAGGCGAACGCGTTGGCCGTCATCCCGTGCGGCCCGGACGGGCCATCGGTCGTCACGACGGTCACGCCCGTGGCAAACCGTCCCAGGATCCGCCGCTGCCGCTTCGAATCGAACGCCATCGACACCCCTCCCGCACCCAGCCGAATCGTCCTGCACTCGACCGACGATATCGCAACCGCGGCCACCCCCGCAACGACCATCGCCGCTCACGAACACGGCTCATTCCGATTCCCCGGGCGATCTCGACCCCATCGGCCTGGACACCGCCGGCTGGCCCTTGTGCCCACTCCCAAATTTCGGGTATTGTTATCTATTAGTCGATCACCGATCCTCCGCCTCTCGTCGGATCGGCCGACCCCGAACATCTCCGCAATTCGATTGCACCGACTTCGGCTCCCGGCCTCGCCCCACGCGAGGGCGCTGGACGCCCGATTTCTCCCGCATCCCGGAGGAGACACCCATGTTCTGGAACGGCGAGAGAGGGACCGCAACCGCCCTGGCGGATCACCCTACCCACAGCGACTCTCGAAGGCTTCGCGCCCTGATCGATCAGGCCACCAGCGAAAGCCTCGACGAAAGCGACGAACACGCCGGACTGCTCAGCATCATCCGAGAAGAGGTCGTCTGCCCGTTCCGCGCCCGGCTTGGCGGCATCGAGGTCGAGTGCATCCGCCTCGAGTCGCCCCGCGTGGGATACGGAATCAACGCCGTCTGCAAGTCCAGCGGAAAGCTCCACATCGTCGACATCAGCAAGCTCGACTGGATCGAGCCGCGCCCCGAGGGATTCTGCTGGATCGAGGCCTATCTCGCCTGGCGTGATCTGGTCGATTGATCCCGCGCGTCATCATTTTTGGACACCATCGGAGACCAGGCCCCCCCTGACCAGCGCGATGCTGGCGGGGGGTTTTTCGTCGACGGGTTGCCGGAACCACCGGCCGTATGATAAGAATCTGTTAAACACCCCCGACCCGACGGTAGCGTCCCCAATCCTTCGTGGGGCCTCTCATGAATGCGAGCCGACGGCCGATCGGTCCGATCTTGCTGTTCGCCACGATCGCCTCGATGGCGACGGCCGGGGAAGGGACGCCGGCCGACCGGGCGATCCAGGCCGAGCGGGAACGATTCTTCGAGCAACGCGTCCGGCCTCTCCTGGTCGAGAGCTGCTATTCTTGCCACTCGGCGGTGAAGCAAAAGGGCGGCCTACGGCTCGACTCGATCGAGGCCATCCTCGGCGGTGGCGACTCCGGCCCCGCCCTCGTCCCCGGCAAGCCCGGCGAGAGCCTGCTCGTCGAGGCTGTCCACTACGACGGCCCCGAAATGCCCCCCTCGGGCAAGCTCGCGCCCGAGAAGATCAACGACCTGACCCGATGGGTCGCCATGGGAGCGCCCTGGCCCTCGGCTGATCGTACCAGGCCCCACGCCGCCGGTATCAGTCCGGAAGGCGATCGAACGGATCCTCAACCCCTGCCCTGGTCGTTTCGGCCGCTCCGGCGCCCCGAGGTTCCTGACGTCGACGCCCTCCCCTCGCCCGACGGCTCCGACTGGTCGACCAACCCCATCGATCGATTCATCCGGCAATCCCTCGCCGCGAAACAACTCGAACCAGCACCCCGGGCCGACCGGCTCACCCTGATCCGCCGGCTGACCTTCGACCTGATCGGCCTTCCCCCAACGCCCGAGGAAGTCGACGCCTTCCTCGCCGACAATCGCCCCGACGCCTACGAACGCCTGGTCGACCGCCTGCTGGCCTCACCCCGGTACGGCCAGCGATGGGCCAGGCACTGGCTCGACCTCGTCCGATACGCGGAATCCGACGGATACCGCCAGGACGCCTACCGACCCGACGCCTGGCGCTATCGGGATTACGTCGTCCAGTCGTTCAACGCCGACAAACCGTACGACCGCTTCCTCGCCGAGCAACTCGCCGGTGACGAGATCGACCCCGACGACCCCCAGCTCCGGGTCGCCGCCGGATACCTCCGACTTTGGCCCTACGAATACAACCAGCGCAACGTCATCGGCCAGTGGGAAGATATCGTCAACGACGTCACCGATGTCACCGGCGAGGTCTTCCTGGGGCTGAGCATCGGATGCGCCCGCTGCCACGATCACAAGTTCGACCCGATCCTCCAGGAGGATTACTTCCGGCTCCGAGCCTTCTTCTCGCCGATGCTCCCTCGCGATGATTTGCCACTCGCCCGCGCGAGTCAGTGCGAGACATACCGGCAAAAACGATCGGCATGGGAACAGGCGGCGGCCAAAATCCTCCGCGAGATGGAGGATATCGCGAGACCCTATCGCGACCGAGGTACGGCCTCAGCCCTGGCGAAGTTCCAGGACGATATCCGGGCTGTCCTGACGAAGAACGAGGCCGATCGTACCCCGTACGAGCGCCAGATTGGGGCGCTCGCCTTCCGGCAGGTCGCCTACGAGCACGACCAGGTCCCGAGGATCCTCAAGGGCCGCGACAAGGCGCGCTGGGCCGAGCTTCAGGCGAAGTTGAAGGCTTTCGAGGCGATCCGGCCCGAGGAGCCCGCCAGTGTCATGACCGTCCGGGACGTCGGCCCGATCGCCCCGCCGACGACGATCCCGGGCAAACCTCGCAAGGGAACGATCGAGCCGGGTTTTCCGAAGGCCCTCGACCCCTCGCCTCCCGCCATCGCGACGCCACCCGCCGCGCCCGATTCGACCGGCAGGCGCCTCGCCCTCGCCCAATGGCTGGGACGACCCGATCATCCACTCACAACCCGGGTGATCGTCAACCGGATCTGGCAGTATCACTTTGGCCGGGGGCTCTCCGGAACGCCCAGCGACTTCGGCCGGCTCGGCGAACCCCCAAGCCACCCCGAACTGCTCGACTGGCTCGCGACCGAGTTCATCGCCCGGGGCCAACGATGGAAGCCGATCCACCGGCTCATCGTCTCCTCCGAAGCCTACCGACAGGCCGCCGTCCGACCGTTCGACGAGGTGGTTCACGCCGCCCGGATCGACCCCGAGAACCGGCTCCTCTGGAAGCGGACCGTCGTCCGGCTCGACGCCGAGGAAATCCGGGACGCCATGCTCGCGGCCAGCGGCGAGCTGGATCCAGGGATCGGCGGGCCCTCCGTCTCCGCCACGAGCCCGCGCAGGACCATCGAGACCCGGATCGCCCGAAACGCCCCCGACCCCATGCTCATCGCCTTCGACGCCCCCGATGGCAGCGTCCCGATCCCTCGCCGCGTCCCCACCACCACCAGCACCCAGGCGCTCATGCTCCTGAACGGACCCTGGACGCTCGCCCGGGCAAAATCCTTCGCCGATCGGGTCGAGCGAATGGCTCCCGCCTCGGACGGCCAGCGTCCCAGAATCCTCGCCGCCTACCGCCTCGCGATCGGGCGCCCGCCCGATGCCAGCGAGATCGAAGAGGCCGCCGGATTCCTCGACCGCGCCCGGCGCGTCTCTCATCCGCCGATCCGCAACGCCGATCACGCCGCACTCGTCGACTTCGGCCACGTCCTCCTCAATAGTAACGAGTTCCTTTACGTCGATTAGTCGGTGGTTGGTCGCTGAATTCGGTCGCTGCGGCGGGGGCGAATCGTGCTGGATGGGCGGAAAAATTCGCCTGGGAGAACATGGACCATGGGCCAAGAACCAATCACCAATGGCAAATTACCAATAACCAGGAGGGAATGGCTGTTCGAGGCTGGCGTTGGCTTCGGCGGCCTCGCGCTGGGCGATTTGCTGGCGCGTGACCTCTGGGCTGGGGCCACGGCCAGCCCATCGATGACCGATGCGTCGGCGCCCTGGCGACAGCCGGCGACGGCCCGGAGCGTGATCTTCCTGTTCATGGAAGGCGGTCCAAGCCACATCGACACATTCGATCCCAAGCCCGACCTGAACCGTCTGGCGGGAAAGCCGCTGCCCCCAAGCTTCAAGCCGGTGATCACGCCGATGGGCGAGGGCCGCGCACCGTTGCTGCCCTCTCGGCGGAAGTGGAAGCAATTCGGCGAGTCGGGCCACTGGGTCTCCGACTGGCTCCCAAACATCGCCACCTGCGCCGATGAGCTGGCGGTGATCCGGTCGTGCTGGTCGAACGGGCTGAACCACGTCGGCGGCGTCTGCCAGATGAATACGGGCTCGACGCTCGCCGGGCGCCCCTCGCTGGGAAGCTGGGTCTCGTACGGGCTCGGAACGGAAAACGCGAATCTCCCCGGGTTCGTGGTGATGCTGGATAACCCGAGGGCGCAGGTCGCCGGCGGCCCGAGGAACTGGGGAACCGGCTTCATGCCGGCCGTCCACCAGGGGACTCGGATCGAAGGGGGTGAGGAGCCGATCGCGAATCTGGCGACCCCTACCGACGTCGGCACCGACCGGCAGCGGAACAAGCTCGATTTCCTGGGCTCGATCAATCGAAAGCACCACGAGACCCGGTTCGACCAGACCGAGCTCGACGCGCGGATTCGGAGCTACGAGCTGGCCTTTCGGATGCAGGCCGAGGCTCCCGAGGCGGTCGACCTCTCCCGAGAGACCGCCGCGACCCGCTCGCTTTACGGCCTCGACGACCCAACGACCGAGTCGACCGGCCGCCTCTGCCTGCTGGCCCGACGGATGGTCGAACGGGGGGTTCGGTTCATCCAGATCTACTGTGGCGCGGGGAGCCGCTGGGATTCACACAGCGAGATCGAGATCAACCACGCGAAGGCGTGCCGGGCGATGGACCGTCCGGTCGCGGGCCTGGTCCAGGACCTGAAAGGCCGCGGCCTGCTCGATCAAACCCTCGTCGTCTGGGGCGGTGAGTTCGGCCGGACACCGATGTCCGAAAAGGGGAACGGCCGCGATCATAACCCGTATGGCTTCACGATGTGGATGGCTGGCGGCGGTGTCCGCCCCGGGATCGTCGTCGGCCGGACCGACGAGGTCGGGCTTCACGCGATCGAGGACCGGCTGCACGTCCGCGACCTCCACGCGACGATCCTTCACGCCCTGGGCGCCGATCACACCCGACTGATCTACCGGCACCAGGGACGACCCGAACGCCCAACCGTCAACGAGGGCCAGGTCTTCCGCCGACTCTTCCTCGCCTGACGATCAAGGTTCCCATGCGCCACCGCGAAGAACGGCCCCTGGCCCGTCGTCGGCCCGACCCCCCGACCCCTCTGGCTTCCGGGCGATCGGTTGACCCGATAGAATCGGTGTTCGCGTCGGCCCGCCGTCCGCCGGCCCGCGCGTTCCAGGGGGAGATCGATGGTCGTGGGCATCCGGGGCGTCGACGATTCCAGTTCCGGTGGGCATCCGTCCGGGCACGTATATGATCGCAATTCCCTGCTGGAGAAGTTCCGGTCGGGCGAGATCCGGGTCGGGATCATCGGCCTGGGATACGTCGGCCTGCCGCTGGCCCTCGCCTTTTGCGAGCGGGGCCTCTCCGTGCTGGGCTTCGACGTCGATCCGGCCAAGGTCGATCGGCTCGGCCGCGGCGAAAGCTACATCAAGCACATCCCAGGCGAGACGATTCGGGCGATCCGCGAGAACGGCCGCTTCGAGGCCACCGACGACTTCCAACGCCTCGACGAGCCCGACGCCATCTTGATCTGTGTCCCCACGCCGTTGACCCAGGCGCGCGACCCCGACCTCACCTACGTCGTGAACTCCGCCCGATCGATCGCCGCCCGACTCCGTCCGGGGCAACTCGTGGTCCTGGAGAGCACGACCTACCCGGGGACAACCCGCGACATCGTCCTGCCGATCCTTGCCGAGGGGGGGCTTCGTCCAGGGGCCGACTTCTTCCTGGCGTTCAGCCCGGAGCGCGAGGACCCCGGCAATCCCCAGTTCTCAGCGCCCTCGATCCCCAAGGTCGTCGGCGGCCTCGACCCGCCCAGCCTCGCCCTGGCTTCCGCGCTCTACGGCCGGGCGGTTGTCCGTGTCGTCGAGGTCTCCAGTCCCGAGGTCGCCGAGGCCAGCAAGATCCTGGAGAATACCTATCGGGCCGTTAACATCGCGCTGGTCAACGAGCTGAAGGTGATCTATTCTCGAATGGGGGTCGACGTCTGGGAGGTGATCGAGGCGGCCCGCACCAAGCCGTTCGGCTTCCAGGCATTCTACCCGGGTCCCGGCCTGGGCGGACACTGCATTCCGATCGACCCGTTCTACCTGACCTGGGTCGCCCGCAAACACGGCCTGACCACACGCTTCATCGAGCTGGCCGGAGAGGTCAACACCTCGATGCCCGGCTACGTGGTCGACCGCGTGGCCGACGCCCTTAACGACCGGTGCCGGTCGGTCAAGGGGAGCAAGATCACCCTGCTGGGCATGGCTTACAAGAAGGACGTCGACGACCCACGCGAGTCGCCCGGGTTCGAGCTGATGGAGCGCCTCCTTCGGAAAGGGGCCGAGGTCGAATACAACGACCCGCACATCCCCGAACTCCCGGCGATGCGACACTACCCCGACCTCCGAATGTCGAGCCGCGACCTATCGGCGGACTACCTGGCCTCTCGCGACTGCGTGATCATCGTCACGGACCATTCGGCCTACGACTGGAACTGGATCGCCCGACACGCCCCGCTGATCGTCGACACCCGGAACGCAACTCGATCGGTGGCCGACCCGACGGCCGCCATCATCCGGGCCTGATTCAGCCCGATTGCGAACGATTCCAGGCACTCTCCCGAAGTTCCCCCGAACGCGAAGCCTCCAGCGACAATTCCCGCGAAGCCAACCTGGAGTAGCGGGACGTCAAGCCGCCTTCAATTCCGGACCGAGGACGAAAAGGACCGAGGACGCCATGCTCAAGGACCAAACGGCACTGGTAACGGGCGGGGCCGGCTTCATCGGGTCGCACCTGGTCGAGGCCCTGCTCGCGGAGGGCCTGCGAGTCCGGGTTCTGGACGATCTCTCCACCGGGCGCCGGGAAAACCTGGCGCATCTGGCGGGGCGATACGAGTGGATCGAGGGGACGGCCGCCGACTTCGAGACCTGCCGACGAGCGGCCGAGGGAATGGCCTTTGTCTTCCACGAGGCGGCGATCCCGAGCGTACCGCGATCGGTGAGCGAGCCGTTGCAGTCGCACGAGAGCGGCCCAACGGCCACTCTGAACGTGCTTGAGGCATCGCGGCAGGCGGGCGTCCGTCGATTCATCTTCGCGGCGTCGAGCAGCGCCTACGGCGACGCCGTTGAGTTGCCAAAGCACGAGGGGATGCTACCGCAACCGATGAGCCCGTACGCGGCGGGCAAGCTTGCCGGCGAGCATTACGTCCGGGTGTACGCCCAAACCATGGGTCTTGACGGGGTGAGTCTCCGCTACTTCAACATCTTCGGCCCGCGACAGGACCCATCGAGTCCCTATAGCGGGGTGATTTCGCTTTTCATCAAGGCGATGGGGGAGGGACGTCGCCCGACGATTTACGGCGATGGGGAGCAGACCCGGGATTTCACATATGTCACGAACGCCGTCGCGGCGAACCTCTCGGCGATCCGGCATCCCGGCCCGCTACGGGGCGAGGTTTACAACGTTGGGACAGGAGAACGGACTCGATTGCTGGACCTGATCTCGGCGCTCAACCGCATCCAGGGGACGAACCTGGAGCCGGAATTCCGGCCGGGCCGACCGGGAGACGTCCGGGATTCGCTGGCGAGTCTGGAGCGAATTGGTCGAGAGCTCGGCTACCGACCGCTGATCGGTTTCGAGGAGGGTCTGAGGCGCACCGTGACGGCTGGCCGGGACTGAGGTTCCCGGTTTCCACGACAGGCCAGCAGATTGGGGGATTTGGAGTTTGAGAGCGGCCTCGCTTCTCAGCAGCCAGGAGATTCGTTAGAATGTGGGCGTGAATCCTGCGAAGCCGGGATCCACCTGGGATCTTCGAGCCCATCCCGGCTCGGAACACCATCGGGGACGTAGCTCAATTGGGAGAGCGCCTGGTTTGCAACCAGGAGGTTGAGGGTTCGATCCCCTTCGTCTCCACTATGAAGCCCCACTCGTTCAAGCCCTGAAAACCAGCGATTTCCCCGGAAACACAGGGGTTTCCAGCAAGCCGGGCCGGCCCGATCGATATCGGCGGTTCGGCTTTCGTTTTGTCTGCATGTGCCTCGCTTGCACGCGGCTTGCACCAGGTTCGTGAAAGCGGCGGTGCAAGCGGATGGTGGGCGTCGGTCCCGATCGCCCGGATCGACTTCCGACCCGAATTTGGCCCGGCGCCGGGCGAGATCGGATCGGGCTCCACGGTCTCGATCACGGCCGGAAGGGAGTCCCGTACCCCGTTCCGCTCCGTCCCGTCATTATTCTTGCGAACGACGAGTTTGACCGTCGTCAGGATGCCGGCCGAGAGGAGGCGTTCGAGCTTGTCGAAGCCGGTCACATCGCGCTTTTCCAGCTCCCGCTTCGCCTGGCTCAGCGCCGCTGGCGTGCGGCGTATCCCGGCGCTGAATCGTAGAAGCCCCGAAGTCCGCACGCCATCACAGCCGATACAACCGCCAGACTTGGATCCCGTTCAACCCGGCTGCCGATCGATCGGCGTCCGCGGGGAGGTTCGTGATGCGACAACCACGCCGCTTCGCCGCCATGGCGGCCCTCGTCGTGGCTGGTTGCCTGCAAGCCCCAATCAGGCCCCACTCCGACGATCGGATCTCCCGTACCGCCTATTTTCCAGACGATCCGAAGATCCCCAGACCCGAGCCGATCCCCGAGGCCCCCGTCGCGATCCCCGAGACGTTCTCCGGCCCGCAGCCGATGGAAGTCTATGTCCGCCGATCGCTTGAGGAGAATCGGACCGTTCAGGCCGCCTTTCATAACGTCCAGTCGCTCCGTTATCGCATTCCCCAGGTCACGGCGCTGGAAGACCCCGTCGCGGCCAACACCATCTTCCCCATCCCGGGCGTGGCGCCTCAGTATTCCCTGATGGGATACAACCCGTATAACCTCACGATCGCCCAGCCATTCCCCTGGTTCGGGACCCTAAGGCTCCGGGGCGAGGCCGCCGATCGCGACGTCCGCGTCGCCCTCGCCGAACTCGCCGGGGCCCAGCTCGACGCGATCGCCGCCGTCAAACGCGCTTACCACGACCTTCACGCCGGTGAACGGTCCGCCGAACTCCTCACCGAGACCCGTTCCGTCCTCGAGGACTTCCAGGCCATCGCCCGCTCGCGAGTGCCCGTCGGAGGGTCACAACAGGATGTCCTCCGTGCCGGAACCCTCCTCAGCGAGCTCGATCGGTCCATCGCCAGCAACCGCCAGGACATCGCCTCGGCGCGAGCGGCGCTGGCCCGACAGATCCACGCCGACCCCGATTCCGATCTCCGAACGGCCGATGACCCCAATCCCGAGACCCTCCCGTCGCGGATCGAACAACTTTACGAACTGGCCGTTACCGCACGTCCCGAATTGAAGGGAAGGCTTGAGGCGGTCGCCCGCGACGAGAAGGCCATCGAGCTCGCCCGCAAACGGTCGATGCCCAACGTCACTCTCGGATTCACCTACATGGATATGACCCGAACCGACGCCACCTCGCGGACAGCCGCCGGCATGCCCAACGTCGGACTCTTCGTCGGCTTCAACCTGCCGATCTACCGGAAGAAATACGAGGCCGGCGTTCGCGAGGCCCAGGAACGCTCACACGCCGACGCAAAGCTCTACGAGGCTCAGCTCGACGAGACTCACGGCGAGATCAAGGACTTTTTCACACAGGCGAAGGTTCAGCAGGACGTCCTCACCCTGCTCCGCGAAAGCATCCTGCCCCGCGCCCGTCAGACACTGGAGCTCGCCAAAACCGACTACGAAAACCAGAACGTCGACATCGCGACCGTCCTCTCGGCCCAGCGAGAGGTTCTTCAGGTCGCCATTCAGGTGGTGCAGGTCGAGGCCGAACTGGGCAAGGCGCTCGCCTCGCTGGAGCGAGCGGTCGGATGCACCCTGAAGGACGCGACCGACGACGAACGATCCCAACCCTGATCGAGCGGCTTCACATCGAGGGCCCCATTCCGCCGAGCGGCGGCCCGACAAGGCTCGGCGGTTCCCGGAACGGATATCCAATCCGAGGGGCCATCACACCCGTCGCCGCCCGACTCTGAGGCCGCCCTCTCCCGCCGAGCAAGGCCGACCCACCATCGAACCCCGCCATCGGGCGGCTCCGACCGAGCGAAAGGCCGGGGCTCGACGAGATCCGGAACTCCTTCCGACCCGCCGAGATCATCGGCGATGGCCGGCTCTGGAACCGGAGTGGCGCCCCCATCCCAACCCGGTCGGGCAGGAATCCCTCGGACGATCCTCCGTAAGGGATCAACATCGGCCCAACACCGGGGGCGGACATCGTCCCACCATAGCCGCCGAGGCCCTGGCCGCACGCCTCGGACCGCATCGCGACGCCCATCATCACCAGCGCGGTGATCGCGACAAATCGTCCCCGCAAGCTCATTTCACTCACTCCCCGGATCCAGCGACCCGCCTTCCTGAAAGGTCCCGCGAGCCCGGCCTCGCCCGATCGGCCTGAGCCACCGAGCCTGCCTCAACACCAGGGAAGTTCGACACGATCGACTTCGAGACTCAAACGAGAAGAAGCGGGCTTGCCCCGGACGGAGTGACCCCGATATTATTGTGACTCGCGGCGCCGTAGCCAAGTGGTAAGGCAACCGCCTGCAAAGCGGTCATTCCCCGGTTCGAATCCGGGCGGCGCCTCTGACAGTAAATCCCACCGAAGGCTGGACTTGCCCCTTGCCCGGCGGCCCGGCACCTGTGCTCTGAGAATGGTGGTAGATGCGTGGCAGTACCATGCTCGCCGCCCCGGAAGGCCGCTTCATGCCGCGCCCCAAAGGGCATTCCGGCCTACCGTCTTCATAGGCCCACCGGCCAGGCCCACGTCCGGATCGGGGGCAAGGATCATTGCCTCGGCCCCCTCAATCTCCGGCGCGTCGGTCTTCCCGGAATCGGAAGGGCGGGGCGCCGGTGATCGCGGTGCTGGTGAACGTCGGGCACCAGTACAACTCGACATGCTCAACCACCAGATCCGTCCCGGCGAAGTGGCTGACTCCCGGCGGTCGCTCGTGGTTGTACATCGTATCGGTCAGGTCGCGAATCAGGGCGACCTTCTTGCCCAGCACGGTCATCTGTCGGATCGCAAACGGCCGCCCCAGCACACACATATTCAAATGTACGCCGCAAATCATAACGTTCTCGATCCCGCGGGCGGCGAGCAGGTTCCACACCTCCTGGCCGTCGTCGGTGATCGCGTCGGGCTCGGCGATCTCGATCGTGGCGATCTGCCGGGTCCAGGGAGACCGGACCTCGCACTTCTCGACGCAGTCGCAGCCCATGTCGGAATCGTCGATCGGGAGGACCCCTTCGCGGCGGCCGTCGGGCCAGCACCACGCCGTCCCCCATCGCGGTGAGGTCGCCAGAGGGACCGGAGTCGGGGCGTAGGGAGCCTGCTGGGCCCTCCGGCGCTGGGGAGCATCCTTGTAGAACGCGGTGGTTGTGCTGGGAGCGTGGATGATGAAGACACCCCGCCGCCGGGCCGCCTTGAGGGTCGCGTTCAACGGACCAGCCAGCTCGGCCACGCGGCGAGTCGCCGATTTGCACCAGTGATTATCCCACATGTCGCAGACAATGATCGCTGTCTTCCGCGGCTCCCAGTGGGCCAGGGTCTCGGTCACCGCGATCTTTCCGCGGTCCCTGGTCCGCGATCGGAGGTGGAGCGGGAATGGCTGGTCATCGACCGGCCCGGCTCCCGTCTCCCGGGCGAGGGCGGATAAAACCGCGACGGTGCAGACCAGAGCCAGAGCCGCGACGAGGGTGGTCCTTAACATGAGGGGTTCCTCGGGCGAGGGAAGCATCCCGGTTCGGCGGAGTCGCAAGGTTTCCGCGTTGTAGCAGGTGCCAGGGGCCGTGGGAAGCGGCGAGTGATCCGTGGGGCCTCCGCGCTCTCGATTCAGCTCGTGTCCTCGGATCGAGGGGATCCTCGACCGCAAGCCGCCAGAGCCGCTTTCCGGCGAGGTCGAAGGCGATGAGTTCGATCTCGTGACGAGACAGAAGGGCCATCCCGAGGCCGTCCTACAAAAGGGTGGCTCGGCCGCCGCCGACGCCTGAAAGGGACTCCGGGGCGAGGGACGCTCGAGAAGGACAGGCCGACGTTCCTCGGCATGCTTCAATACGGCGGCCGAGTCGTGATCCAGAGGCTCGCGAACGTCCCGCCTCCGTCGGCCAGCCCAGGATTTTCTGTAAGATTTCCGAAAAGGATGCGTTCCATTCCTGTCGGCAATCAAGTGCGACGCAGCGAGAGATCCTTGCCCAATCGCGTTGCCTTCCGGGGCCACGTCCTGCTCCTGGCCGTGAGAGCTCATTCGAGTTATCCACTGGTGTTTCGGCTGGGGATCCACCATGACCAGACTCGTATTGTTTGCATTCTCAGTGCTCACTTTGGCGGTTGGGACGATCCCCTGCATCGCGGGGCACAGTCTGGAGGTGATCGAGCGGAGCAAGAAAGCCACCGCCCTGGTCGAGGTCGTCACCGCCGAAGGCGCGGCATCCGGATCGGCGTTCTGTATCGACCGCTCCGGTCTCTTCATCACCAACGCGCACGTCGTCCGAGGCGGAACCTCGGTCCGACTCATCATCGAGATCGGGCAGAAGAGTCAGCGGCGTCTCCGGGCGCGGGTTCTGCGGGCCGACGATGAGCGGGACCTGGCCCTGCTCCAGGCTGACGGTGACGCTGGATTGACACCGCTCGAGCTGGGCCGAGACGACACCTTGCGTGAAACGGCCCCGATTTTCACGTTCGGATTTCCCTTTGGGAAAAGGTTGAGGGTCGGGGACGAGGCTTATCCGGACATCACGGTGATCTCCAGCCGGATCACCGCCCTGAGACGGGACAAGGGCCAGCTCGAAGGGATTCAGTTCGATAATCAGCTCAACCCGGGCAACTCGGGTGGTCCGGTGGTCGATGAGGTGGGGCGGGTCGTCGGTGTCGCCGTAGCCACGGTTCCGGGCGCCGCGATCAACCTGGCGATCCCGGTGGGCCGCCTCTCCGAGTTCCTTGGATCGCCTGGCCTGGTCTTCGACCCGCCTCCGCTGGCCTACAAGGACCGGTCCCGACCCGTGAGCTGGACGATCCGGGTACAGCCGCCGACGCCCTCGGCCCGGCTCCCCGAGAAGCTCTCGGTCACCGTCACGATCGCCAATGCGATCGGGGCGCCGCGGTCCTTCACGGCCCAGCCGATCGGCGACGGCGTCTTCCGCGTCAAGGTCACGCCGGTCCCACACGATCCCGACCTCCGGGTTCACCTCGACGTCCGCTTCCCCGATGGTCGAGCGGTCCCGGTCGAGGTCAAGGACCGGACCGTATCGGTCGGGGGCACGCGGTTCCTGCTCAGCGATCTCCAGACTCTACTCGGCGGCCCGGTCCCGCGGGTCTTCTCCCGTCGCGGAGCCACGGCCGTCGGCCCGATCGCCGGTCTGGGGAAGACAAGGATCCCTGTCGGCAAGAAATCCGTCACGGTCGATCTGGACGCAGCCTCCCAGATCTTCGTGCGGCCCCTTGATGCCCCGCCGACCGTCCGGGCGATCGAGGCGCTCGTGGAGGCCAGGCAGGGAACGAAGGTCCTCGCCACGGTGCTGAAGCGAGCCGACTTCTCGGACGTGCCGGCGCCCAATGCTGTCGCAGTACGCGTCGGGCGAGGCGTCGTGATCTTGCCGGTCAACCCCTCTCCACCGCTCATCACCGCCTCACAGGGTCCGCCCGATGATGGACTGGTCGCCATCGGCGGCACCCTCGACGTCGATGGAGTGCCTCGGGGTGCCGGCGGTTCCATCCGGCCACCGGCCGTCGAAATGGGAGAGGCGAGGGGCGACGCCAGCCCGGTATCCGACGAGCCGCGTGAGGTCCGCAAATTGCTCGGCCACAGGAACCAGGTGATGGACCTGGTCCTCTCGCCCGATGGTCGCTTCCTCGTCACGTGCGATCTCGACGGCATCATCCGCGTTTGGAACGCGGAGACCGGCGCCAACCTGTACACGTTCGGGGGGCACCGCGGCCGCCTCTACGCCCTGGCCATGTCTCCCGACGGCCGCCGCGTTCTCTCGGGCGGGGAGGACCAGGTGCTCCGGCTCTGGGACATCGAGCAGGGGCAGTTCCTGCGGGAGTATCGTGGACACGGCGACGGGATCTACGCGATCGCCTTCACCCCCGACGGTCGCCGCTGTTTGTCCGCCGGCGGAGGACGTCCAGGCTTCGTGCTCGGGACAGATCGAGAGATCTGGGTCCGCGACGTGGACGACGGTCGGGTCATGGCTCGATGGTCTGGCCACACCGGGATCATCGACGCGCTGGCCGTCTCGCCCGACGGAAAGCGTGCGCTCTCCTCCTCGTCGGATCAGACCGCGCGGCTCTGGGACGTCGAGACGGGGAGGGAAATCCGGCGTTTCGCGGGCCAGCCGGAACTCGACCTGCACGCCATCTTTTCTCCGGACGGCCGCCGCGCGATTGTGACCTCGGCCGGCCATCTCGTCCGGATCTTCGAAGTCGAGAGCGGCCGTGAGGTGCTCCAGTTGCGCGGCCATACCGCGAAGGCTGACTCGCTCGCGGCCTCGCCCGACGGTCGGGTCCTCATCTCGGGGAGCTGGCAAGAGCGAACGTTCCGCATCTGGGACCTGTCCGATGGTCGTGCGCTCGGACAGATCCCGCTGGAAACGAACCCCCAGCTCGGCACCTTCACTCCCGACGGCCGCCGGTTCTTCTGGTCGTTTACAGACCGGACCGTGCGCGAGTTCACGCTGCCCGCGGCAGCGATCCGACGTCCCGACGCCCGGTTGGCCGACGATCCACTGGTCCGGCTCCTCGATGGGAAAATCAGCGATGTGACCGTCGGCGGGGGCGGACGCTACCTGATCCTGACCCTCAGGGAGGCCCGGAAGCTGGCCATCTTCGACGTCAACGCGGCGGACATCATCAAGACGATCCCGCTTCCCTCGTCGAACGTCCTTGTCGCGGCCGGGGCCCGACGTCTGGTCCTCGCCTTCCCCGACCAGGGATTGATCCAGCGAAGGGATCTGGAGGCTCTCGATCAGCCGGCCAGGAGCTTTACGTCCCCGATCAAGGCTCGCCTGGTGAGCCTGACCATGGGCCACGATTCCGACGGCCCGCTGCTCGCCGCCTGGGCACCGCCACACCACCCGGCGTACACGGACTGGATTCGCTTTAGCCTCGTGGATCCCTCGACGATGAAGGTGCACAGAGCCGGCCCGTTGCTCTTCGGCAACACCAATCGGATGGGAGGGGTATCCCCTTCGGGCGGTAGCTTTCTCGTCGGATCGTTTCCGCCTGACCATCTCCATGTACGTGCCTCCGCCAGTGGCGATCTGTTCGCGCTCTGGAGTTCGCGGCTCAGCCTGTCGGGATTCCAATCGCTTGCCCTGCGCCGATCCCAACTGACGAGCACAAATGAACTCCTGGACCTTCGGTATCTCGCCCCTGGCCCGGACGGAGGCACCATCTACACGGGGCGAGCCGGGGCGCTCGACGCGTTCGGCAAGCCGGTCGGAGGTCCAGAACCGACCTCGTCGCCCCGCATGACCATTCCAGCGTCCGAGCCCTCTTACTACCTGGAGGTGAAGGGACTCGAACAAGATGGATCATCCGTCCCGGTAACTGGCCGGATCTCGGCCTCGATCCATGCTTCCTCCGACGGCGATCGACTGCTGACCATCCAGCGGCTGGAAGAGATGGGAGGCGAGCGGCCGAAGCAGGCGGAGCGCGGCGATGATCTCACCATTGACAAACGCTTTCATCTCATACCCGCCGCGCACCTGCTGATCACCATCCCGTTCAGCGACGATCGGCTGGTCCTGCGCCGGCTCGACCTTCGCAAGATCCTGGAGAAGAGCGGTCGCGACTATCTCGTGATCACGAGCCGGTCGAGGCTTCGCGTTCGAGCCGGCCGGCCGTTGAGTCACCGGATCGAGGCCTTCTCGAAAGCCGGCGGCATCCGATACACGCTTGCCCGCGGCCCCGAGGGACTCGTCGTCTCGTCCGACGGCGAATTGACATGGTTGCCGCCGAAAAAGTCGGCGGGTGGCCAGGACGCAACAGCCGTCGTAACAGTCGCCGATTCCTCTGGTCTGGAGCGATTCCATACGCTACGGATTCGCGTCGATTGATCTGGCCGTGGGACGGCACTTCTACGGAACCTTATGCCGCAGGACGGGGCGAGATCGAGGGAGGCGAGTGATGACTGAGATCTTGACGTGTCCCGACGAGCACGAACTGCTGCCGACCGCCATGGGCGACCCGGCCGTTTCGACGATCCAGCGCCACCTCGCCGTCTGTCCGGGCTGCCGCGGGCGTCTGGAGCGTCTCAGGGCCGAGGTCTCGGCGATGCGCCTCGCGTTCGGAAACCCGGCGGACGGCGACCCGAGCGCCCGCCCCGGCTCGCCGGAGAACCCCGACGAAGGCCCCGAGCGGCTCGTCGGACGATACAGACTCCTCGAAGAAATCGGCAGGGGCGCACAGGGAATCGTCTACCGTGCCCGCGAGGAGGGGCTCGCCATGCAGGAAGTGGCCGTCAAGCTCCTGAAAGCCGGGACCATCGATGATGAAGGGGCCGCCGTCCGATTCATCAGGGAGGTCCGATATCTGGCCGGAATCCATCACGATCACATCGTCCCCTATCAGGATTCGGGAAACGATTGCGGGCAGCTCTATTACGCGATGCGGCTGATGCCTGGAGCAAGCCTGGAGGAACGCCCCGGGCCGATGGTGCCGATGGAGGCAGCGCGGCTGCTCAGCCAGCTCGCCGAGGCCGTCCACCACCTGCACACACAGCCACACCCCATCGTCCACCGCGACCTGAACCCGAAAAACATCCTTTTCGACCAGGGAGGCCGGCCCTACATCGCCGACTTTGGCCTGGCCGTCCTGTTCGAGAGCGGAGGCTCCTCGGCCTGGGCCTGTGGGACAATCCCCTACATCGCGCCGGAGCAGTTCGATCGCAGGTTCGGCGAACTCGGCCCGGCCTGCGACCTCTACAGCCTCGGTGTGATCCTCTACAAGTTGCTAACAGGCCGAACACCGTTTCCAGGCACACGAGACGCAATCCTCCCAACCCTCGAGCAGGAGCCGATCCCTCCAAGCCACCTTCGTGCCGCCATCCCCCGAGAGATCGAACGCATCTGCCTGAAATGTTTACGCAAGAAGACGATGGACCGGTATCGGTCAGCGGGCGAACTTCTGGAGGATCTCCGATCCTTCGAGATGAGAAGACCTCTACCTCACACCCCCGCCGAGGGGCCACCACGTCGCCTCGCGGACTGGGCAAGGCGCGAGCCGGCCCTGGCCGTCCGCCTGGGCGTGATCCTCGCCTGCTCGACGATCATCTGGGGCTATCGCCTCGCGATCGGAGACTTCGCGGCGCTGCTGCCAGGACACTGGGCCCAGATCGTCCCGAAGTCCGGACTCCTCGGTAGCCATCCGCCGATGGAACCGATCCTCGTCGGGATGAATCAGGCCATCCTCATCGCCTGGGGCCTGGCGTCGTGAGGCTTCCAGAAACGGCTCAACCAGAGCCCCGACCAGGGTGGCCTCCAGATCGGCTGGAGAATCCTCGACGTCTCCGCCATGGCACTTCTCATCCAGCTCGACGACGCCCTGATGAGCCCGCTCACCGTCGCCTTCCCCGTCCTGATCGTCGCCTCCGCCTTCTGGGCTCGCGCCGACCAGGTCCTCCAGACCACTTTGCTCTCGATGGCTGGATATCTCCTGCTTGTCCTGGGCTATCGGTATTTCCATCCCGGAGACGATCGCCCCTGGCGCCATTTCCATTACCTCGTTGGCCTCGCCGCGATCGGCTCGATGCTCACCTACGAGGTCAACCGAACCCGCGCCCTCGAGCGAATCTGTTCGGCACACGACGGAGCCAGGCTCGGATCAACATCCGGCAAACTCCCATGATCTCTCCCAGGAAGGCACCACTCAGCAACTCCAGAACCCCGCCTGGCGTGGAAACACACATCGAAATTATGGTCGATTATTGACAGAGCCTTGTGCTTCTGGTGTGATTCCTCACGGGATTGACCATCCGTTTCATCTCTTGGTACCAATCCCCTTGTGTCCGTCACATCAGGATTGCGGGAACGACGGCCATGACGGAATCAACGCGTGTATCACTACTAATCCGGGTACGCGATCTCGCGGATGGGCCGAGCTGGGGCGAGTTCGACGCGATCTATCGCCCACTGATCTTTGGGTACTTGCGACGCCTGGGCCTCGGGGCGTTCGATGCCGACGAGCTCACGCAGGAGGTTTTCTCGCGGTTGATGAAGAAGCTGCCGACGTACGAGCTGGATCGGCAGAAGGCTCGGTTCCGCACCTTTCTGTGGAAGGTGACCTACCACACGCTGGTCGATCGGGCGAGGCGGCAGAAGGTCCGTGACGAGGCGGAGAGGCAATGGATGCGGAAGTTCCGGGAGACCGAGGAGTCGATCCGTCGGAAACACGAGGAGGAGTGGAGGCTGATGCACCGCCGGAGGCTCCTGCAAGTGGTTCTTCCGTGGGTCCAGTCGCAAACCTCGCCGAGGCTCTGGACCTGTTTCGAGGGTCTGATGTTGCTTGACCGGCCCGCGAAGGAAATTGCGGCCGAGTTGGGTCTCAGCAAGAATTCCGTGTACGTTTACTCTCACCGAGTCCTGCAAAGGATTCGGGACCGTTGCGCCAGGATCGAGGGTGAGCACGACGATGGAGACGACCTCGAGCCATCCTGACGGGCCCCGTCTGATGGCGCTTGCCACGGGCGAGCCGCCCGACGAAGCGATTGCGGCGCACCTTCGCAACTGTCGGAAGTGTTGCGATCGTCTGATGGAATACCGGGCCGAGCTTCTAGCAATTCGCGGACTCGATGGAGCGTGGCGAAGCAACCCGGTCCTGCCCGAGTCGATCCTCGACCTCGGAGAACAACAGGAACTCGACGCGATCCGCGAGGAATTCGAGGCGAAGCTCCAGGCTGGATTATCGACTCCGATCGAGGATTATTGCATCGAGAACGAGAACCTCGGTCCGCGATTGCTCGTCGATTTGATCGGCCTGGAGCTGGAGTATCGGTGGAGACAAGATTCCTCGTTTCGGCCGGATCCGGAGGAGTACGAACGGAGGTTTCCGTCGCATCGCAAGGAGATCGATCAGGCGATCGCGATCTTCGCGCGCTCGGGCCGGATGGCCTCGCAACGATGGGTCGGCGGTTATGAGTTGCTCGAGGAACTGGGGCGCGGCGGCCAGGGCGTGGTCTACCGCGCGCGCCGTCCCGGTCTGGAGTGCGCCGAACACCTTGTCGCACTCAAGCTAATTCTCCCGGCACTGCTGGCGTCGACCGAGCATGTCGGCCGGTTCGTCCGGGAGATCCGGGCCATTTCGGAGTTGAATCATCGGGGGATCATCCCAACATTCGACTCGGGCGAGGATCGCGGCCAGCCCTACGTCGCGATGAAGCTGGTGGTCCGCTCGCTGGATCAGGTTTTGCGCGAGCGCGGTCGGATGCCGCCGGACGAGGCGGTCCGCCTCGCCATCGAGATGGCCCGGGCCGTCGATCACTTTCATCGCCATGGATACATCCATTGCGATCTCAAGCCCTCCAATGTCCTTCTCGATGGAGACCAGCCCCTGATTACCGACTTCGGTCTGGCCCGTGTCCTCGGGCCCGACGCCGACCTGGGGACGATCGAAGGCCGTCGTCTCGAGGGGACGATCCCCTACATGAGCCCGGAGCAGCTCCGCGGAGAGCCCTGCCGGGCGAGCGACATCTATTCGCTGGGCGCGATCCTCTTCAAGATGCTGACGGGGCGGACGCCGTACGGCTCCGGCTGGCGTGCCCTCCTGGGAATCTCGCACAGTGAAGGGCGCGCCCCCCGATTCTATACCCCCGCGATCCCCTCCGCCCTCGATGCGATCGTCCGGAAGTGTCTAAGGCAGGAGCCCTCCACCCGCTATGAGAGCGCCGGGCAACTGGCCGATGAGCTGGATCGACTCCGAATCGGCGAGCCGTTGATCGACACCCCCGCCGAGACTTTCGTCGAAACGCTGATCCGATGGGTGAGCCTGCACCGCGAGCTATCAACCCGACTGATCGCGCTCGGCGCCATCCTGGCGCTGACCCAGTTCAACTATTTCGTCGTGCTGAGGGATCGGGGGCCCAATCCTCGGCTCCACATCAGCGTGACGGTGGTCGAGTCGGTCTGGATCGCCGCGTCCATCGTCCTTGATCGGCTCTCGCGTGCCTGGGGATCCGGCCCGATCTTGCGGGCCTTGTGGCTCGCCATGGACGTCGCCCTGCTGACGATCCTGCTGGGGCTTCTCGAGGCCGCAACCACGACCGCGGTCCTTGGCTATCCTCTGCTGATCGCCATCTCGGGACTCTGGGTGCGCCCCTGGCTGGTCTGGCAAACGACGGCCCTCTGTGTCGCCGGATACATCGGACTGGTGTTCAGCTACAAACTTCAGGGGCTCCCCTGGACGACCGGCACCAAGGAAGACGATCCCAACATCGCCCTGGTGCTCATGATCGTCACCGGCCATGTCGTCGCCCTCCAGCTCCGAAGGACGTGCGCCGCCCTCAAGGCCTGTCAGTCCCGTCAGGCCCACGACGGAACCCGACCAGACCAAAACTTCGGTAAGATTCCGACATCCCGTGCGTAACAACAAGGAAAGCGTTGAAGCGGCTCGGGATGTCCCGGGCGGCCCTCCCCAACCGATGTTGCGCATGAGGATGAAAGCTCATGGCCACCTTCGTCTCGGTCCTGGTTCAGTGGGTGGTCCTTCCACTGATCATGTTTGCGATCTTCGCCTTCTGCTGCATCATTGTGGGGACGGCGCGATCTCCCGAGGCAAAAATCTCGTCCTGGGCCGGCCTCTTCGCCGGTCTCCTGATCTTCGTCGTCTATGTCGTCAGCCAGCTCGGCCAGATTCGGGAGCCCGACTTTCGGACCGCCACGCTGCCCGGGATGCTCTGGTATCCCCTCGGTTTCGGCCTCGTCGCGGGTTTCGTCTTTCTGGGGTTTGTCCAGGCGGCTGTGCCCACTCGCCTGGTTGGGCTCATCACTCTGACGCTCGCCGCGTCCAGCGCCTCGGCCATTTTCACCTACACGTTCATCGACCAGTTACGGCTCTCGGTCCTGTACTGGACGCTGGGGGCCACCCTGGGCACACTCCTGCACATCGTCCTGTTCCCGACCTCGGTCGGGCACATCGTTCGAGGCGGCCCCTCACAGGAACCATCGATGGCCGAGGAACCACGCGATTCTTTGCTGGGGCCCAACTTCTGGTTACGATCCGCCGATTCGCCGCCCAAGGAAATGATTCATGAAGACCAGAATGAGCCTTCGATGAGCCGCCCCTCCGTTTCCTGAGAAGGGGTGGTCCCGCGACCCTGGGCCGGGTGTTTTCTTCTCGCCCTGGCGGTCCTCTTCTCGCCCGAAGGGCGTTCCTGTCCGTGCCTCGAAGGCGATACAGGATCCTGGCACCGCCGCGCCTGGATCGAAAGAGAGCGGAACGATCCTCGTCTTCGCGACCTCCTTGCAAGGCGATGGCGACGGGATAAAATCGCAGATCAACCCGCTCGCGGCGAGCGGGCGCTGGGCCGGCGCCGATCGCCGCCAGAGACCGGACGGTCCGAGAGCGCCTCACGCGAGCCAGCCATGCCGACCTATTCTCAGGCCAACCGCCTCCTCTCGGTCTCCACCCCGATGGGACCCGACGCCCTCCTCCTCCAGCACCTTTCCGGCGAGGAGGCTCTCTCGAAACCCTTCCGCTTCCATCTGGAAATGTTCGCCGAGTCCACCACCTCGGTCAAATTCGAGTCGCTCCTCGGCCAGAGCGTGACCGCCACCCTGGTGCTGCCAGGCGACGGCTCGAAGCGTTACATCAACGGAATCGTCAGCCGGTTCAGCCAGGGAGAGCGCCGCCCCTCGGCCCAGGGCGGCGCCACGTTCACCCGGTATCGCGCCGAGGTGGTTCCGAAATTCTGGCTCCTCACAAGAAGCCACCAGAGCCGGATCTTCCAGCAAATCGCCGTCCCCGAGATCCTCAAGCAGGTCCTCACCGGCCTCGACGTCAGCTACCAGCTCCAGGGCCAGTACTATCCCAGAGACTATTGCGTCCAGTACCGCGAGACCGACTTCGCCTTCGCCAGTCGATTAATGGAAGAAGAAGGTATCTTTTACTTCTTCACTCATGGCGATGGCTCGCACAAAATGGTGGTCGCCGATACCCCCGCGAGCTTCCCGAACGTCCCCGGCCCGACCTCGCTGATCTACGAGACGCTCGAAGGCGGAACGCGGACCGAGGACCGCATTCATCGCTGGGAGAAGTCGCAAACCATCCAGACCGGCAAGTATCGCCTCTGGGATTATTGCTTCGAGTTGCCGGGCAACAACCTTGAGGCCATCAAGCCGACCCTGGATTCCGTCCAGGTGGGAACCGTGAGCCACAAGCTGAAGGTCGGCGGCAACGACCGGATGGAAATCTACGACTACCCCGGCCTTTACGCCCAGCGGTTCGATGGCGTCGCTCCCGGCGGCGGCGACCGCGCCTCCGACGTCCAGCATATCTTCGAGGACAACAAGCGAACCGCCGGCATCCGAATGCAGGAAGAAGAGTCCGCCGCGATCCGGCTCGAAGGCCAGAGCACCTGCCGTCAGCTCACCGCCGGCGGCAAGTTCACCCTCACCCGACACTTCGACGGCAACGGCCCCTACGTCGTCACCCGCGTTCAGCATTCCGCCAGCGCGGGGAATGCTTATACCCTCGGGAACGCCGACGTACCGTACGAAAACGTCTTCGAATGCATCCCGGCCGCGCTCCCCTTCCGGCCCGAGCGCACAATCCCCCGCCCCCGGATCGAGGGGACCCAGACGGCCGTCGTCGTCGGCAACCAGGGGGACGAGATCTTCACCGACAAGTACGGTCGGATCAAGGTCCAGTTTCCCTGGGACCGCCAGGGAAAGAAGGATGCCAACAGCTCCTGCTGGATTCGGGTGGCCACCCCCTGGGCCGGCAAGCAATGGGGGATCATCCACATCCCCCGCGTCGGCCAGGAAGTGCTCATCGCCTTCGAGGAGGGAGATCCCGACCGGCCGATCGTCGTCGGCAGCGTCTTCAACGCGGATCTGATGCCCCCCTACACCCTCCCCGACAAGATGACCCAGAGCGGATACCTCGACCGAAGTACCACCCAGGCCGAGTCCGCCAACTTCAACCAGCTTCGGTTCGAGGACAAGAAGGGCTCCGAGGAAGTCTACTTCCACGCCGAAAAGGATTTCAACCGGGTCGTCGAGAACAACGATACCCTGAAGGTCGGATTCGACAAGAAGGACAAGGGCGACCAGTCGATCGAGATCTTCAACAACCACTCGCTCAGCGTCGGCGCGGGCAAGAGCCAGGCCGGCGACGGCAGCCAGACCCTCTCCGTCTTCAACAACCAGAACGTGACCATCGGCGACGCCGCCGCCAGCGGCGGCAGCCAGACCATCTCCGTCTTCAAGGACCGGACCGAGACCGTGAAGACCGGGAACGAATCGGTCACGATCGAGATGGGGAACCGTACGATCACCGTCAAGCAGGGGAACGACGCCCACGAGATCAACATGGGGAACCGCGAGGTGAAGCTCGGCATGGGGAACGACACGTTGACCCTCAGCATGGGCAACCAGTCGACCAAACTCGACCTCGGCGCCAGTTCCACCGAAGCGATGCAGTCGATCACTTTGAAGGTCGGCGAGAACAGCATCACGATCAACCAGATGGGGATCACCATTCAGGGGATGATGGTCAAGATCAACGGTCAGGTGCAAACCCAGGTCCAGGGCCTGATGCTCCAGATGAGCGGCGAGGCCATGACACAGATCAGCGGCGGGATTACGATGATCGGCTGAAGGCCCGAGAATCGCGGACACTTGTTGTGCGGGACCGCCGCGGCCCCGCGATCCACCACCCGGAATTCGAGGCGGCTCGCCCATGGGACAGGACGATCCCTCGACGAAACTCGACCAGCCGGCCGCGGAACTCCGCGATCGGGCCGGCATCGGCGACGAGGCGCGCGGACAACTCGCCGACGGGATGACCCTCCGCACGTTCCTCGACGCCCTCTCGCGGAACGGCCATCGGATCGACGCCATCAAGGTCCTCGCCCACGCCCTCCCGAAACGAGCGGCGGTCTGGTGGGCCTGCCTGGTCGCCGCGGAGGCGACAAAACCATCGCCCGAGGCCGCCGAGGCGATCGAGGCCGCCCGCGCCTGGGTGATCGACCCAAGCGACGCCCACCGCCGGTCGGCCTTCGCGGCGGCCCAGAAAGCCGGCCTGGGAACGCCCGCCGGCTGCGCCGCGGCGGCGGCCTATTTCAGCGGAGGAAGCCTGGCGCCGGCCGATTTACCCGTCGTCGCCCCGCCGGAACCGGCCACCGCGAAACTCGTCGTCGGCGCCCTGACGTTCTGCGCCGTGATCCACGAGCCTGAAAAAGCTCCTGAGAAATACACGGCCTTCCTCCAGATGGGAGAGGAGGTCGCCGAGGGCCGACGGCCCTGGCCGCGGTCCGCCCACGATCGGCCCGCGTCCGCGTCGAGGGAAGGAGGTGACGCCCATGCCGCAGCCCGCCGCCCGCGTCTCTGACATGCACGTCTGCCCGATGGTCACGCCGGGGGTCCCGCCGATCCCGCACGTCGGCGGCCCGATCCTCCCGCCGGGGGCGGTTACCGTCCTGATCGGCGGACTCCCCGCGGCCCGGATGGGCGACATGGCCGTCTGCGTCGGTCCGCCCGACGCGATTGTGATGGGAGCCTTCACCGTCCTGATCGGGGGCCAGCCTGCCGCCCGAATGGGCGATATGTGCGCCCACGGCGGGACCATCATCCTGGGCGAGCCGACCGTGCTGATCGGCTGAGCGGGATTCCGACCTTGTTCGGGTCGGACGGGCCGGAGGGGTCGGCGGTCTCGTGGCGTGATGCGAGCCCGAGCTGCGTCGAGACCGATGCCGAGGGCCTGAATCCCCGCGCCGCCACGTCTCGGAAACGTCGGAATTGACAATGACCTGAACAGGGGCGGCTGCGGGCGCCCTCCCACTGTCCGGACAGGCTCGTCCTGCCGGTCGCTCCGCGATTGGCATTCCGGCCCATTTGCGATCGGACCTTCATCGAGGCATGCCATGCGGACCATCGCCAACACCGATGACAGGCTCTCCGAAGTCTTGCAGATCATCAAGCAGAATCCCGATTTGCCCTGGAACAGTTCCTACTTGAATGACAATTTCTATCGATATCAACGCATTGTGTGAACCACATGCGGGTCCCTCCCGCCGCCAGCAGGGGTGCCTCGACCGCGTGAGGCGGGGCGATTGTCCGGTGGATACCTACCGGTCCTCATCGTCCGCGCGGATTTCCCCCAGCCAGAGACGTCACCGTCTCGCACCGGCCGGAATCCGCAATGGTGCGGTGTCCCAACTCTTCGCCGGTTGACGATATTCGAGATGGGCGATCTCGGTAAATCGAGGCCGTCCCTCGGCTTTCGGGCAGCGGTTCTCCCCAAGGGAGGAGATTCAATGCGCATCGTGTGCTGGAACGTCCAGGGAACGGGTCCGCCCCAGGAGAACACAGTCGGGCGATATCCCAGGCCTGGCCTCCTCGACTACCTGAAGAAGTGGTCGGTGGACGTGGCGATCATCCTGGAGCCCCCAAGCTGGATGCGGGGCAAGGGAGAAGACCGGTCGAAGCTAACCGAGCGGACGGCCGAGGCCCATGGGCCCGTCGAGACTTCGTGGCGCCTGAAGGGTTCTCAGCAGGGTCATAGCCAGGGACATGTCTTCGTCGTCTACAAGAAGGGGAACGTCAAGGTGGCGATTGCCGGCGCGGTCCAGGTGCCAGGCGCGACGCAGGACAACCGAGTGGTCTTCATCAAGGCCGAGAAGGACGGCGAGAAGCGAATCATTGCCACCTGCCACACGCCATACGCGAATAACTCGGGCGAGGCCGCGCAGTATAACATCAACGTCATGAACCAGGTACTCCGCAAGAACCAGCTCGATATCGGGATCGGGGCTGGGTCGGTGGATCTCTGGATGGGCGACCTCAACACCTACGGGACGACGGCTCCCAACGGCTCCTCGCCGTACTACTCCATCGCGCTGGCCGAGAAGACCTCGGGCTTCGGATCGAACAGCGGAAGCCAGCATCACCCGCTCGACAAGATCCTGGTCCGGGTCGGCCTCGACCTGAGCGCCCGCGGCCGGATCGTGCCGTCGGGGCTCGCCGCTCCGGTGTCCGAAAACGCTAAGGACATCGTCGAACCCGACTGGAAGTCCGGTGCGGATGTGCCGAGCAATCACCTGCCGATCTACGTCGACACGACGAAACAGATCGCCGTTATCGCGCCCATCGTCACGACGACCACATCGTCGTTCTTCTCGCCGCCCGACCCAGAGCCGAAGAAGAAGAAAAAAAAGATCTGAACGACCGAGAAAACAGAGCCATCCGGAGGCTCCATGCCTGGATCACTCAGGTTGTCTCCCGACCGGATCCGAATCCGTGGCCTGGCATGACAGGTCTCTCCAACAGGGAACTGGCACCCATTCCACACTCCCGCCAGGGGCGGTCACCGTCCGGATCGGTGGCCCCACCGCACGGCGGAACGATCATCCTGGGCGAGCCGACCGTTCGGATCGGCTGAGGGCGGCCGGTGATTGACCGGAGACCTCGGCACGAGCAAGATGTACGAATAAGCCGGAACAGGAGGAGCGAGCCGCCCGGCGGTCGAGCCGTGTCGACCCGATCCGGAGCGGCGGAGTGATGCTCTGGGACCGCGTCATGCCCATTTCGCTCGTATCGATCGGGCCAGTTTGTCCTGGGGCCGCCCCACGCGGGCCTCTGCGATCGGTTCCGCCACCCGACCCCTCCGACTGGCCGGCGCTCTGGGCGCGGTGCTGGTCCCGGATCCGGACCTGGCGGGTCCCGCCCCGATGGTCGCCCGGCGAGTGGTGGGACGAGGCCCGAGCCCAGGGCGCCCTGGCCGCCTGGGAGGCGAGGCGATCCTTCGACCCGGGCCGACTGGTCCCCCTCGACGCTTTCCTCTACCGGAGGGTTGTGGAAAGTGTCTGGACCCGCTACCGACAGGAGTGGAGCTTCGGCCGGCGCTGCCGTCTGGATGCGTTCCTCCCCGACCGCCCCGCCGCTAAACCCGAACGACCCGATCCCGAGATGATCGACCGCCTAGTCCTGATCCTGGGGAACCTGGCCGAGAGCGACCAATGGCTTGTCCGCTGCCTCTTCTGGGACGACCAGACCGAGGACGAACTGGCCCTCGAACTCGGCGTCTCCCGGCAGGCCGTCAACAAGCGGAAGCGGAGACTCCTGCGTCAACTCCGCTCCGATCTCCTGATCGATCGGTAGGCTTGAGCGAGAGGAAACTTTTTCGGCAGATGGTTTTCCGATGCCGCTGGTTGCGGATTGGCTCTTGGCTGCAACTCTCATAATGAGGGGAGCGAGCGGAAGCGGCTTAACCCAAACCACACCCATCCTCACTTCCCTCAACGGATAAACTTTGAGTCAAAGGGTCCTGACTCTTTTTCTTGGTTCCCTGGGGACAGGTCCATGCCACACGCTCGAACGACTTATGGGACGTTTCAGAAGGCTTCACAATCCGGAGACTACGCCACCTATATACTGGACGTTTGCCTTCCGTGGCGGCTCAAGGCCATCGCCGACAGCCAGACCGTGACGAACATGGACGTCGGGGACTTCGCCACGCAGAACCCGACGATCACGATTTCGATGGAAGGCAACAGCGAGGGCTGCCCCAACCCACCACTAAAGAGACACGAAACTGAATACAAATATCTACGTGTCGACAAGCAGCATAGCTACTATCTGAAAATCAACAGCGTCCCGAGCTTCTACGTGACGCTCCAGGTCCAGTACGCGAGCGGCCAGGGTGCACACGGTGGGGTGTTACTCCCCTACAATCAAGGCTTCTCCTTCTCGGAGCTGAGGGAGGCCTTACGCACGAGCATCATGTGGGATGTCGCCGCGGGTTACTCGCTGATGCACGCCGGGAATCCCGCCCCGACGCACACCAATGCCATGACGGATACCGAGCGTGGTGAAGCCTATTTCAACTTCTTCAAGAAGCGGTTCGGCGCGATCCTGACAGAGGATGTCAAGTGCCGGAAGTGCAGCCAGACCTACAAGAGCACGCTGACCCAGCTCGAGAAGGGCAAGCTGCGCACGATCCAGTTATCGAAAGCGCCACTGAAGAACGGGGATGGCGTAAGCCTTTTCTGCAAGTTTTGCAGGACCAAGGAGCTCCACTTGCTCGGCGACTGAAACCTGTGAGAGGAGGGTCGTGGGACAGGAGATGGGCCGGGCAGAAAAGTAGGCACTTCCTCTTCGTCCGGCCCCGCGAGGATGGCGAACGCTCCACCTTCCTGCGCTGGCTGACCATGGCCCAAACCCGACAGCGGGCCGCCCTCACCGGATGGCCGGCACCAGCCACCTGTATCAAGGACGGTACAAGTCCTTAACGGTGCAGTCGGACGAGCACTTCCTGACCGCCTGACCGCCCACAAGGCGATCGAGCACGTGAAGACCAACCCGGGAACGTATCTCGCCGTTCTGTTTCTCCGCAAGGATTTTGCCGGTAAGGAGATGAGCAAGAATCCGAAGAAATCGGTCGAGGCCGGAGGCATCTCGCACATGCAGGTCTGGAAGATGCCAGATCCAGACGAACCCAGGACCGGTCGATTCAAGATCGTGGATATCCGGTCGGGCGCCGAGGCCTGGCTGAAGCAGGATATTCGCGTCATCCTCTGGAAAATCGCGTGAGGCCGGCGCGATCGCCCGGCAGCACGGAACCACGGCCGGCCATCGCACGACGTCGGCGGGGCTACCAGAATACCTCGAGTCGACGCAGACGATGGCGCGTGTGCACGACAAAGGTGGCACGATCTCGATCGGCCGACCGAATCCAGACGAGGGTGATCATGCTGAGCCCGACCGATTCTCATCCCGTAAACCTCGACCGGCCCGATGATCTCCATCGGGCGCTTAACGTCCTGGACCGGGCGGGCTACGATTCCATGAGCGTCTTCGATCGGATCGCAACCCGTCGGGCGAAGGAGCTGAGTCTCTCGCCCCGCGACCGGCCCCGGTTGCTCCGCCTCACTCGAGACGCCGACCCGCAGGCCGTTCTGATTCGCCTCTTCCTGCTCGGCGAGCCCGTCCCAATGGAAGACTCGCGCCGGGCCGTCGCGCCGATGGGCACGCACGGATGAACCTCGCTCGGCCTCCTCAATAATTGAGGGGGATGCCGTCTACCGACAGCTCCTTCATGGGTCGCCCTCACGGATTTCCCCCAGGTATCGCCTCTCCTCGTCAGCCGACCGCCGCGGGATAGGCGGTGTGAATGTGGATCGCGCATTCCGGGTCGCCCGCGCTGACCCGATCGATGAGTACAAAAAACAGCGAGTGCGATCCCCTGCCGCAGGGTTGAAGGCCCTCTCGCTTCGACAACCTTTTTCGGTCTCCGTTCACGACAGCCCGGCCCGGAGGGGTCGCCCCATCCCGGATTTTCACTGTACGCGCGTTGACTTTCTGCCGATAAATGGTTCCAATCCCCACAGATGGCGTCTTCTTGGGGCCATGGCTTCACGCTCGCCGACGGCAAGGGAGGAGAGCGAAGATGACAAAGATGATCACCTGCCTGTGGTTCGACCGTGGCGAGGCCCACAAGGCGGCCGAGTTCTACGCGAGCGTGTTCCCCAACAGCCACGTCGGGAAGGCTCACGCCTCCGCCGCGGACAATCCGTCCGCCAGGGAGGGCGAGGAACTCATCGTCGAGTTCACCGTCCTGGGCCAGTCCTACGTCGGCCTGAACGGGGGGCCGAATTTCCGGCCGAACGAGGCGGTCAGCTTCATGGTCCTGACCGAGGACCAGGAAGAAACCGACCGCTACTGGGACGCCATCGTCGGCAACGGCGGCCAGGAGAGCGCCTGCGGCTGGTGCAAGGACCGCTGGGGCTTCTCCTGGCAGATCACGCCGCGAGTGATGCTCGAAGCAACGACCGATCCGGATCGCAACGCCGCGAAGCGGGCGATGGACGCGATGATGACGATGAGGAAGATCGACATCGCGACGATTGAGGCTGCACGCCGGGGCGAAGGCTGAGGAGGCTGACGCGGACACGCTCAACATGCTCGGAACGGTCGCAGTCGCTCACGATGCGAGGCTGGCCAGGGCGGAATCGTGACGAGGCACGGAGCAGAGAGCAGCAGGTTGCCCTGCTCCTCTTTCGGAAACGGGTTCACAAGGTGCGATCAAGATGATGATGGATACGATCCCGAAATGGCAGCGTGTGACCGGCTGGGTGCTCTCGGGCATCCTCTCCCTGGTGTTCCTGCCCAGCGCCTTCTTCAAGATCGCGCAACCCAGGGGCTTCATCGAGGAGTGGTCCAAGACCTATCCCGCCGGCTCCGCCCTGCCGCTCGGAGTCATCGAGATGACGCTGTTTGTCCTCTATCTCGTCCCGAAGACGCGCTACCTCGGCGGCCTCCTCATGCTCGCCTACCTGGGCGGCGCCGTGGCGACCCACGTCCACACCAACGACGGGATGTTCTTCGTGCCGGTCATCGTCGGCGTCGTCGCGTGGCTCGGGCTGTATCTGCGCGACCGCAAGCTCCGCGCCCTCGTACCGCTCGTGGCTGAGTGAGCCATCGAGCGTCTATGTGAGGCAGACACCATCGATCGCCTCCGTCGCTCCATCAAAATGCTGTTCGGTGGCGGAACGGAGCGGGCAAGACCTCCAACGGATGAAGGCTTATCTCTTTAGAACGACTGAATGTCCATCAGCCGATAGGTCTCCCGCTCGCGCCCCCTCCTTGACCGGCCGGGCGATCAGGGACCGGGACCGATGGCCTCGGCATGACCGGCGCCGAGCACGTCCCCGGCTCAATCGTCGCCCTTCTCGTCGCCGTGGCAGGCCAGGTCGATGACGACCGCGGAGGCCAGGATCAGGAGGTCGTCTTCGCCCTCGGCGATCTCCACGCCGTAGGAGTCCGTCCAGGAGAACCACCGCTTCGAGATCGTCGCCACGGTCTCCCCGCCCCGGGTGAAGGAGTACTCGTGGTCGAAGAGGTCGCCAGTGGCCTCCAGGTCGTCGGGGCCGGGCACGTCCACGCTGAACCGGCACTGGAACAGGGTGAAGAGCGCCTTCTTCACCACCGCCTGCAATTCGCCCCGCCGGTAGATCTCGTACGTCGGTCCCCAGGCCAGGAGCTTCTGGCGGATGAACGCCAGTTCGTTGCCCTCCAGGTCCTGGAACGAGAGTTGGTCGCCGAGGCTGAACGCCTTGCCGTCCAGGTAGAACACGTCCTGCCCCGCCTCGTCCTGGATGGTGAAGTCGTCGCCCCAACTCCAGAACTTCTGCCGCATCACGTACCGCATCGTGGCCGCCCTCCTCGCCACGATTCTGATCGCCCGCCGCCTTGATCGCCAGGGGAAAGTAATGAGCGACCTGACCGGTGGTAACCGCCAACCTCGCGAGGCACAAGGTCTGATCCGCGGTTGATCGGGACGCCTGGACGTGGGAAGCTGCCCGGAACGGTGACGGTTGGATTGGTATCCAGGCTTGCCAGTCATTGTATGGCTCACGGCGGAGCGCGTCGTATGCAGCGAGACGATACGATGGGCCGACAAGGGCGATTCGGGGAGTTGGTCGCGGCATCGAAGATCCCGCTCGGGTCGCTCACCCTGGCTGACGGGATCGCGCTCATCACGCGCTTCTTCGAGGAGGAGTTCGCGGACGGCGTCATCCTCCGCGCCTGGTGGGGGATCGTGGAGGACTCGGCCGAGACGACCTACGGTCTCGGGATGTCGATGGACTTCGGCCTGGACCCCGACGGTAGCATTTCCTTCCTCAAGTTGCGCTTCAAGATCGGTCCCCGTTCCGTCTTCGGTGACTTCCCCAGCGAGAAGATTCACTGGTGCATGTCGCCCGCCGATCTCCCGGGATTCCGCTCGGGCATCGAGAATTCGGCCCCTTTCCGGGTCTGGGGCCGGTCGCCAGCGGTCGAGGTCGCCCCCATCTGGGAGGATTGGAACGTGCAGCCGCCGGAGCCGCCGGTCCAGCCCGGCGATCGGATGACGGCCGAGCAATGGCGGCGCTCCGAGGACCCCGTGGCGATGCTCCGGGCTCTGCGGGCGACCTGGCGGGGCGACGAGGCCGAACGGGAGCGGCTGATCCACCGCTACCTGCTGGCGTGCTGCCGGGCGATCTGGAGGCTCCTGCCGATGGAGGAAAGCCGCGTGGGGGTCGAGGTCGCGGAGCGCTACATCGAGGGCCGGGCGACTCGTGAAGAATTCGGTCTGGCAGAATATCAGGCCGAGGGTGCTGCCTTCTTCCTCGATCCGTTCGAGTATGAGCCGGAGGACGAGACGCCCGAGGCGAGGGAGGACCGCCTCCGATACAAAGCCGATCGGCAGGCCCGCATCGCCCCGCTTGTGGGGGAAGTGGAGGCGATGCCACCTGAGGAACTGCGACGGCTGGTCCGCCTGGAGGCGTTGGACGGGGCCATCTCGCCTCGCCAGGTGTTGGCGGATGCCGCATACTTCGCCGATTCTGTCATGGACTACCCGAGTCTCCGGCCGAAGGGATGGGTGATCGAGAAGCACAGGATATTCCTCTCCGCCGCGCTCCTCCGCGAGATCGTCGGCGACTCGTTCCACCCCGAGTCGTCGTGAAATTGGAGGTCGGTTGAGGGCGGAGCGTGTGCCGGTTGAGTTAGAAGATGACAGCTTACGGGGCAATCCATCGCGCACGATGACGATGACGAGGAGGGGATCATGTTGCTTGAGCAGCGGCCTTCTGCTCCGGAGCGGATGGGGATTTTTATAGGCCATCACTTATGGACCACGGTACTCCTCGGTCTGATGGCGACGGCGGGGATGGCCGGTGGGCAAGTAACCCGCCGTGAGGCGAAGGCAATCGACGCCCGGCAGGCGGTCCGGATCGCCGAGCGGTTCGTGCGTGCGAACGGCTACACCGACTTCATTCCGGACGACCCGCTCCAACTCACACCAGAGTCGATCGAGTTCTCCCGCGACCGCCGCGATTGGCTCAAAGGGCGCCACAACACACTGAAGCCGAAGGCGGTTGGCTATCGTAAGGGCCGCCGGAACGACCCCAGGGGCTGGACCGTCGGCTTCGCACGGGTCAAGCCGAGGGACTCGAAGCGGCCAGTCGGGCGGGCGGTCACCATGGACGCCAGGGGGAAGATCGTCCGGGTCGAGCACATGGGCTTTTACCTCGACGGCCTGGAGCATCGGCCGGACTGATACCGATGCGTCTGGCTCGCCTGAAGTCGAGTTGGCCCGAACGTTCAGGCACGAGACGATGGCGGGACGTGCAAAGAGTGATCCAGCCCTGGGACTCACCGCGACGGCCGAGGAGGTCCAGCGATGCGACGGCCTCGTGTTCGTGTCTGTCCACCAATCTGGCTTCTCATCGCGGTCGCGGGGGTTGTCTCCGTTCCGGTGGCGCTCGGTGACCTCCGTCCCCCTGGCTCTCCATGGCCGAGACCGCCGCTGTGTTGGTATGGGCGGCAAGAGGGGAGGACGAGAGGGTCGTCGCCGTCGTGAACGACTACAAATCGGGAGTCCTTCCCGAGGAACTTCGCCGGCGCCAGCAGGCCATTCGCGATCGGCCCGGACGCGCGGTTCTGCTCGATGGTCGCGAAGAGGTGGATCACGCTCCGGTAGCGTTTATCGAGGATGTCTCCGCGACCGTCGGCGTGCTGTGTGATCGCGTGGCCGAGCTCCGACCCACGGGACGGCCGCCCCCGCCGCTCGCTCTCGCAGAGGATCCGATGGACCTCATCCAGGCTGTAGCCGCGGTTGTACGGCATGGTTCGGGCTCTCGTTGCTCACAGGTGCGACGTGCTTTCAACCGTTGTCGAACCCCGATCTCCCGATCCGATTGATCATGGACCAGGATGACAGGATTGCGGCCGTCGAACAAGGGCCGGACCGGCCAGCGCGGACGTAACGCCGACCGCAACCGGACCATTGCACAACGATCTCCGGCCTCGCACAATGACGGTCTCGTTCCGCTGGATGCCCGGCGGCCATCCGCCGTCGCGTCGGAGTCTCCGGAGCCGGTGACCATGTCGAATCCTTCCAAATTCGGCGCAATATCGCTCGACCGGCCCAATGATCTCCATCGCGTCCGCGATGTCCTGGACCGAGCGGGCTACGTATGGGCCAACCGAAACATTCCCTGCAATGTCCCTGTTGGCCCCCCGAGCTTACCTGACGCTATGACACCTTATCCCTGCCCCTGGGTCATTTGGCTACCAGCAGTGTTTCCGCTTGACCGGATGCTCAACCTCGTTTAGTCTAGTTTCAACCAGTCTGAATGACGGGGGGAGCGATCATGGAAAGCGTCGGTTCCTTCGAGGCCAAGACCCACCTGCCTCAACTCCTGGAACGGGTCGCCCAGGGCGAGGAGTTCACCATCACCCGGCACGGCAAGCCCGTCGCCCGTCTGGTCCCCGCCGCTGCCACCAGGCCCAAGCCCGACGTCCGGGCCGCCGTCGAGGCCATGAAATCGCTCCGCAAGAGCCAAACGCTCGGCGGCCTGAGCGTCCGCGAGATGATCGAGGAAGGACGCAGGTTCTAGGAGATGACCGGCATGGACGCGGCCAACGCTTTCGTCCTCGACGGGTCGGTGACTCTGGTCTGGGGCTTCGCCGACGAGGACGACGCCTACGCCGCCGCCATCCTCGACAAGATTCCGGACTTGCAAGCCCACGTCCCGGGCCTCTGGCCGCTGGAGGTGGCCAACGCTCTACTGGTCGGCGAACGGCGGGGCCGGACGACCCCGGCCAACGCCGCCCATTTTCTCGCCCTCCTGGGCACCTTCCCCATCGCCATCGATGACGAGACGGTCGCCAGGGCGTGGGTCGAGACCACGCACCTGGCCCGTGCCCACAACCTGTCCACCTACGATGCGTCCTACCTCGAACTGGCCATGCGTCTCGGCCTGCCGCTGGCCACGCTCGACGCCAAGCTGAAGGCCGCCGCAACGGCGGTTGGCGTATTGCCTTTCGTCGTCCCATGAGTCGGCACGCGAACATATCCGTCATCCCGGGCCCATTCGACCTTCCGGGCAGGAACCCCCGCAATCGGTTGACGGGCAATCACTTCCTCGACCCCGAATTCCGGTGAATTTCCGTTATTAATTCATTTATGAACATATATTAGAACTTTTCGGATGGAATATACGATATTCTGGGTAGGAATATGCGACACTCTGTGCAGGAATTCTTCCCTAAGAACGGGCTCGGTCATTGACTCAAGCGCGACAACCGCTCACCTGTTGGCGAGCCTGCGAAGCATCAGGTGGATCATCGCCTCGCCGGTCTCGTCCCGCTACTCATAATGCTTGCTCAAGCGGCGATAATTCGACAACCATGAGAAGAGGACCAGCTTGGCTCCGTCGCGATCCTGGATGTTCGCCGCGTGTACGACCACGACGAGCACCAACCCGACCGTATCAACCAGGATATGCCGCTTGATCCCGTTGATTTTTTTTTGCGTCGTATCCACGAGAGTCGGCGGTCCGCGTCGCCTTAACGGTCTGACTATCGATGCCGCCGGCGCTCGGCTCAGGCTCCTTGCCGAGCGACTCCCGAACCCGACGGCGCAAGGCATCGTGGACTCGCTCCCAGATCCCCTTGCGGCGACAGTAACCCGCGCCCGCTCAAAAGGAGAGGGACTCCTTCCGCCTTTCTTTGACCAGGATGACAGGATCGCGGCCGTCAGACAAGGGCCGGACCGGCCAGCGCGGACGTAACGCCGACCGCAACCGGACCATTGCACAACGATCTCCGGCCTCGCACAATGACGGTCTCGTTCCGCTGGATGCCCGGCGGCTATCCGCCGTCGCGTCGGAGTCTCCGGAGCCGGTGACCATGTCGAATCCTTCCAAATTCGGCGCAATATCGCTCGACCGGCCCAATGATCTCCACCGCGTCCGCGATGTCCTGGACCGAGCGGGCTACGATTACTCGAGCGTCTTCGATCGGATCGCGAACCGTCGGGCGAAGGAGTTGAGCCTCTCGCCCCGCGACCGGCCCCGGTTGCTCCGCCTCACCCGCGACGCCGACCCGCAGGCCGTCCTGATCCGGCTGTTCCTGCTCGGCGTCTCGGTCCCGCTGGAAGACTTCCGCCGGACCGTCGCGCCGATGGACCCGCTCGACTGGGCCTCGCTCGGCCTGGTCGACATCCAGGATGACGCCGTCCGCCGACAGCTCCTCGTCCGGCCATTCGGACCGTTCATCCTGGCCCACGATCCCCAGGCCAACGACGCGTCTCCTCGTCCCGATATCGTCCCGGGCGTCTCCAGCACCACGATGGCCTGCGCCTCGATGCTCGTCCGGCCCCAGGCGGGCCGGGCTCTCGACCTGGGGACCGGCAGCGGCTACCTCGCCCTGATCTACGCCGGGCATTGCCGGGAAGTTCTCGCCACCGACGTCAACCCCCGCGCCGTCGGGCTCGCCCGGCTCAACGCCATGCTCAATCGGATCGACCACATCGAGGCCGCGCAAGGGAGTCTCTTCGAGCCGGCCGGCGATCAGCGGTTCGACCTGATCGGCTCCAATCCCCCCTTCGTCGTCTCGCCGGCCGAGGGCCCGATGTACCGCGATAGCGGCCTCCACGGAGACGCGATCACCGAGCAGATCGTCCGGAACGCCCCCGCCCATCTGAACGAGGGCGGCTTCGCCCAGGTCATCTGCAACTGGGCCCGGATCGCCGGGGAGAACTGGCTCGACCGGCTCTCGGGCTGGCTGGAAGACTCGGGCTGCGACGTCTGGATCGTCCATTCCTATTCCGAGGACCCCGGCGACTACGCCCAGCACTGGGTCGCCCATCCCGGCGCTGCCTCGCCCGACGCCGTCGCCGACGAGTTCGATCGCTGGATGGACTACTACGATCGAAATCGGATCGAGGCCATCGATGCCGGGATCATCAGCCTCCGTCGACGGTCGGGCGGCCCAAACTGGGTGCGTATCGACCAGGAGAGCGACCCCGCTCTCTACCCCGGCGAGGCCATCCTTCGGGGCTTCGCGGCGCACGACCTGATCGATCGAATCCAGGACGACGTCCCCCTGCTGGCGATGCGGCTCCGCTGCCGGCCCGAGGTCAACGTCTCGCAACGGCTGGAGCCCACGGAGACCGGCTGGACCGTCGCAAGCGCCCGATGCACCCTCGGCGGCGGCCTGACGTTCGACGGAGGCGTCAATCCGCTTGTCTTCCACCTGCTCACCCTCTGCCGAGGGCAACGTCCCCTCTCCGACGTCCTGAACGAGGTGGCCGCGCGCCTCGGCCAGACCCCGGACGAGATCCGTCCCGAAGCGCTCGCCCTCGCGCGCCGACTGACACTCCACGGCTTCCTCTGGCCGGCCGACCGTCCGCTCGCCCCCTGGTCTTCCGAGGCCGACGACGACCCCGGCCCGAACCTTTCCCCCTGACGACCCGACCACAAGAGACGCGTCGGGCCTTGTTTCGGGTCGCCGCGAACCTTAGACTCTTCGCGCAACAACGCGAGTACCGGCGCGGGCGATGCGGGCGATGTCCGGCCGGTTCGGAACGAGGCCGGCCGTTCTCGAGGCCCGCGGGATTGATGGTCATCGTCATGCCTTCCACACCTCGGATCGACATTGAGGCACTCCTCGCACCCATCCCGGGAGATTCCCCATCGGGAGGCTCGGTGCCGTTCGCCGTTCGTGAGAAGCTGGAGGAATGCCGGAAGGAGGTCAATCCCGACGACTACGATCCCAGGGACCCCATGCGCCCCGAATCCGCGCAAAAGGCCGACTGGCCCACGGCGGCTCGGGTCGCCACCGAGACTCTCGCCAGTACCTCCAAGGATCTCCTCGTCGCCGCCCGGCTCACCGAGGCCCTGACCCGCCATCATGGATTCGGAGGACTGCGCGACGGCCTTCGACTCCTCCGACGGATGATCACCGAGTGCTGGGACCGCCTCAACCCGCCGATCGAGAGCGAGGAAGACCTGGAAGTTCGAGCGGCCCCCCTGCACTGGCTGGACGAGCCCGACCGAGGCGCCCGATTCCCGAACTCCGTCCGACAGGTTCCCATCGTCCGGGTCGACGACGCCCAGTACGGCTGGCTCCAGTGGAAACTTGCCCAGGGCGGCAAGGGAAACCTCTCCACCGCCGACTTCGAGAAGGCCATCCTGGCAGCACCCCGCGAGGATTGCCAGCGCGCCTTCGACGATCTCACCGAGGCCTGGCAGGAATTGGACACCCTGGCCCGCGAGCTCAACGGACGGATGGGATCCTATGCCCCATCGCTCGCCGGACTCCGCCAGGCAGTGGGAGAGTGTCGAACACTCGCCCAGCAAATCCTCCAGAAAAAGGGGCCGGATCCCACACAGGCGAGCGAGCCGGCCACCGAACCAACGCCCGCCGTCGAGGGCGAGGACGTGGCAAGTCGACCGGCCGACCAGGGAGCCTTTGTCGCCCGGCAGGTCGCCTCGCGAGCGCAGGTTTACCAGCAACTCGCGGAGGCCGCCGCCATCCTCCAGCAGATCGAGCCGCATAGCCCAATCCCCTACCTGATCAACCGCGTCGTCGAGCTGGGTGGCCTGCGCTTCCCCGAACTGATGCGCGAGCTGATCCGCGACGCCGAGGTGCTCTCCGGGATGAACCGCGAACTGGGCATCAAACCACCCGACGAATAAATGGAATCGCGAAAAGGAGGTCTCGAAATTCCTGGGTCACGGCGCCGGGGGGTGGTCGTAATCAAGACGACCGGCCAGGAAGCGGAAGAGCCGGTCAAGTGGACCACGGGGCGAGACACGCCACTCGTTGGTCCGTCATGGAGTGGATCGTCGCGATCCCAGGCGAGACCCATCATCCCGTCTCGCGGGACGGCCCCACGAGAGGGCCCGAATCCAGAAGCCTCTTCGGAAAATTCTGGGTTCTTTGAAAAAGACTCCGGACATACATGTCCGAAACGGTTGGCATTTCGGGAGCCTCCTTGCGGGAAGTGTGTTCCCGCCTTATTCTGCCAGTAGCGGGGTTGATTCCTCGCCGTTGATCGGCTCTCGGCTGGTGGAAGCCGATGACGTCGCCGGAAGTCTGAGCCGTCCTGGCCCGGTGGTTCGTTCAGACGGCCCTGGTCTGGGCGCGAGCACGACCAGACCGCGGGCCGGAATTCCAGAGAGGATGACATGTCAAGTCTTGCACACAAGCTGGATCGTGTCCGACGGCCGCGGGTCCAGATCACCTACGACGTCGATACCAACGGCGCGATGGAGAAAAAAGAGCTCCCGTTCGTGGTCGGCGTCCTGGCCGACCTCTCCGGGCAGCCGTCGAGTCCCCTGCGTCCGCTCAAGGAGCGGAAGGCGGTCATGATCGATCGCGACAATTTCAACGACGTGATGTCCCGCGCGACCCCCCGCGTGGCAATGAAAGTACAGAACCGCCTGACCGACGAGGATACGAAGCTGGCCGTCGAGTTGAACTTCAAGTCGATGGACGACTTCGACCCCGCCCGAGTCGCCGAGCAGGTTCCGGCGCTCAAAAAACTGCTGGAGATGCGGCTGGAGCTGACCCAGCTTCTTAGCAAGATGGAAGGCAACGACAAGCTCGACCAGCTTCTGGCCGAGGTCCTGAGCAATACCGACAAGGCCCGCGAGCTGGCCCGGCAGATGGGCATCGGCGAGGACGACGGCTCCTCGTCCGCGACCCCCGAAGCGGAGGCGAAGTGATGAGCACGGGAACCGAACGATCACCGGCCGCCGGAGCCGCCGCCCAGACCGTGGAGGCTCCCGACCTGCTCTCCCAGGTCATCGCGGCCACCCGCCCGCAGAGCAACACCGAGCAGGAACGGGCCAGGGATTACTTTCGACAGTTCCTTGACCACGCCGTCAAGCCCGGCCAGGTCGTCAGCAAGGACGCCGAGCAAAACATCAAATCCTGGATCGCCGAGATCGACAAGAAACTCTCGGCCCAGATGAACGAGATCCTTCACGACCCCGGGCTCCAGCAGCTTGAGTCGACCTGGCGCGGCCTGCACTACCTCGTCCACCAGTCGGAAACCGGCGAGGCGCTGAAGATCCGCGTCCTCAACGTCAAGAAGCAGGAACTCTTCAAGGACCTGGAGCGAGCCGTCGAGTTCGACCAGAGCAGCCTCTTCAAGAAGATTTACGAGGAGGAATACGGACAGCTCGGCGGGCAGCCCTACGGGATGCTCGTGGGCGACTACGAGTTCGGCCGCAATGCCGAGGATGTCAACCTCCTGAAGATGATCTCGGGCGTGGCGGCGGCCGCTCACGCGCCGTTCGTCTCCAACGCCAGCCCGAAGCTCTTCAACATGGAGAGCTTCACCGAGCTGGCCAACCCCCGCGACCTCGCCAAGATCTTCGAGGCCGTCGAGTACGCCCCCTGGCGCTCGTTCCGCCAGTCGGAAGACTCCCGGTACGTCGCGCTGGCCATGCCCCGGGTCCTGGCCCGGCTCCCCTACGGCCAGGATTTCAAGCGGGTCACCGAGTTCAATTTCGAGGAGGAGGTCGACGGCACCGAGCACAACAACTACACCTGGATGGGAGCCGCGTGGGCCTACGCGTCCCGGATCACCGACGCCTACGCCCAGTGGGGCTGGATGGCCCGAAGCCGGGGTGTCGAGGGTGGCGGCAAGGTCGAGAACCTGCCGGTCCACACCTTCCCCACCGACGACGGCGACGTCGCCATGAAATGCCCGACCGAAATCGCCATCTCCGACCGCCGCGAGTTCGAGCTCTCGAACCTCGGCTTCATGCCTCTGCTCCACAGCAAGGGGAGCGACTTTGCCGTCTTCATGGGGGCGCAGTCGTGCCAGAAGCCCAAGACCTACTTCGACCCGACCGCCAACGCCAACGCCGAGCTCTCCACCAAGTTCAACCTGATGCTCTGCACCTCTCGGTTCGCCCACTATCTCAAGGTGATGGCCAGGGACAAGATCGGCTCGTTCATGGAAGTGAACGAATGCGCCACCTGGCTGAACGAGTGGATTCAAAACTACGTCGTCTCCAGCCCGGAACTCGTCAGCGATGACATCAAGGCCCGCTGCCCGCTCGCCGAGGCCCGGGTCGATGTCCGTCCCGTCGCGGGCAAGCCGGGCTATTACGAGGCGGTGGCCTATCTCCGCCCCCACTTCCAGCTCGAGGCGCTCGCGGCCTCGATGCGACTCGTCGCCGAGGTCCCCAAGAGAGCCTGATCGCCCCGCTCTCGCAGCCACAATCTTCCTCGGGGCCGAGGTCGCGGCCCCGGTCGATCCGCCGATGACAGGTTTCGTGTCGGTTCCGTGACGAATCCTTTCCTTTGCAATGGAGCACGCTTCCCATGTCGTTCGACACGTACATGAAGATCTCGGGCCCGGACGTCGAGGGCGAATCGACGGCCAAGGACGTGGACAAGTACATCGAGATTTACTCGTTCTCGTGGGGCGCCTCGAACTCCACCACCGTCGGACCGGGCTCATCCGGTCTGGCCGCGGGCCGGGCCTCGGTCTCGAGCTTCAGCGTGATGAAAAAGACCGAGAAGTCGTCGCCCTCGCTCTTCGCGGCCTGCTGTGCCGGGCAGCACTACAAAAAGGCCGAGGTCGTCCTGCGAAAGGCGACCGGGACCGACGGCGGCCAGAAGCCGTTCCTCAAGTACACCTTCGAGGACGTGATGGTCGAGTCGATCCAGTGGTCGGGCTCGTCGGGCGGCGACGACACACCGACCGAATCGGTCAGCTTCGCCTTCGCCAAGGTGAAGATCGACTACTACAAGCAGGATGAGGCGACCGGCTCGATGGCGTCGGCCGGCAACGCGAGCTGGGACCTGACCAAGGTCTCGAAGTGACCGGAGACCGCCCCTGGTCCGAGCGACCGGGGGCGGTCCGACCCTGGCCTTGCATCCCATCCGTCTCGATCCGCCGCCCAGGACCCTTGAGGAGACCCATCCCATGAACGCCGGCGAGCTGTACCGGGCCGGGCGCCTGGGCGAGGCGATCGAGGCCCAGATTCAGGACGTGAAGGCCGCGGCGCTCGATCCGTCGCGGCGGCTCTTCCTCTTCGAGCTTTTGGCCTTCGCCGGAGACCTCAAGCGAGCGCGAACGCAGATCGAGGCGATCTCGTATCGCGACGTCGACCTGGACGCCGCCGTCGCCGCCTACGCCAAGCTGCTCGACGCCGAGCAGGCCCGACGCGACCTCTTCGCCCGGGGCGCCTCGCCCGGGTTCTTCGGCGAGCCCGCCGAGCACCTCCGGCTCCGGCTCGAAGCGGTCCGGTGCCTGCGCGAGGGGCAATCCGCCGAGGCCGCCGAGGCGCTCGGCCGGGCCAACGAGGCCATGCCGGCGGTTCGCGGCCAGCTCAACGGCCAGCCGTTCGAATCGCTCCGCGACGCCGACGACCTCTTCGCCGGCGTCCTGGAGGTGATGGCCCACGGCCGATACTTCTGGGTCGGCCTCGATCAGGTTCGGCTACTGACGACCGAGCCGCCGCGTTATCCTCGCGACCTCCTGTTCCTGCCCGCGCATCTGGAGCTGGAGGCCGAGCAGGGAGACATCTTCCTCCCCGCGCTCTACCCCGGCTCGCACGAGCACGCCGACGATCAGGTCCGGCTCGGGCGGATGACCGACTGGAAGGAGCTCGACGGCGGCGCGATGCTCGGCGTCGGGCTGCACACCCTCCTGCGCGACGACGACGCCATCGGCCTGCTCGAGATCCGCGAGTGGCGGTCGGAGCACGAGTCCGAGGGATCCTGACGAGGAAGGCCGATCGCCCATGTCCCGGATCTCGCCGCACGAGGGGCTCCGGCCCTCGATCCTCGACCGGCTGGTTGACCCCGAATCGGCCGGGACCGCCGCACGTCGCGGCTACAGCGTGGATCAAATGATCGACGCCGTGCGCGCCGACCTGGAGGACCTGTTGAACTCCCGGCGGATGGTCGCCGCCTTCCCCGACGATCTGCCCGAGGTCCGCCGCTCGGTGGTCGCTTACGGCATCCCCGATCTTTCCGCCCACGAGGCCGCCGGGCCCAACACCGCCAGCCTCGTTTGCGCGGAGATCGAGGAAGCCATCGCGGCGTTCGAGCCGAGGCTCACCAACGTCCGGGTCGTTCCGCTGAAGGGGGATGTGTCGAAATCGTTGCGGCTGGATTTTGAGATCCGGGCGACGCTTCGCCTCGACCCCTCCCCGGAAGTCGCATTCCTGACCCTCCTCAAGCTCACCACCGGCGAGGCGTCGGTGGAGCGGGCGGGCGGGTGAAGCCGATGAGCGAGACCCTCTATCCCTATTACGAACGCGAGCTCACGTTCATCCGCCAGTTCGCTCAGGAATTCGCCCGGCTCTATCCGGCGACGGCCAGCCGCCTGCTCCTGGAGCCCGACCGCAGCACGGATCCGCACGTCGAGCGCCTGATCGAGTCGTTCGCGCTGCTGACCGGTCGCATCCAGCACAAGCTCGACGACGAGTTCCCCGAGCTGACCAACGCGATGCTCGGCGTGCTCTATCCGCATTACCTGGCGCCGATTCCATCGATGGCGATCGTGCAGTTCGAGCTGGATGCCGAGCGGAGCCGGTCGCCCGAGGGCTTCACCATCGACCGGCTCAGCGGCCTGCGAAGCCGGCCTGTGGATGACCTGCCGTGCCGCTATCGCACCGGATATCCCGTGCGGCTCTGGCCGGTCCGGGTCGCCGAGGCCGGCCTGATCCGTCCGCCTTTTCCGAAAGGGCTCGAACCGCCCCGAGGAACGGTCGCGGCGATCCGGCTCCGGCTCGACGCCGAGGGAAGCCACCGCTTCTCCGCCCTCGCCCTCGATCGCCTTCGGTTCTACCTCAAGGGTGAGAGCGAGACGGTCGCCCTGCTCTACGACCTGCTCTTCAACCACGCGCTCCAGGTCGTCCTGCGCGATCCTTCGGCCGACCCCGCCCGGCCGCCGGTGGTGCTCCGACCCGCCGAGGCCCTGGCTCCGGTCGGCTTCGAGCCCGACGAGGGACTACTCCCCTACCCTCCCCAATCCTTCGTCGGATACCGGCTACTCAGCGAGTTCTTCGCCTTCCCTAACAAGTTCCACTTCGTCGATCTCCTCGGCCTGCGCCGGGCCGCCTGCGATCGGCAAATGGAAGTGGTGATCTTCCTCGATCGGACCTGGCCCAAGCTGGAACGCGACATCGACACTCAAACATTCCGCCTCGGCTGCACCCCGGTGATCAACCTCTTCGATCAGACGGCCGAGCCCATCCCAATCGCGGAAACCCGGCAGGAATATCGAGTCGTTCCCGACGTCGCCTATCCGGACGGCATGGAGGTCTACTCGGTCGACGCCGTCACGAGCGTCGATCCGATCGCGGGCCGGACGACCGAATACTTGCCGTTCTACTCGCTCCGCCACGGCGCCTCGGCCGAGGCGGCCCGCGACTTCTGGTACGCGACCCGCCGGCCGTCGACGCGTCCGGGCGACCGCGGAACCGACGTCTTTCTCAGCCTGGTGAACCTCGATTTCAACGCCTCTCGCCCCAACGACCCAACGCTCGTGGTCCGTACCACCTGCACGAACCGGGAGCTGCCCGCGGTCTTGCAACAGGCCGGCGAACGCCTGATCTTCGACCTTGAGGCCGCCGCGCCGCTTTCCGGCATCCGCTGTTTGCAGTCGCCCTCGCTCCCACAACGGCCCCCGACGCGCAGGGGATCGTACTGGCGGTTGATCTCTCACCTTTCTCTCAACCACCTCTCGCTGGCCAGTTCCGAGCGCGGGCGAGAGTCGCTCCAGGAGATCCTTCGCCTCTACGAGATCGCGGATTCCCGCGACGACTCGCACCGGGCGATGGTCGGCCGACACCTGATCGAGGGAATCACCTCGGTGAGCAGCCGGCGAGTGACCGGCCGGCTGCCGGGGGAAGGGCCGGCCGCCTTCTGCCGGGGAACCGAGGTCACCATCACCTTCGATGAGCCAAAATACATCGGCACCGGCGTCCTGCTCTTCGCCTCGGTTCTGGAACGCTTCCTCGGGCTCTACACCACCATCAACTCCTTCACCCAGCTTGTCGCCAGGACGACCCAGGACGGGAGACCGCTCAAAACATGGCCGCCGAGGTCGGGAAACCAGACTCTGATCTGATCGAGCCAGCCCCCGCTCTCTCGGCCGAACCGTGCGCCGAGCCAGCCACCAACGCCGGCGATCCGGTCGGGGCCTCGGTCATCGTCCCGCCGCCGGCCGGCGTTCCGGGATGGAGCCCCGAGCTCACGGCGCACCCGATCTTCCGCGAGGGATACCGCTACGACTTCTTCCAGGCGGTCCGGCTGCTCCAGCGGATGGGACCAGGCCGGGCGCTGGTCGGCCGGGGCGGACCCCCCCGATCCGAGGCGGTCCGGTTCGCCGCGCACGTCTCGCTGAGCTTCCCGCCAAGCGCCGTCCACGAGGTGCGCCGGCCGACGACCGACCGACCCGTCCCCGTGATGGTCCAGGCTTTCCTCGGACTGACTGGCCCCAGCGGCGTCCTCCCTCGCCATTACACCGAGCTGCTTTACCGGCTCGAGCGCGAGGCCCGAACCCCAGAGAAGCACGCGCTCCGCGACTGGCTCGACCTGTTCAACCATCGGCTCGTCTCGCTCTTCTATCGGGCCTGGGAAAAGTATCGGTTCTACATCCCGTTCGAGCGCGGAGACACCGGCGACGAGCCCGATCCCTTCCTCCAATCCCTGTTCAGCCTGATCGGCCTGGGGCTCCCTCCTCTCCGCGGACGATTGCGAGTCGCAGGCCCCGAAGCCACCGGCGCACGCGAGCTGGCCCGAATCGACGACCTTGTCCTGCTGCATTACGGCGGCCTGCTCGCCCACCATCCCCGGTGCGCCTCGGGGCTGGAAGCGATCCTCCAGGATTATTTCGGAATCGCCACCCGAATCGAACCGTTCGTCGGCCGGTGGCTCCGCCTCGAACGGCCGTCCCAGACGCGGCTCGGCGACGAGCTGGGGAACAACCAGCTTGGAACCTCGGCCGTGGCCGGAGACCGCGTCTGGGACCGCCAGAGCAAGTTCCGCGTCCGCCTCGGCCCGTTGTCGTACCCCCAGTTCCTCGAATTCCTCCCCGACCCCACCCCGATCCCCGAGCGCAAGGCGTTCTTCCTGCTGGCCCATCTCGTCCGGCTCTACGCCGACCCGGGGCTCGACTTCGAGGTTCAACTCGTCCTGAAGGCCCAGGATGTCCCCGCATGCCGGCTGACCGGCCCGGGCACGATCGGCGCCCGCCTCGGCTGGAACACCTGGCTGCACACCCGGCCCGCCCCCGCCGACGCCGAGGACGTCGTCCTCGACGGCTCCCTCGCCCTCGCCTGCGATCCGGGATAGGAATCCACCGAAAGCCGAAGCGGTCCGCGATTTTGACCGACGGCCAGATCCGTCTTCCCGCCTTTCGATCGCGTCAATCCCAAAAACGGCGCGATCGACAAGATTTGCAAGGCCCGCACATCCCGAACAGCCGATACAACAGTCAGACCGGAAGATGGAAGATCGCCGGGGGTGCGCCTGTCGGCGTCAGGAACACATCTTGCCCCGACGACCCCCAGCGCCGACGTGGGGCTGGGAGCTCGTCGGTTTTTCGAGGAAGAAACCCTGCCTGGAGGCGGGGAACCCCGGCGACGTGCGTACGCCAGGGCTCCGACCGGGCCGATCAGAAAGGAGCGGGTCGCGATGACTCGGAAGGCGGCCGCTGTGTGGTTATCCGCCGTTCTGCTCGGCGGATGCTCGAGCGTGAACGTGGTCAAGAGCCCCTCGCCAGGCGACAACGGGATCCGGTTCTACCGTCCCAAGCCGTACCTGCTGGTGACTCCGGCCGATCCCACGGGTCGGATGGTCAAGCTGGAGGTCCTGCAACTCCCCGACTACTCCGAGGAGTATTCGATCCATCCCAAGGGGAAGAAGCCCCCGGCCGTGCAGCTTCAGGACGGCTGGAACCTGGTCGGCGTAGGACCGGGCGGTCCGCCGCCGAAGGGCGAGGCCGCACCGCCGCCGCCGCCCGCCGACCCGCTCAAACTTCCAGAGGCCGTGCTGGTCGCCGGAAACGTGCCGATCGGATTGTATGAATCGGTCTTCGACTACGGCGGCCCGGTGAAGTCGCTCAAGGGATGGCGATACGTCGGCTTCGCTCCGTGGGGCGGCGGCCTGCCCAACGGCACCGACCGCGAGGCGCTTGCCAACGTCCAGAAGGGCTGTCCGCCCGGCGTCGCCAACGGCTCGGTCGTCCAGGGCCCGCTCTATGGCCTCGTCTTCTTCAACGGCGCCATGACCTTCCGTCAGCTCGACGAAATCGCCAACAACATGACCTGCCCCGAATACGTCAAGCCGTACAATCCACCGCCACCCCCCGCACCGCTGCCGCCCGGCGTCCAGAAAGAATCCACCGCCCCGTCCTCGCCGGGCGTCGTCGTCCCCAGCGAGTCGGCCCCGCCGACTCCGGCCGCCAATCCCGGCCCCTCGACCTCCATGCTGATCCCCGCGCCAGGACCAGCCTCGATCGACACCGGCGTGAAGACAGCCGCCGCCGAGATCCCTCCGCCGGCGCCGGCCGCTCCCGTGGTCGTCGCGGCCCTCGCCCCGCCAGTCATCGTCAAACCCGCTCCCGCCGCCGTTCGACCCGCTCCCGCCGTCGTTCGACCGGCCCCAGTCGTGGTTCGACCGGCTCCCGCCGCTCCAAAACCGAATCCAGCCTTCGTCAACAAACCCGTGGATCCGAAGGCCCTGGCCCGGCTTGAGGCCGACGTCTTCCGCAGGCTCCATCTCCCGCCCGCGCCGGCGCCGGCTTCGGCCTCGCCTGGACCGGCCGCCGCCTCATCGAACCTTCCCCCACTAACACCCGCCATGCCCCTCCCCTGACCCCGATTTTCCCCGGCCGGAGCGAGTGGTCGACACGCCACTCGTTCCGGCTCGCCACCGTCCTGGCGCCTGCATTGCGGTTTGCTCGCCGCGCCGACATCATGATGAGGGAGAGGCCACACGACGAAGCTCGAGCCGCCCCGAATGACCCGAGGTCACCCGCGATGCCGACGGCCCCAACAAAGCGCCTGTCCCGACCCCGCCTCGCGGCGATGATCCTGGAATCCACGGCCACGACCGTCTCCATCGTCCTCCTCCTCTGGCTGCTGCTCTGGTTCATCCACAAGACCGTGCCCAGGGGAAGCGTCTCGGCCTATTACGCCCTCGCCGATGGCGTCCCGCCCGAGGAAGTCCCTTATCAGGAGGCCGATGTCCGTCGCCTCCGGGGAGCTTCCGCCACCGACCCGGTCCAGCCCTCCAGCGCCGGCGAGTGGGCCGACGCGGTCCTCGCCCGCGCGCGGGAGGGCGGCAGTACGCTGGTCGCTTACATCTCGGCTCCGACCCTGGCTCGCGAGACCACCACGGCAAGCGAGCCCCTGGACCGCCTCCTCCGCAACCTGATCCGCGAGGCCCGGCGCGACGTCGTCCTGGCGATCGATCTCGCCCAGGTCGACAGCGACCGCGAGGTCGGCATCTTCGGCAACGCGCCCACCGCCCGGCTGGCCGACCAGATCCGGACCGCCCTCAAGGAACTGGGCAAGCCGCTCAGCAGTCTCCTGGTCCTCACCTCGGCCGCGCCGGGACAGCGAAGCTGGTCGGCCGAGGGGCTCGGCGAATCCATCTTCGCCCACTACCTGCGCCTCGGGCTGGAGGGCGCGGCCAGGGGCTGGGACGCGACCGAGCCCGAGTCCATCACCGCCGAGGGACTGCACCGCTACGTCCTCCAGCACGTCCGCCAGTGGGCCAGGCTGCGACGCGACTCGGAGCAAACCCCGGAATGGCTCCCCATCCTGCCCGACGGCGAACCGCCCCGAACCGTCTACCTGCGCCCGATCCGCACCGCCGACCCGCCCACGCCCGCCTCCCCAATCGTCGAAACCCCGCCGCCGGCCACGCAGACGAAGGAAAAACCGGCCGCCCTCGCGAAGTCCGAAAAGGGAGACGAACCACCCGCCAGCCCCCCGCCCGATCCCTTCGCAACGCTCTGGAACGAGCTCTTCTCCGAGTGGAAAAAGCACGACGAACTCCGGGCCGCCGCACCCTACCGCGACGTCCCTGACGCCTGGCGGTCGTACCAGGCCGCGCTGCTCCGCGCCGAGCGCGGCCTGCGCGCCTCGCGTCGTGAACCCGACCTCTGGATCCGTCGGGCTCGCGAAGCCCTCTCGGCCGCCCGTGCCACTCGCGACCGCCTGGAGCAGGACAGAAAGGCGCGATCCCTCGAGCGCGACCAGTTCCCGTTCCGCCCGATTCGTGACGATGCCGACAGTCAGCAACTGGTCGACGCGCTGGCCGTCCTGAAGGTCGGACGACGCCCCGACGGAATCCCAATGCCAGCCGCTCGCCCCGACGAGTCCGCGCCCGCCCCGGGTAAGGCCGGAACCGCCCCCAGCGCCGCCAACGCCCCGCCACCGATCCCCCGCGCCTTCAACGTGCCGGTCGACCAGATCCGAGCCCTGGAGCTTCAGTTGCCGGCCTGGGCCTATCGCTTCCAGGCCGACTTCGAACGCCCCGTCTATTTCGCGGACGAGAGCCGATCGCGGCGGCTGGTCCGCCTGATCGAGCTGAGACACCAGGCGGAAACCGCCCTCGCCGCCGACCGCCGCGGCCTCGCCTGGATCCGACCGCTGATCGCGATCGGCGATCGAGAGCGGCGAAGGCTTCAGGATCGACTCTTCGGCTCGTCGAGCGAGATCGAGACCGCCGACGAGGAAGCCCGGCTCACCCACGCGCAGTCAGCCTACGACGCGGCCAGGGCCGCCATCGACCAGTTTCAAAGAGCCCGCGGAACGTGGGAACGCGCCGCCGCCGAGCTTCCGTACCTCGCCGAATGGGCCATCCGGAAATCGGCAATTCCCGGCCGGGGCTCGACCGGGCTTCCCACCGATCTCCTGCCCGAGACCGTGGCCACGGCCCTCCGCGAACTCGACGGCCTGGCGAGAGCCCTCGCGCCTCCCTCGGTCGAGGAATCATCCACCAACGACGAGGCCGCCACCACCGCCATCGAGGACCAAACCCGGAAGCTCTCCGAGTCCGCCGCTCGTCTCCAGGAAGCCCTCCGGGCCCTCGACGACGACTTCAAAAAATCCACCGATTCTTTCCTCGCCGGGGATTCGCCCGACTGGGTCGAGCTCGACGCCGCTCTCCGCCTCCCACTCCTCGAATCGACGAAACGCGAATTACTCCTGAAAAACCTGCTCGCGATGCGAGACGCGATCGAGGATCTCGCCGGGCCGAACAACGGCGAGAAGCCGTCCGCCGACGCCCTCGCGCCCGATCGAGGGTTCTGGGTCCGGGCCGCCGGCCTGGCCCGGATCGACCTGTCGCTCCGTCGGATCGGCAGCGTCGCGCCCACTGGCGAGCCACCCGAGGAGAACGCCGCGCTCAGCGTCATCTGGGAGGCCCTCCGGCGCCGGCCAGGCGCCTCGACCGAGCTGCTTCGCCTCTTCGACCCGATCAACCGAATCGACGCCAGGCTCCGCGGCGAGGCCAGGGCCCGCCTCCTCGCGACGACTCCCGCCGACTCACCCCGCGAGATGGCCGCCGTCGAGAAGGCGCTGCGATCCCGGGACGCCGAGGCTCGACTCCTCACCGCGGCCGAGGCCGACGCGATCCTCTCCGGACCCGTCAGCCCCTCTCACGATCTGGAGCGGCTGGCCGACTGCGCCGGCCTCGACTTCCACCTGGCCCGGCTCCGGCTCGACAACGCCGAGGATCGCGCCCTTCGCTCCATCGCCGCCAATCTCGACGAACGGAAAGCCTCCCTCGGCATTCAGCGAACAACGCTTCCCGCCGCCCCCGCCGGCCTGACGGTTTCCGTCGCCTCCTCGGGGCCGCTCGCGATCCGCGAGAAGGACTGGAAGACCGAGTTCCGGGTCGACATCGCCGCGTCTCCGGGCTCCCCAGCCGATCGGCCCGCCCTCCCGCCCGGTGAGGCGTTCGTGGGACTCGTCGGCCACGCCGAGGGGCTGACCGCCAACAACCAACCGCTCGCCGAGGTCCCCGGCGGCCTTGTCCGCCTCCCCGTCGAACTCGCCGCCCGCCGAAGTGTCTCGTTCACCGTCACCCAGACCGACAAGGTTCCACTCTCCGGCGATTCCGAGACCGTGCCCGTCGCCGCCCAGCTCTTCTATCGCGGACGGTCCAACCTCGCCGATCCCGCCCACGTCAACGTCCGGCCTCGCAAGATCGTCGAGCGCCTCGCCATCCGAATCCTTCAGGACCCGGACCGGCTTCGCGAAAAGTATCCGAACATCAATCGAACCATCCCCGACCAGTTCCGCAACCACCCCGGCGAGGGCTTCTTCCACAAGGGCAAGGAACTCGACTACATCATCGAGGTCGTGAATCAAACCCCACGCCCGATGACCGTCACCGGCCGCCACTTCCTCGTCGACGACATGACCCAGCAGGAGGCCGAAACCCTCCCGCCGGTCGAGCGGCAAACACTCGCGCCAGGTGTCCCCGTCCGGATCTTCTGGAGCCGCGTCCGCGCCTCCGACGCTCCCAACGGCCGCCCCCATCTCCGAATCAAGTTCGCCGACCTCCAGGGCCAGGGTGACCTCCCCGCGTTCAATGTCCTCTTCAAGGAAGTTCCTCTCTCTTCCTACATCGAAATGCAAACGGTCAATGATCCCAGGTTCACGTTCGACCAGGACGGCCAGCCGCGAGTGGAGCCCTGTTTTCTCGTCAAGATGCGGCGCAAGCCAAGCGATCCGGTCACCGAGCCGATCTCCGCGGGCGAGCTGGGTTGCGAGTTCCGGGCCGCCAACCTGATGCCGCCGAAAGTCCTGACGGGCGCCAGCCAGGATCGGCCGTGGATCTGGCCGGGCGACCCCATCGTTTTCTATCAACCCACGACGAACGTGACCGGGCCGATCGAATGGAAGCCGAGGATCGCGGGCGAATCCCTGGATTGGCGGACCGCGAACTAGGGCGGTCGAGGAGGCGCACCATGGAATCCGATCCGAGCGGCGAGGGCCGCGACCCCGAGGCCACCTACCAGGCGTTCGACCCAGGTATCGCCAGCCCTCGCTCGCGCCAGGACGACGAGACACCCCAGGCGACCGGCGAGGACACACCCTCCACTCGCCGATGCGAGCAGACCGACGGCGCCACCACCCCGGAGAGCCCCCTGTCCGACGACGAGACCATCCCGGTCAACACCCAGGGCCACCTCTTCGGCAAGTACCGCGCGCTCTACAAGCTCGGCGGGGGCGGGATGGGGTTCGTCTGGCTGGTGGAGCATGTCGGGTTCGAGCAGCAGCGAGCCCTCAAGATCATCAAGTCCGACGTCGCCAGCAACCCCGTCAACCTCGACCGATTCCGCCGCGAGGCGAAGATCCTGGCGAAGCTCAGCGGCCACCCCAACGCCGTGCTCGTCTACGACACCAACGTCGTCGGCAAATTCGCCTATATCGAAATGGATTTTCTCGAAGGGGAGACGCTCAAGAGCCGCCTCGATCGGCTCGGCCGGATGTCGATGGCCGACATCGCCTGGTTCCTCGGCGAGCTGGGCGCGGTCCTCGGCGAGGCTCACGCGATGGGGATCGTCCACCGCGACATCAAGCCGCAGAACATCATGATCGTCCCCGATCCCGCCTCCCCACGCGGCGAGCGGGTCAAGGTGCTCGACTTCGGCATCGCCAAGATCCTCCGCGACGCCGCCAGTCAATCGGCCTCCCTGGGCCTGCATACCGAGGGCTTCATCGGAACCTATCCCTACTCCAGCCCGGAACAACTCGGCCTCCCCTTGGCGGGCCAGCCCGAGGCCCAGCCGATCGACGCGCGAAGCGACATCTACTCGGTGGGGGTGATGCTCTACGAGATGCTCACCGGTGTCCGGCCGTTCGGCGGAGTGCTGACCCGAATCCTCTACGACCACGCGCACACCCCCCCTCCCCCGTTCGCCACGACCGCCCCGGGCATCGAGATCCCGACAGGCGTGGAGTCCGTCGTCCGCCGCTGCCTGGAGAAAGACCCAGCGCTTCGGTTCGGGTCGGTCCTCGAATTGATCGCGGGCTTCCGCGAAGCCGCCGGCCTGCCCGACGCTCCGGCCGCCGGAAGGGTCTCCACCACCGAGCTGGTCTCGCGGCCGATGCCGGTGTCGAGCGCCGCGGTCCGCTCCTCGCGCCGGTGGACCGGCCTGATCCTCGCCGGATTGGCCGCCTCGGCCGCCGTCGCCGGCGCCGCGATGCTTCTGATCCCTGGCCGCGAGAAGGTCCACGAGTCCCAACCCGCCGCGATCTCCACGCCCCCGGCACCTTCGGCGCCCTCGAAGCCCCCGGCCTGGATCGCCGGCTGGCTCCAGTCGCGGGGCCTGGAGCCGATTCCCACGGAGGGTCTCGACCCGAGCGGATGGCCGAGGGCCGTCCGCCGGGCCTCGGGCGACCCCTCGGGAAGCCTGGCCCTGATCCCGGGCTACTACCTCCCGCCCGACACCGAGGCCGAGACCTCGGCCGGGACGACGGCCAGTGGCCTGCCGAAGATGTTGACCGGCCGCAAAACGCCGGCCCGATTTGCACTGATCGAGGGCGGAACCTTCACCATGGGGGCCTTCGACAACCGGCCCTCGTTCGACAGGGATACCGAGCAGCCCGGCCATCCCGTCACGCTCTCTCCTTTCTACATGCAAGTGACCGAGGTTTCGATCGGAGAGTTCGCGCGCTTCTGCGAGGACCGCGGCCTCACCCGGCTTGCTCCCGAGGTCGGCGCGTTCTTCAACGAGTGGGATCAGCTTGTCGACGTGATGCGCGTGCAGGACCGCGAGAAGCTCCGCGATCACCCGGCGACCGGCGTCTCGCGACGGATGGCGGCCACCTTCGCGCACTGGCTCGGCGGCGAGCTACCGACCGAGGCTCAGTGGGAATTCGCGGCCCGATCCCGGGGCAAGCCCCGGCTCCACGTCTGGCCCGACGACGTCGGGATCGGTGAACCGATCACGACACTGGCTCACGTCGCCGATTGGGACGCGAGCTGGTCGTCCGAGGTCGGATTCAAGGGAAACCGCGACCAGACCGAACAGGGCCTGTATCACATGGCGGGCAATGTTCGCGAATGGTGCCGCGACGTCTGGCGAACGTACCGGGTCGGGTCGGAGAATGACCCCGTCGCCCTCCCCGAGGAGGGGCAAACGCGTCCTCGGTTCGCCATCCGTGGCGGATCGTATGCGACTCCGACCGAGACCGCCCGCGTCACCTGGCGCGGCGATAGCCCGGGCCACGCCTACCGGATGGGCGAGGATGACACCGACGAGGATCTGGGATTCCGCGTCGTCCTGCCGCTGCTGGCGTGCCCATCCGGCCCGCCACCGCCAGCCGGGCCGACGAACACCGCCTGGCGGGAGGCCCGATGATGACGACCTTGCGGGGATCGCACCCGGCCCGCTCGCGAGACGCGGTCCTCGTCGCGATCGTTCTGGCCTCGCTCGCCGGACAATCGCGGGCCGACGAGCCACCGGCGAAAGCCGCGAGCCCGCCCAGAGTCTGGGCGGTCCTGATCGGCATCGAGCGCTATGAAGACGAGGCCCGCTTTCCCAGGTGCCGGGGAGCCGCTCGCGACGCGATCGCGATGGCCCGCTGGATGATCGAGGAGGCGGGATGGACCCCCGATCACATCCACTTGCTGATCGATCGCGAGCCCTCCGAACCAGTCCCGTTCCGCGATCCGGCCCTCCGACCAACCCCACGCCTGCCCACAAGGCGCGAGCTCGACAGGGCGATCTCCGAGGGGCTCGCCGCGAAGGCCAGGCCGGGTGACGTCGCCCTGCTCTTCTTCGCGGGTCAGGCAGTCAGCCTCCCCGCAACCGCCGACGGCAAGCCCCCACGCGAGGGCCTGATCCCCTGGGACGGCGTTCGCGATCGCGTGGAATCGTGGTGGCGGCCAGGCGAGGCCATCGACCGGCTGGCCCGGACCGGCGTCTCGGTCGTCTGCCTCCTCGACACCTCGCCCTCCGGCCGCGTTCGGCCGCCTCTCCTCGACGGCCTGCGCCGGGATGTCCCGCCCGAACGGAGATCCCGGCTCCTTGAGAGCCTCGCCGGATGGCCGGGCGTCACCGCCTGGATGGCCGCGACCGACCACACGGCCGGCGAGACCGCCAGCGGTCAGGGCCTCCTCACCTCGGCCCTGCTCCGGACCCTCGGCACTCGAAACGGCGAGAAACTCGCCCTTCACGCGGCCCTGCATCGCCTTCGACGCGACCCCGCGCTCGCCAGCCAGGGCTTCCGCACAGTCGGAACCTTCGCGCCGGGCCTCTCGCTCTGGCCGGCCGGCGTCCGCCTGACGCCGCCGCCCGTCGACCCGCTCCTCCAGCGCGGGCATGCCGACCGGGTCACCGGAATCGTCTTCCGCAGCGACGGCGGACGAATCTTTACATCCTCATTCGATTCGACAATCCGGATCTGGCGGGCCTCCGACGCGTTCCTGCTCGGCGTCATCCCCTGGACGAGTAACGGGTATCACGCCCTGGATCTCGGCGGTGACGGCCGGCTCGTCTTCGCCGGAGGAGGTAAGGGAGACGTCCTCTGCTTCGACACGGCGACCGAGTCTCGCCTCGTCTGGACCGGGCTTCCCCAGCACGCCGGCCCGGTCGCGCGGGTCGCGGTGCTGGCCGACGGCCGCCGCGCCGCGACACTCGACGAGCTGAACGGCCGATGCGTCGTCTGGCTCGCCGAGCCCGAGGCCGGACGCCTCGACGCTCGGCCGCCGACCGCCGAGTCGGGCGGCTTCCTGCTCTCGGCCGCGGCGAAGCCGGGCGAGATCGCCTTCGCGCTGGCCGTTCGCGACGCGAACGATCGGGAGACGATCCGCCTCTGCGACGCCGAGGGAAAGGTCCGCCGTGAGTTCCCGCCGCCGCCAGGGAACGGCCCACCGGATCGGATCACGGCCCTCAGCCTCTCACCGGATGGCGATCGCATGGCCATCGGTACCGACTCGGGACGGATTGTCGTGTGCAATTCCCATGGCGAACGAATCCGGCCTGATCGAAACATTCCCGGCGGCGCGGTTGGCCGGCTCTCGATGCAACCGCTCTGGCTGATGGCCGCGGCCGGCCAGTCGGTCTGGCTTCTCGAAGACAAGGCGAGGGCCGATACGGAACTCGCCCTGGGAGAGCCCATCGAACAGGTCGTCGCTTCGGCCGACGGTCGTCGGGTAGCGGCCTGCGGCCGTCAGGGGACGGTCCGAGCCTGGCGAATTCCTGCCACTGACGGCCACTGGGAGCCAATCGACCTGGGCCGGAAGATAGTCGGCGACGGGCTCTCGCTCGCGTTCTCACCGGGCGGCGACGTCCTGGCCGTCGGCGACGGCAGCGGGCAGGTCCGCGCCTGGCAAGTCCCCGGGGGCGATCCCCGGCCAGCGATCCCGGCGTCCGACGGTCGGATCGGCCATCTCTCCGTCTCGCCCGACGGCAAGAGCCTGCTCCAGGTCACCTCGAACGGCCTCCGACGCTCTCCGGGCCGCGCGAGTCTCTGGCGGTTCGGCGAGGAGCGAGGGACGCGGTCCATCCCCGGCGCATTCCTCCAGGGCGGCGGCTTCCTCCCCGACGGCCGCCTCGTTCTGCTCGATGACCGCGGCCACGTCGTCCTTCACGACGCCGGAACCCTCGAACGCGCCGCCGTCCGGTTCCGCCGGCCTCTCGCCGAGGACGGCCGAGGCGAGACCGCCTGGGCCTTCACCACGCTCGCGATCTCTCGCGACGGCCGACGGATCGCCGCCGGAAGCGACGATGGACCGCTCGCCTGCGTCTGGGAAACCACCACCGGCGCCCTGGTCCGGACCATCCGCTTCGAGGGCGACAAGGTCCGGGTCGTCCGGTTCGTTGACGACGACCACTCGCTCCTGACCGCCGGAGACGACGGCCTGGCCCGGATCTGGAAGCTCGACGGCGGCGATCCCGCCCGGCCAACGGAGATCCCCCTCGCGCCCCGCCAGGAGCCTCTTCCGCCGATCCTGGCGGCGGCGTGGTCGCCACGCGAGGCCGGATCCCTGGCCCTTGGACGAGTCGACGGAACGCTCGAGATCTGGCGTCCCGGCCTCAACCGGCCGAGCCCGATCGGCAACCTCGGCGGCGAGGTCCGCGCGGCCGCCTTCTCGCCCGACGGCAAGTGGCTGGCCGTCGCCGGCGATCACCCTCGGATCACCCTGATCGAGGCCGATCACCCAGGCCAGACCATCCCCCTGGCGACACTCCGCGGCGAGAGGAGAATGCGTCCGCATCACACCGAGACGATCACCGCGCTGGCCTTCTGGCCCGACGGCAAGTGGCTCGCCAGCGCCAGCCTTGACTCCACGGTCCGGATCTGGGACCTCGAACGTCGGGAGCTCTCCCTCACCCTGTCGACTCTCGACGACGGCGGCCAGTGGGTCGCCTACACGCCCGACGGGGTCTTCGACGGCTCGCGCGTCGCCGAGCGTCGGGTCGCCTGGCGGCTCGACCCCCGATGGTGGCCCGGCGAGGGAGACGGCCTGATCGCCACGTTCGACCAGCTAGGCGATCGGTATCGCGTCTATGACCTGGCCGCCTCGCTTCGTCGCGGAGAGCCCGTCCTGCCCGCCGAGCCTCGACCGCCCGACGGCCCAAGGCTCGTGATCGAGCCAGCCTCGACCGTTGGAACCGAACAGCGCGAAATCGTGATCCGAATCCGACCGAGCACCGCCGGTCTCGCCGACCTTCGCCTCTACCACAACGGTGTCCCCCTGGCCGGGTCGCTTCGAGAGACCGGACCCGATCGCGAGGCGACCGTCCGACTGGTCGAGGGCCGGAACGAGATCTACGCAATGGGCGCCCGTACGCCCGACCAGCTTGGCTCGGGCGGAACGGCCGACGCCATCTCCAACCGGATCGAACTCGTCTGCAACACCCGAACGCCCGGCCGGCTGCACGTCCTGGCGCTCGGCGTGAGCGACTACAAGGCCCAGGCCCTCCGCTACGCCCACCGCGACGCTCAGGCCCTTGCCGACTTCCTCCGCCGCGAGGGGCTGCAAGGCAGCTCCGTCTCCGAGCCAATCGTCCTGACGAACGCCCAGGTCAGCCGCGCGGAGGTGGAGACCGCCTTCGAGGAACTCAGGCGCCGGGTGCGCGGGCGGCCCGAGGATACCGTGGTCGTCTTCCTCGCCGGGCACGCAAGCGTGCGCCGGGGACGATTCTGCCTGCTCCTTCACGACGCCGACCTCCCCGCCCAGCCAGCGGTCGCCAGCGAGCTCCTGGCCTTCCGCGGCCCGGCCGAATCGGCCGCCGCGCGGGCCCGAGGGCAAAACGATCCCACCGTCCTGCCCTATCTCGGCGTCCACTTCCAGTTGGCTTCCGTCGAGGCGTTGCAGCGAATGGTCATCATCGACGCCTGCCAGGCCGAGGCCATCTTCGACGACCTTCGCGGCCGGTCGGTCGCCCGCCGGGCTTTCCAGCGGATGGCCGATGACGCTGCTCAAAAGGCCCGAACCTCCTACATCCTCGCCACCCGACGCGGCGAGCGCGAGGCCGAGCCTCGCGAGCTGGAGCACGGACTGCTCACGTATTCTCTGCTTCGCGGCCTGGGCGCGACCGGGCTCCGGCAGCCGGCCGGACTCGCAATCTTCGACGAGTTCCCCTCCGCCGATCTCAACCGCGACGGCTGGATCCAGGCCGATGAGCTCCGACGCTACGCGCGCCTGACGGTCCCCGCGCTGGCCGAGCGGTTCGAGGGCGCCACCCGGGGCGAGGCCGGCTCACCGGCCGTCGAGCCCTCGGCCTCGATCGCCGCCGATGTCGACGACGCCTCGTCGTTCCGACTCATCCCCTCGCCCAGGGGCGCCGGTCGAACAGCCCCCTGACGCAACCTCAACGGCCAGCCGCCGCCAGCCCTTCCGCCGGCCGAAGCTGCGGCTCGAAGATGCGGATCAAACGCGGCTGGATATGTTCCGGCGGGTAGAAATCCGCCTTCTGCCGACGGCCCGTCAGCGCCTCGACCTCGCGGATCACCACGCCCTGAAACTCCTCCAGCGTCGGCGATTCCAGCCGCCGGCCGGCGCCCCGGATCGTGGCCGAATCCTGGATCGCCCGGGCGAAGACGCTCAATCGCTGGGCCCGCTCGCGCTCGCTTTTCTCCTGCTTCGAGGCGATCATCACCATCACTCCGATTCTCTGGAGCGCCCGAACCCAGTCCGTCAGGTTTCGCTGAGTCTGCCTCGGCAGCCGATCGTGCACGCCGTCCAGAAAGAGCAGCACCAGCGCCCCGCGATCGGCCAGATAGCGGAGGGCCTCGGTGATCCCTCGCGTGTCGACGGCCGCCTCGGCGCCGCCCGGTCGGCGGGCGTCGGCACCTAGCAGGATCGACCCGGCCTCGAAATCCAGCAGGTACGATTCGATCATCAGGAAAACGGTATCTCCCGCCCGGATCTTGCCGTCGATCGCCTGACTTTTCAGGTCGGCGAAGACCTCGCGAATGCCCCTCGCGGTCGCTCCGGAATCGTGCGGCGCGATCCGAACATCGCGGTCGATCCGCGAGGGATCGAAGCGGTTCGACTCCGCGCGCTCGCGGAGAAACGCGGCGATCACGTCGGCATCGCGCCCCGCGTATTCGATCCGGCGAATCTCCGAACCCGCGAAGTCCTCGACGCCGATCGACCGGATCAGCAACCGGGGACCAGCCGACGCCGATGACGCCGGCCGCTCGACGGCGGGACGCCATCGCACAAGCACCTCGCGACGACCGACCACCCCCGCGTCGTCCACCGCCTCGATGCTCACCGGATTCTCGCCCGGCCAGAGCCGGACCGACTCCGAAAGCACCCGCACCGGCGCCGGCGGCACCGGCGGGAAGCTCACCGGCTGTCCGGGAACGTGCCCGTTCCGAATCCGGATCGACGCGACGCTTCGTCCAGCCGCGCCTCCCCGGGCCTCGATCCGGAGCGGCCAGACCGCCTCCGCCGTCTGGACCTCCGGACCGACCGGCTGACCCTGAGCGTCCTGAACCTGAATCTCGGGGGGCGGCTCGACCCGCGGACTCGCCTGAGCCAACCTCAACGCGACGGCCGCGTCTCCCGTCGCGAGCAGGCGATCGATCACGTCGCGACGGAACAGCATCGCCTCATACCGCGATATCGGGTAAAACCCCGACGGAAGAACCTCGATCCGCCCGTTCCTCCGCTCAACCCGGTTCACGTGCCAGCCCAGCAACCGACGATCGCCAGCGATCGACGTATCGTAATAGCCCTCGGGCATCCAGAGAATCCACTCCTTGTTCGTGGCCGCCAGAAGGCTGAGCGCGGGCTGATCTCGCCGACTGGTCTGTGGGATGGGTACAACGGCCGCCCCAGCACGCACCAGCTCGAGAACCAGCCGAACGCCCTGGCTCGGGGGAATCGCATCGACCTCGGCGTCGAGCCGGTCGATCGCCAGCGGCGTCCGGCCGTTCCCCTGCCATCGCCAGGCCCGAACGACCTGATCGCCGGCCTTCAGACCCATCTGCTCGGCGAAGCCTCGGACCGCGACCTCCCGAACGATCCAGCGCCCCTCGGCGTCGCGCTCCAGCCGCGCCCCAAGCGGCGGGCGGACGTCGCAACCCGCAAGCCCCCAGATCCGGAGCGTCTGGTCGGCCGAGACCGAGGCCAGCCATCGACCGTCCGACGACGGCGCCACCCCGTGGACCGGGCCCAGATGGCCCAGAAGCTCGCGCGTCTTCCGGCCGTCGGACAGGCGGTGGATCACGATCATCCCCTCGCGAGATCCAATCGCCACGGCCGGTCCCGGATGACCGGCGCCCGGATTCGGCGGGAGAAACGTGTACGAAAACCATCGGCCGTTGCTTCCGTCGAGCTCGATCGGCACCGGTGGCTGGCCGGGCCGAACGACCTCAAGCCGTAGCGAGTTGCTGGGATCCGTCCGGAGCGTCCAGCCGTCGAACGTCTCCACGGCGCGTGCCAGCGTCTCGGGGCGATCGACGGCGGTGAACTCCCGACCGCGAAGGTCGAAGCCCTCCCAGAATCTCGCCTCTCCGCCCATCGGCCGTCGCCGGCTGTAGGCCACCCGGGGCTCCTCGGTCTTGCCCGGAAGAAAGCCGACATCCCAGAGCGAGGTGCCTGGACCTCGAACCTCCGAAACCGGCGCGGCCGGTCCTTCGCCCTGGGGGCCCAGGTCGTGGACCGTCAGCTCCTGCGCCTCGCCGCCGATCGCCGCGAGAAACCGGCTGTCCGGGCTGAACGCCAGGGCGCGAACGAGATCCGCCGCGACCCGGACAACCCGGACCGGCTCGCCCCCCGGTAGCCGTCTCAGCGCGATCTCGCATTCGGTACGCGGAAGGATCCCCTCGGCGAGATCCGGCGGCCGGTACTGGAGACGACTGACCGCCAGCCATCGGCCGTCCGGACTGATCGCCACCGCCTCCACCGCCCGGTGCTCGCCGCAGTCGTCGGGGTTCAGAACGGACACGCCCAGATCCGATGACTGAAACCGCTCGATCCGGCCATCCTCGCGGCCCGTTACGAGAAACGACCCGTCGGGGCTCACGGCCATCGTGTTGAGCATGACCGCCTGACCCGCGGCGATCTTCTCGTCGCCAGGCGGAGGAACCACTGCGCGGGCCGCCGGATCTCCCGCGTTCCTCCAGTCCCAGAGCCGAACCGAGCCATCCGCGATTCCGCCGCAGCTTACCAGGCGATCGGCCCCCAGAAACGCGAGCCGAAGCACCGCCCCGCTGTGACCCGTCAGAACCCGAACCGGCGGCTCCTCGCGCTCCCCGCCCCCGGGCGCGGGATGGTCTCGCGTCGCGATCTCCCAGACACGAACCGTCTTGTCGGCACCCGAGGACGCGAGAAAACGGCCATCCGGTGAAAAGGCGAGTCCCCAGACTGCCCCCCGATGGCCGACACGCTCGCCCGCGTCGAGAACTCGCAGGCGCGCATCCTGCCTCAGCACAAACGCGAGCTCGCCACTCCGGGGATCGTCGGATCCGCGCAGCCGGTAGACGAGGATATCGCCGCCGTTCCCGATCGCTCCATAACCGGCGACCGCCAGCAGGTGCCCGCCATCCGGGCTGGCCACCGGCGAGATCGCCATCGCGTGAATCACACCCCCAACCCGGTTGAGCGGCGGCCGGATCGTCCGGTCGAGCCGAACCCGGCCCTCCTGAACTCCCCAGATCGAGACGGCCCTGTCGTCGCCGCCCGAGACCAGCGTCTTGCCGTCCGGGGCAAACACCATCGCCCTCGCCGGCGCCAGCAGGCCGGACGGTCCGTTCAGAACCAGCCTCGGCCAGGCAAAATCGGGCGGCAGTTGGATCTCCTGACCCCTCCCAACCCCCACCGCCAGCAGCACCAGAATGCCGGACAGGCCCAACGTCCAGATTCGTCGCCCGAAGATCGCCCGATCGCGACCGTCCTGGGCCTCGAGGTGGAGACGACCCATCGATGCCTCTCGCTCCGAACCGCCGTCGGGCCGGGTCTCGGAACCAGGACCAGCGCCCGAGCCTGCCGCCCTGGAGACCGGCCTTCCGCTCTCTCAGCGTACCCCGACCTTCCTGATCTCGCGAGCCCCGTCTGGAAAGAGACCGATTCTCGACCGTCCGGATCGGTTTCGCCCGCCGGCCGCGAGACCGCTTTCCACGAGAATCTGGCCGACTTTTCCCGCAATCCGAGAAATTCGAGCAATCCCGGCGACCCGCAATGTCGATACAACAGTCATGCCCTCGCGGCGTGTCCTCGGATCGCAAACCTCGGAATTTGTCACGAAATTCCTTCCAGAGACCCGGTTCCATGCCAACGCGATCCCCTGCGAGTTCTGGAATCGGAACCCACGGAATCCGAAATCGGGCCCCTGCCCGTTTTGACCGTTCGAAATATCGCGGCTCGCGTTGCGGGCGGCCGCGTGGATGAGCAGTCCCGCCAGGCGATGGAGTCGCGGTATGAAGCGGATCATCCAGGGCTGGATCGGCGCCGGGCTGGCGTTCCAGGGCCTGATCCTCGCGGAAATCGCCGGAGGACGGGTCAACGCCCAGTCGGTCGCCCAGGCCGCCACACCCTCGCCCCAGAGCACGCCCGCCACCGCCGCCGTCGCCGGCTCGCCATTCCCGAGCGGCTACTCGTCGCGACCGAGGGCCGCCGACATCGCCCGGCCGGTCCAACCAAGCGGACAGGCCCCGACCTCGACCGCGATCCCCTACCCGAGGCGCGGGGCGTCGTTCCCCGCCGCGCCCTCTTCAACGATGACGGAAGCCGCCGGGGGCCATCGAGCCCCCTCCAGCCCGCTGAACCGGGCGACGCCCTACCCGGGCGGCGATCGATCGCCCGGAACCGCGGCCCTCGCCTCGCCACAGACCGAGGCGGGCCTCGCCGGCTCTCCGCGTCGCTCGGCCGCCTTCCCGATCGGTCCGACCCTGGGACCGGGCACGCCCTTCCCCTCGTCGACTCCCGGCGCGGAGCCCGGACTCGCCGGACCATCGACCCCCGGCTCGGGCTCGCCTGGAGCAGGAACCGGAACGGGAACGGCAACCGGAACAGGAACCGGATCAAGCTACTCGGCCGCCATTGATTCCACCGGCGGGCTCGATTCCGGGGGTGGCCCGGAACCCGCCGCGCCGACGAATATCGCCTCGCTCGGGACTCAGCCGGGCCAGGCCGAGGATCCGGGATTCACCCCGAACATGCTCGGCGACCTCAGCCCGTATTATGCACACTCGCCCGCGCCTCCGATCCCGCCCGGCCCGCATGGCCTGGCTCTGCTCTACCCGACCGTCCGTAACTTCAAGATGTCGGAAAACCAGTCGCCGAGGCCCATGGACCGCGTCTTTTTTGATTACAACTATTACACAAACCTCAATTCCACGGTAAACACCGCCGAGCGGTCGCCGATCAATCGAATGAACGCCTCGGTTTACGTCTGGGGTTTTGAGAAGACGTTTGACCAGGGTAACGGCTCGATCGGGATCCGGCTTCCCCTCAACTCGCTCTCGGCCACCAGCTTCGCCAGCGGCGTCGCGGCCCCGACCTCGACCTCCCTGGGGAACCTCGATATCTTCGCCAAGTACATCCTCAAGCAGAACCGTGCGACGGGGAGCCTGATCTCGGCCGGGCTCGACCTCACGCCGTCGAATGGTCCGGGCCGGTTTGCTGGCGCTCCGTACCTCAACAGCCTCAACACGACCTATTTCCAGCCCTTCATCGCCTACATCTGGAGGAGGGACCGGGTTTACCTCCAGGGCTTCAACGGCTTCAATTTCCCGACCAACAACGCCGACGTCTCGCTGATGTACAACGACATCGGGATTGGTTACTTCGTCTACCGGACGAACGATCTGACCCGCGCCATCACCGGGATCGCGCCGACGTTCGAGGTCCACGTCAACTCGCCGTTCAACCACCGGAATCCCTATAACATTTACGATCCGGCGGCCTCGGCCTACGATTGCAACCTGACCTACGGCCTGAACGTCCTCTTCCGAGGCCGGTCGATGCTCACGGCCGCCCTTGTCACGCCGGTCAGCACACCGAAGCCGTTCGACGCCGAGTTCGCGCTGATGTTCAACTACTTCTTCGGCCGGACCGCCCGCCAGATCACCCAGATCACCCCGCCGGCCATCTAGTCCGAAGCCCGGGCCGGGACTTAACGCTTCTTCTTGTGGGCCTCGGTTCCAACCGCGAGGATCGGACCAGCGCCCAGGTCGATCCTCCTGGCCGGGGCTCCCTCGGCAAATAGGGCCGGGATCCTCGGCCGGACCGGCCGCGCCGCGATCGCGATCGCGTGGTGGAGCGCCCCTGGATGCCCGCCGTGGCGGGACGCCGGATGCCCGCCGTGGCGGGACGCCGGATACCCGTCGTGGCGGTGCTTCGCGATCGTGACGTGCCGCTTTCCGCGGTGAATCCTGGTATGCACAGTCGGGAGTTGCGTGTTGGAATTCAGGGACTTGATGTAATCGGCCAGGTTGATATCGTTCCCGGCGAAGGTGTTGGCGCCCCGCTCCCTTCCGATCGCGACAGGATTATCCGGCGATTGATAGCGGAACACGCCGTACACCTGGTTCGAGACGATCGCGTTGCCGCGGACCGCGTTGCCGGTGGGCACGGTGAAAATGTCGCCCTGGAAATCGTTCCGGGTGATGTACACGCCCGTATTGGCGTTGCCGCCGATGATATTCCCATCGCCGCGGTCGCCGATCTGGTTGCCCGAGGATCCAATGATAACGACGCCGTAGAGCTGCTGGCCGAGGGTAATGACCGGTCCGTCCGGCGTCAGGACCTGCGACCCGCCGCCGTTGAACCCGAGTTTCTTCGAGGAGGTCTCGCCGATGATGTTCCCGACGATCAGGTTGCCGGCCGCGGCGGCGGCCGCCCTGTTCCTCGCGCCGGTGCTCTGACTCGTCCCCCCGAAGATTTCCACGCCGTCGATCCCGTTGGCCGAGAGGACATTCGCCGAGCTGGAAGCCGCCCCCCCCACCGTGTTCCCGGCGGAGTTCTCGATGTAGACGCCGTACTCGAAGTTCGGGTTGGGCGTGGTCCCAGAGGGTCCGGTGCCGATGAAGTTCCCCGCGATCAGGTCGCGGCCGAGGGGAACGCCCTGGCCCGTCCCGATCCGCGAGCCGACCCCGGTGATCCCCACCCCGATCAAATTCCCCGAGATCTTGTTGTCCAGGATCTGATTATTGATGGGCATGACCGAGGTATCGTACGTGGGGCTCGGCGTGCTGATCTCCACCCCGAAGGTCTGGAGCGAGGTCGGGGCCGAGGCCGTCAGAGCCGAGACTCCGCCCGGGCGCATCGTCCCCGTGAGATCGGTCCCGATCCGGTTGCCCTCGATGATATTCCGGGTCGAATACAGGCCCGTCAGGCTGACACCCGCCTGCACGTTCCCGGAGATCACGTTCTTGCCGGCGCCTGAGGTCCCGATCTGGTTGCCCCAGGAATTCTGGATGTAGACGCCGATGCTGTTGCCGGCCGGATTGCTGTTCCGGTCGATCCCGATCAGGTTCCCCTCGACCACGTTGCCGGCCGGGATCGTGTCGGAGACGGGCCCGAGGATGTCGATCCCGTACCCGGCGGCGCTTCCCCCGATCACGTTGCCGGCCCCGGCCCCCGTGCCGCCGATGATCTCGTTGCTGGAGCCTGTTCCCGTGTTGTTGATGAAGACACCAGCCAGGCCGTTACCCGACGAGTCTGTCAGACTTCCCGAGAGGTCCACGCCGATATCGTTGCCCTGCACGAAGTTGCCTGATGCCCCCGCCCCGAACTGAACACCCGCCATCGCGTTCCCGGAAATCACGTTGCTGGGCGAGACCGGAACGTTCGAATTCGGCGAATCCGTGCCCATCGCGAGGCCGATCTGGTTCCCACTGCCGTCCTGGACCAGCACGCCGTTTTGCTGGCGATTGACGCCGGTCGAGACACCCGGGATCAGGCCGATGATGTTCCCGGAGATGATATTGTTGTCGGGCGACTGGTTCGAGATCCGGACGATATCGATCCCGTTGCCGATGTTCCCGGCGATCGTGTTCCAGGAGCCGAGCTGGCCGATTATGTTCCCTACGCCGCTCTCGATGGCGACACCGTCGGACTGGTTGCCCAGTTTGCCGGCCCCTCCGATCAGGTTGCCGTACAGGAGGTTCGACGACGCCGGCGCCGTGGTGGCCGGGCTGAAGATCGCGACTCCCGCCTGGGCGTTCGCCGAGATGGTGTTGCCGCCGATCGAGTTGGATGAGGTGCCGAAGAGGAAGATGCCATTCCCGCCGTTGGGGACGGGAGCGGAGACCGCCGGGTCGGTGCCGATCCAGTTGCCCGTGATGAGATCCTTTCCGCCAGCGCCCGATGTCCCAAAGATCAGGACGCCCGACTGAGCGTTGCCGGAGATCACGTTCCGCGGGCCGACCGTGTTCCCACCGCCGTCATTGTTGAGGGAGACGCCATCGGCCGCGTTGCCGGGCGGGATCGCTTGCCCGGAGGAGATCTCCGACGCCCCGATCGTGTTGCCGAAGAGGCGATTCGCGGTCGCGTCCTTCCCAAAAATCTGAACTCCGTGCTCGCTGTTGCCCGAGATGGAGTTCCCGGTGAGGATGTTCCCCATAACCGAGCCGCCGGAGATCGCGACTCCCTGGATCGTTGCCGGACCGCCGAGGAGGAAGACGCCATCGGCCGAGTTGGGCACGGCCGCGATCCCATTTTGGTCCGTACCGATTCGATTCCCAGCGATCGTGTTGTTGTTGGCGCCGTTCGCCAGCAGGATGCCATTGTCGAGATTGCCGGAAATGATATTCGCGTCGGCGCTCGTGGTCCCGCCGATGGAGATCGTGCTCGACCCGTTCAGAAAAATCCCGTTGGCCGAATTTCTGAGATTCAGGGCGCCGGTGAAGTTTGTCCCGATCGCGTTGGAGGCCACCTCCACCTTCGAGGCGTCGAGCAGGTCGATACCATTCGCCCGGTTCCCCGAGATCACGTTGCCGCCGAGAGCCGCCCCGCCGATGGTCACGCCCTGCTGGATACTGTCGATGAAAAGGCCATCGGAGCCGTTGCCCAGCGAAATCTTCCTTCCATTGATGGTAGCCGAGATAACCGAACCCGTGGCGTCGGTCCCAACGAAGTTCCCGGCGATCTGGAGGGAGCCGGTCGTGGTCTGTCCCTGGGCCGCGGCGTGAATGCCGGCGGCCCGGTTATTGGAGATCAGATTGTCGAGAATGGTGGTTGGCTGCGGGACGTAGAGGAAGATCCCGTCGGAGAGATTGCCGAGCGTGTAGGTCGTGCCCCCGATCCCCACCGTCTGCACGGGAACCTCGCCGGAGAAGTCGGTGCCGATAAAATTACCCTGGATCGTGTTGCCGAAGCTGGTTGAGGAACTGCTGAGCAGGTCGCCCCGGATCTCGATGCCACGGCCGAGGTTGCCGGAAATCACGTTGCTCGGCGTGGTCGGAACGGTCGAGTCGACGGTGCTGCCAACAACCACGCCGACGACGTTGTCGAGCAGGACACCATCCAGGGCGTTGCCCATCGGCAGCGCGACGCCGCCGGTCGTGGTGCCGCCGATCGAGTTGTACACGATGGAATTCTCGCCGGTCCTGTCCAGACCGATGATGTTTCCGGAGATGCCGACCCGGGCTGTCGATGTTCCGGTGATGGTCGACGATCCGGAGGTCGACGTGTACCGCTGGACCGTCACGCCGCTGAGGCCGTTGCCCGAGAGAACGTTCCCCGTGACGGTGGCCGCGATGCCGCTCAACGTCGTGGAACTCGTGCTCGATTCCTCGATGAGGATGCCGCTGAGACCGTTGCCCCAGGGATGGCCGGTCGGGTCGTAGGTCGCGGTCCCGGACGGGTCAGTCCCGACCAGGTTGTCGGAGATCGACCCGAGGGGGGTGGCTCCAGTAAGGTCACCGGTAAGGTCGCCGATCAGGTGGATTCCGTTGAGCTGGTTGTGCGAGACGAGGTTGCCCTCGATCGTATTGGCGAGGGTTCCGGCCGCGCTGGCGAGGCTCACCGCGATCCCGTCTCCCTGGTTGCCCAGGATGAAGTTCGCGCCCACGCCGAGGACGCCGGCCGGGCCGGTCACGGTGGCCGGGCCGCCGATCATGTTGCCCGAGAGGTCAACGTTCGTCCCCTGAGCCATCAGCAGAATGCCCGACCCTCCGTTCGGGTACGGACTGGGAACCAACTGACCCGGCGAGTTCGAGCCGCTCGGCACACCTCCGACATCGTTCCCCTGCACCAGGTTGTTCGATGCCGAGACCGTATCCGACAACGAGCTCTGCACGGCCTCGATCGCGATGCCCGCGCCGCTGTTGAAACCGATCGTGTTGCCGACGCCGGGGGCCGTCCCGCCGATCATGTTGTTCTGGACGCTGGCGGACCCGCCGGTTGAGACGTCCGTCGCCTCGATCAGGATTCCCACTCCGAGGTTACCCAGGGCATGGCCGTTGGCATCCGTGCCGACGAAATTTTGCTGGACGACGTTGTTCGAGGCATTCCCCGAGATCGAGACTCCCGTTCCATTGAACCCGATCGTGTTGCCCTGGATTGTGTTCGAGTTCCCAGGCACGTTGATGCCGATGCCGTTGCCGAGCTTGTTGCCGGCGGGACCGGTGCCGAGATAACTATCGAGCAGCATGTTACCCGCGCTGTCGACCTCGATGCCGGCGCCCTGGAAGCCGCCGATCACCAGCCCCTCGATGGTGCTGCCGCCCGAGCCGCCGGCGAGTTGCAGTCCGTTCCCGGCCAATCCGTTACCGTTGATGACCACCACGGAACCCCCGCCCTCGCTCTGCCCCTGGATTTGCACCGGGACCGTGATCGTGGGGAGCGAACTCGTCGGCGTGATGGTGTAGGTCGTACCGACGTGGTTCGGATCGGTCGACGGGATCGCGAAGGTGATCGACGTGGGTGGTGTCGTGCCAGGGAAACGGTTGGCGTAGTTGATCGCGAACCGGAGCGAGCCGGCAATCCCGTCTATCGTCGATCCGCCGATTGTGGCCGAAGCACTGGGGTTGTCGGCCGTCGTGTAAACCTCCGTTGGCTTGGCCGACTCGATGGGCTGAGCCGAGAACGCCGACGAGCCATTGGGGCCGGGGCTCGATCCCACGAACGTGGCGAACGCCGCGATTTGATCGGTCGCGCTGAACGTCGACGGCACGCTGAGATCGACCGTGTACGGCTGGGTCGGCACGGAAATCGCGGCCGTGCTTTGCAGGAATGTCCGGGTCGGTGTCTTCGAGGCCGTGTCGACGCTATAGAAGTCGAACGAAACCTGAGTCGAACCGCTCGTGGTGAAAGCCGGGGAGAACTCCAGCGTCACGTACAGATTGCCGGTTGAGCCGGAGCTCGATGGAATGTAAACCGACCCGTCGAGAAGGACCGTCGGAACGGCCGCTCCGTTGGCCCCGTTCGCCACGACAATGTCCCCGGCCGGCGCGGACGCGCCGTTGGTCCCGAAAAACTCGTTCGAGCCAACCGTGTTGCCGGTCCCGGAAAGAATGGCGATCCCCGCCGCGGCATTATTCCCGATCGAGTTGTCCGCCACCCCGCCGATGTTGACCTTGCTGGCGTTGATGATCTGGATGCCGTCGCTAAATTTCTGGATGGTCAGTCCCTGCACGACGCTCGCGTCGGCACCGGTGCCGAAGGTCAGCCCGGCGAACGTTCCGGCGCCGCCGTCGAGCACGATGCCCGGCTTGCTGGTCCCGTCGATCGTCACCGGCTCGGTGATCGTCGGCAGCGCCGAGGTCGGAGAGATCGTGAGCGATCCCTGAATCCCAAACGTGATCGCGTCGGTCTTTCCGGACGCTGGCGGACTCAGATTCGCGTCCTGAATCGCCAGGCGGAGCGAGCCGACCTCCGAGCCCGGCACATTGTCGGTGGTATTCGTCACCACGAACGGAGCGCTCTGCGCCATGCTCGTGGCCAGCGACGAGGTGTCGCCGGTTCCATCGGTGATCGAGGCCGTCACCGTCACCCCGTTCCCCAGCGGCGCGGCGAGGGGAAGCGAGGCCGTGAACGATTGAGTGGCCGAGGTCAGCTTCGGCGTGGTTATGGCCTGAAGGAAATGTTCCGCCGGGCCGCCGAGCAAACCGCTCGCGAAGAACTCGACGGTATAAGTCTGGCCGCTCGTCCCGGTCACGCTGTAATCGATGGTCGTGAGCGAGGGAACCGAGGCCACCGCCAGAACGGAGGGCGTGGCGATCCCGTTGTTCGCCCCCGCCGCCAGAACAATCGCCGAGCCGTTGGCGAAGATCGCGTTTTGATGGATCGCATTGCCCGATCCCGAGACAACGTCGACACCGGTCCCGGAGTTGAAGGCGATGGTGTTGGCGGCTCCGGCCGTCGTCCCGCCGATCGAGTTGCCCGAACCGCTGATGGAGATACCGGTTCCGTTGCCTGGTCCGGCGGCCGTCCCGGTGAGGTTGATCCCAATCGCGTCGTTGGTGATCTGGTTATTGCTGGACTGGATGAGCAGGCCGGTCAGGCCGAAGTTGGCGATGTCCAGCCCGGTGATGGTGCTTCCGCTGGAGCCGGCCCCGAGGGTCAGGCCGTCGAACGCTCCGCCGCCGCCGTTGATCTCGATCACCGGGGTGCCCGAATAGTTCGGCTGCGTGGCCCCGCTGATATAGATAGGACTCGTGATCGTCGGCAGCGGCGAGAGAAGGTTGATGATGTAGGGGGTCGGCGACTGGAGCAAGAAGCCGATCAGTTGCGGAGTCGGCGTGGGATTGTTATCCACCTGCTGGATGGCGTTTCGGAGCGAGCCGGCGCCGCTGTCGTTGGTGTTGGTGACCAGGAAGGGCGTGGAGATCACGGCGGGGCTCGAGAAGGACGACGTCCCGCTGGCCGCGACGGTCGCCGTCGCGATCACCTGATCGCCCAGGATCACGTTCACGCCGGTCGGCACCGAGAAGCCGATCGTCGACAGACCCGACCCGACCGTCACCGTTCCCGAGCCGAGGTATTGCCGGGCAAGGAAACCGCTGGAAGAATTCAGGAGATAAACGTCGATCGTGACCGAGGTTCCGGTCGTGACGGCGTCGGTGAAGGAGGTCGAGAGCTGGCCGCCGCTCAGAAGGACCGGGCCCAGCACAGGCGACGGCTGGGAGTTGTTGGCCCCGGCGGCGACGACAATGTCATCGGCGGGAACGAAGGCCGAGGTCCCGTTCGTGCCGACGTACTGGTTCAGGCGGATCGAGTTTCCCGACCCGGAGACCACGTCCACGCCCGCCTGGCTGTTGAACCCGATCGTGTTGGCCGCGCCGGTCGTCGTCCCGCCGATCGTGTTGTTCAGACCGCTGATCGAGACGGCCGTCTGGTTACCGGTCGCGGCGGTGGTCCCGCCGATCTTGTCGGCGGCGATCGTGTTGCCGTTCGAGGTGATCCGAATCCCGGCGAGGCCGAACCCGAAAATCGAGAGGTCCTGAACGGTGCTCCCGCCGCCTCCGAGCGTCAGGCCGTCGAACGCCTGCCCCCCACCGCTGAGCTCAATGCCCGACGTGCTGGTCCCATCGATCGTCACCGGCACGGTGATGACCGGCAGCGCCGAGGTCGGCGCGATGGCGAACGGACCCGTCCCCGGGATGGCGAAGGTGATCGTGTCGGTCCCCGACGCCGGCGGACTCAGATTCGCGTCCTGAATCGCCAGGCGGAGCGAGCCGACCTCCGAGCCCGGCACATTGTCGGTGGTATTCGTCACCACGAACGGCGAGACCGGCACGACACTCGTGGCGAAGGCCGAGGTATCGCCGGTTCCATCGGTGATGGTCGCCGTCACCGTCTGCCCGGCCGCGAGAGGCGCGGCGAGGTTCAACGAGCTTGTGAACGACTCGGTCGTCGAGGTCAGGGTCGTCGTCACCGAGCCAAGGTAGTCCTGCGCCGGACCGCCGAGCGTCGAGCTGGCGAAGAACTCGACCGTGTACGACGGACCAACCGTTCCCGTGAGGGTATAGTCGACGGTCGCCAGCGTGGGAATGGAGGCCACGGCCTGGAGGCTGGGCGCGACGATCCCGTTGTTCGCCCCCGCCGCCAGAACAATTGCCGATCCGTTGGCGAAGATCGCGTTTTGATGGATCGCGTTCCCCGATCCCGAGACGACGTCGACACCGGTCCCGGAGTTGAAGGCGATGGTGTTGGCGGCTCCGGCCGTCGTCCCGCCGATCGAGTTGCCCGAACCGTTGATCGTGATGCCGGTTCCATTGCCCGGCCCGGCGGCGGTCCCGCTGACGTTGGACCCGATCCGATCGTTGAGAATCGCGTTGCCGTTGGACTGGATCACAACGCCCGACCCGCCAAAGCCGGCGATGGTCAGCCCCTGGATCGTGCTCCCGCCCGCACCAGCGCCCAGCGTCAGGCCATCAAAAGCCTGTCCGCCGCCACTGATCTCGACGCCCGGCTCGGTGGTCCCGTCGATCGTCACGGGAACACCGATCGCCGGCAAGGGCGTTGCCGGGGCAATCACGAACGGACCGGTGCCCCCGATGTTGAAATCAATGACGGTGGCCTGGCCGGAGGTATTCGCATCCAGGATCGCTTGCCGGAGTGTGCCGCGCCCCGTGTCGTTCGTACTGCTGACGACAATCGTATTCGAGAGGAGCATCCGCTCCTCGAATCGCTCAAACGCGGGCCTCGCCAACCGGCGTCCCTGGCGTCCACGACCCGACCGCCCCGACTCGACGAAGAACGTCATCCCCGTCTCCTCACGCACGATCCAACCAGGCGAGGACCCCCGCGGAACCCGGGCGAAACACCACCCAGCCCCTTATCACGGGCGCCTCGGAATCGCGGGCACGTCCCGCCCCGGGCTCTCCCAGCCACCCCCCTTTTCCTCGACGCCACCACATCGGTCATCCCTTGACCCGATCCCATCTCGACCCGCGCTCGGAGAAAAAAGGGAGCCGATTCCTTCATACCACAGCCGCAAGCATGACGACAAGCATCTTGACAGAAAAATATAACGTCGAGATTCAACCTATCTCTGCCAGTCAACGGTTTCAATGTCTTTGACTATATCTTACCGAGATTACCACGTCAAAACCCAGGGAAACGATTCAAGAGAGAAATGCATGTTGCCAGATTTCTGTACAAACAGGGGGTCAAAAAGTCCGGTGAGGTCTCGTGGAGTCTCGGGATGTTGGGGTCTTGGCGCGAGTGTGGAGAAGCGGCTCGCGGGCTGGTTGGGGGCGTGATAGAGTAAAGAGCGGGTTTGGCGATGCGGGGGGGGATGCGCGAGACCGAGTGCGTTTGCTCGGAGTCGATTTGGTGGTGTCGTGGGGAGGTCGTCGGGATGGCCAAGCGGCCGGTCCACTGGTCCGAGGGGATGTTCCTGAAGCCCCATCATTTCCAGGCTTCCGACCGATATCATTGCGATCGGATACGGGAGTCGGAGGACTGGCTGCATCCGCACGACTGGGGATTACGGTCGATCCGGTTTGATGAAGAAGCGATCGCGAACCAGACGCTCCGGCTGATCGCCTGCCAGGCGAGGTTCAAGGATGGAACGACGCTGAGCGTTCCGGAGGAGGCGACGGTTGCTCCGCTGGAGTTTCGGGCGGCGCTGGCGCAGCGGCCGGAGGTGACGGCCTACCTGGCGATCCCGACCTGGCAGGAGGGCCGGCCGAACGCCGATCGGTCGCGATCGGATCAGAATGCCCGCTTCGTCGTTGGTCGGCTGGAGCGTCCCGACGAGAACACCGGGGCCGACGAGGCCGAGCTCGAGTTCCGCCACATCCAGGCCCGGCTCGTTCTGGAAGAGCCTGAGGGAGCTGGCTTCGAGGTCTTGCCCGTGGCGAGGATCAGCCGGTCGGCCGCCGCTGGATCGCCGCCGAGGATCGACCGGGCCTATGTGCCGCCGGCACTCGGTCTCGACGCCTGGCCGCCGCTACATGACGAGGTCCAGGGGCTCTTCCGTCAGATCGAGGCCTGGATTCAACAGGAAGCCGACGACCTTGTCGGCCGCAAGATCGCCTTCGATAGCCAGGTCCTCGGTGACGCGGAGCGAATCCTCCGGCTCTCGGTTTTCAACGCCGCGTGGTCGACCTTGCAGGCGATCCTCTTCACGCCAGGTCTTCACCCGATGCTGATGTACCAGGAACTGTGCCGGCTCCACGGCCAGCTCGCGATCTTCGGCGAGACTCGCCGGCCCTCGCGAGTCCCCGGGTACGACCACGACAACATTGGGCCGATCTATGCCGAGGTCATGGGGCAGGTCCGTCGGCTGATCAAGGGGGGCGTCGCTCGGCCGTTCGAGAAGCGATACTTCCGGCTCGAGGGACGGCGGCTGGTGGCTGACCTTGAACCCGACTGGACGCTCGACACCACCGGGCTCTACATCGGCATCGAGACCAGCGACCTGAGCGACGTCGAATGCGACCGGTTGATGCGAGAGGCCTGGTCGTGGAAGCTCGGTAGTGCCGAGGAGGTCGAGGCGATCTTCCGACAGGCCCTCGAGGGCCTGGGGATGGAGCCGCTCCACCGTATCCCGCCCACCTTGCCCACGGGGTTCGTCTACTTCGGCATCGTCCGGCATCCGACCTACTGGAAGGACGTGGTCCGAACCCAGACGCTGGGCCTCCGATTCCGAACCACTGGTGCCACCGCGGTCGGCGATCAGATGATCAAGTTGACCGACCCCACGACCGGGCGGACCTACAGCCTTCAGTTCGCCGTCTTCGTCGTGAAGGGGCGATGACCGAGGGCGCAAGCCGGGCCGAAGGGAGGAGCGTTCGATGACCGACGCCTTCGCCGAGATCGTGATGCCCGTCTTCCACAACGTGATCGACCTGCATTCCCGGCTAACCGGCGGCGAGGCCCGTTCGCTGGCCGATGTCAAGCGGATGACCAGCGGCTGGGTTGAGGAGGGCCGCCGGCGAGCCCTGAGCCACCCCGAGCGGAAACGCTCCTACGATCTGGCGATGTTCGGCCTGGTCGCCTGGATCGACGAGATCCTGACCGAGTCGAAGTGGGGCCATGACGTCGGCTCTCCTGAGGAAATCCTCGAGTGGGATCTCTTCGCCAGCCGGGACCGAGCCAGCCTCTTCTATGACCACGCCGAGGCGGCCGACCAGCAGGGCGACGCCGACGCCCTGGAAGTCTACCTTCTGGCTGTCACGCAGGGGTTCCGAGGTGAGCTGGTCTACGACGACGCAAAGCTTCACGACTGGGTCCATCGGGTCTACGCCCGCGTCAGCGAGGCAGGCTCGCTCCCCGCGCATCCGTTCGCCAGAGACAGCGCCGAGACGGCCCTGTTCCGAGCCCAGCGGGGACCGGCCCTGCTGCTGATGGTCAGCGTTCTTGTCTCGATCACGGCGATCGTCACCCTGGCCGCTTATCTCCTGGGCGTCCACCTCGCGTATGATGCCCGATCGCGGGGGCCCGCGGACGACTCGACGAGTCACGCTCCCGCCGCGGCGAGGACGGTCCTGATCTCGACGGGCTGAGGCAGGCGAAGGAGGGGGAATCGTGGGATCGATCGGGCAGGCCGTTCAGGGAGCCCTGAGCGGGCAAGTGATGATGGGTGTCGGCGCCGTCCTCGCGGCGACCGCGGCGGCGGTTGCCTGGTTCTGGGCAAAGCATCCCGTCCGCTGGATCCTGGCCATCGCGACCGTGGTCGTGATCGTCGCGGTGGCACGAGGACAGGCGGATCTGCCGAGGTACAACGACCTCGACCCGTTCTTGCCCTCTGCCTTCAAGCCACCGTACTTCTCGTGGTGGGTACTCGCCCTGTCTCTCTCGGCTCTCTATCTCTCGACACACCTGGCCGGCACCTGGATTCGCGCTCGCGCCAGCGATAGCCGCGGGCCATCGGGCGAGGCGGGATTCCCCGACCTCGACGCGGCCTGGGACGAAATCCAGATCCGCCTGAGCCACGCCCAGTACGACGCGACGAGGCAGGACCTCTTCCTGATTCTAGGGCCCGAGGAGTCGCTGGCCGCCTCCCTGATGGAGGCCGCCGGCCTGCAGTTCTTCGCCCGCGCACCGGCCGATCCCTCCGCACCTATTCATGGTTTTGCAACGGCCGACGGGCTCTTCCTGAGCTGTGCCGGTGCCACCTCGTGGGGACGAGGCGGTGAGGAAGGGACGGCGAGACTCGTCACCCTCTGCCGGATGATCCGCGACCTCAACCCCGACAAGCCGGTCCTCCGCGGCGTCGCGGTGCTCTATCCGATGGAACGGGCCGCCTCCCCCGAGGTGCTTCAGAGCGTCTCGACACTGCGCAATGACCTCCAGACCATCCGGGCAGAGCTCAACATGCAGGTCCCCACGTTCGCCATCTTCTGCCTGCGCGAGGCGTATGGCGGCTTCGAGGAGTTCGCGGCACGGGTCCCGCCAGGTGTCCGAGCCCGCCGCTGCGGGTTCTCCGTCCCGGTGGAGCAGCGATTTGACCTGCCGGCGGCGGCCCGAGGGCTGGGCTGGCTCGTCCAGTGGTTCTCCACCTGGTCCCTGAATCTGATGACCGACGAGCCACGCGATTCCGACGGCAACCGCCGCCTGATTGCCATGTGTGCCCGACTTCGTTGCGAGGTACCAGCGCTGGGGCAACTCCTGAATGCCTCATTCTCGACACACGCCCAGGCCGAGCCGATCCTGTTGAAAGGCTGCTACTTCGTGGCCTGCGGACCTGGCCCCGAGGGCCGTGCGTTCGCTCCGGGTCTGGTCAACGGCAAGGCGAGCAAGCTAATCGCCGACGCCGTCCACGCCACATGGTCGCGCGGAGCCGACGCCATCGACCGCCGCCATCGCCTGATCGCGATCGCCATCGCCCTGGCCACTGCGGCGTTCGCGCTGCCGATCTGGATTTCTGGCATCATCGAGCGATTGCGCAGTCCGGACGTCGTCATTCCGTATCCGGCCGCCGGCTGGATCGCTGTCGCCGTCCTCTCCGCGCTGGTTCTCACCTGGATCGCCGGGTTCGCGTACCTTTGGCTCCGAGGCCGACTCGGTCGTCGTGTATACTTGGAACAGTCGGGCCGGACGCGGCCCGCCTCAGGCGGATCAACCTCCTCGACGACACATCCCGAAAGGCCCGCGCGATGAACTCGCGCGGACGAGCCATGATCACCGCCCGACCACATCGCCCGTCCGCTCAGGCTGCAGTCATCACGACTTTCCTATTCCTGCTCGCCACGAGTGCCTGGGCGCAGGATAGTGTGCTGACCGGCCAGGCCGCCCCGACCTATCCCTACGCCACGCCTCAGACGAGCCGACCGTGTACCTGTTACTTCCCCCAGGGATATTGCCCGTTCCCCCGGGGCAACTGTGTGGCGGTCCGGCCCACGCCTCAGTCTCCCTTCGGCTCGTCCCAGTTCGACACCACGCCGCCGACATACCTCGCCCCGGCAAGTCAGGCCCGGTGAGCCTGGAAGCAGCGCGGGCCGGTCTACCGGATCTCGTAGCGGAACTCTCCCTTCTCGCCGACAGCAACGTGGACCGCTCCGAGCCCGCGGCCTTCGGCCATCCGGCCGAGGATCTCCTCGGAGATCTCGGGGAGAAGGGTTCGGGTCAGGATGTGGTCGACGTTCCGTGCCCCGCTCTGGACCTCGCGGCAACGTCCGGCGATGCACTCGATCAGGTCGTCGCTGTAGCTGAATCCGGCGTTGTGGTTCTGTCGCATTCGCTGGCCGATCCGACCCAGTTGAAGCTCGATTATCTGCCGCATGATGGCATCGCTGATCGGGTAGTACGGAACCACAATGAGCCGACCGAGAAACGCCTGTTTGAAGATCTCGACGCCCCGCTCCGACTTCGCTTCGAGCAGGTCGGGACGGATCAGAGCGGCGAGATCCTCGGGCCCGGGGGCCGTCTCAGGGTCGGCGCAGGCCTTGAGGATCGTCTCGGTGCCCACGTTGGAGGTGAGCAGGATCACCGTGTTCTTGAAGTCGATCTCGCGTCCCTCACCGTCTTCGAGCGTACCCTTATCGAAGACCTGAAAGAAGAGCTCTAGCACGTCGGGATGGGCCTTCTCGACCTCGTCCAGCAGAACGACGCTGTAAGGTCGACGGCGGACGGCCTCGGTCAAAACGCCTCCCTCGCCGTAGCCGACGTAGCCCGGTGGCGAACCCTTCAGACTGGAGACCGTGTGCGCCTCCTGATACTCGGACATATTGATCGAGATCAGGTTGCGCTCGCCGCCGTAGAGCGCTTCGGCCAGCGAGAGCGCGGTCTCCGTTTTGCCGACACCGCTGGGCCCAACCAGCAAGAAAACGCCAATCGGTCGTCGCGGGTCGGTCAGGTTGGCGCGGGCCGTCCGAATCCGCTGGCAGATCGCGTCGATCGCGTGCGACTGGCCGATGACGCGCTCCCCCAGCTTTGAGCCGAGATTCAGGACCGTCTGAATCTCATTCGCAAGCATCTTGCCTACCGGAATGCCCGTCCAGCCAGCAATCACCTCGGCGATCGTCTGGGCGTCGACGGAGACCTGCAAAAGCGGCGACTCCCCCTGAACCTCGCGAAGCTCGTCCAGCCTTGCGACAAGCTCGGCCTGCATCGCGGCGAGATCCGCCGAGGGTCTCTGCATCGCCTCGCGGCCAGCCTCGACGGCCTGCTTCTTCTCCTCGGCGTAACGAGCCTCGATCGACTGTGCCAGGGTGCGGACCGCTTCAACCCGCGTACGCTCGTCGTTCCACCGCGTCTCCAGGCCGGCCAGCCGATCGAGTTCGGAGTCGAGGGCCTGTCGGACCTCGGCGATTCGTTCCGCGTGCCGGCCGGTCGTCGCATCCTCGCGGTCAAGGATCTCCAGTTCGAGCCGGTAGTGGTCGATCCGAGAGCGGGCATCCTCTATCGCGGGCGGAGTGGCGTTCTGACCGATCGCCACCCGGGCACATGCTGTGTCCAACAGGCTGACGGACTTGTCTGGTAGCTGACGGGCCGGAATATATCGGTGCGAGAGCCTCACGGCGCTCTCCACCGCCTCGTCGAGGATTCGGACAGCGTGATGCCGCTCTAGAGTTGGCGTGATCCCGCGCATCATCCGGATCGCACGCTCCTCGTCGGGCTCTTCAACCTTCACAACCTGGAACCGGCGCGCCAGGGCGGCGTCCTTCTCAAAGTATTTCTTGTATTCGGCCCAGGTGGTCGCGGCGATCGTGCGCAGCTCGCCGCGAGCCAGGGCCGGCTTGAGGAGATTCGCGGCGTCGTTCTGACCCGCCTGCCCCCCGGCCCCGATCATCGTGTGAGCCTCGTCGATGAACAGAATGATCGGGACCGGCGAAGCCTTGACCTCGTCGATCACCTGCCGGAGTCGGTTCTCGAACTCTCCTTTCACACCGGCTCCGGCCTGGAGCAACCCCAGATCGAGCGTCCGGAGTGCGACATCCTTGAGCGGCAGCGGGACGTCTGCCTGCGCGACCCGGAGCGCCAGGCCCTCGACCACGGCCGTCTTGCCGACCCCCGCCTCACCCGTGAGGATCGGGTTGTTCTGGCGACGTCGAATCAGGATGTCAACCATCTGCCGGACCTCGGCCTCGCGGCCGATTACCGGATCGATCTCACCCCGACGCGCCCGCTCGGTGAGGTCGACGGTGTACTGGTCGAGCGCCGGCGTTCGGCTAACGCCCCCCATGTCCCCGGAACTCGAAGCACCGGGCCGCGCAGGCCCGCCTCCCCCCTCGGACGCCGTTCCCTCGTCCTCGACCGACCCGGCCACCAGCTTCAGCAGGTTCGCCTGCAGAACGTCGCTCTTGATCTTCGCCAGCTCGCGCGACGACTCGCGAGCGAGTCGGCCGAGATCGTCCTCGTCCAGCAACGCCAGCAGCAGCACGCCCGAACGGATCTTCCGCGTCCCATACTGAACCGAGGCCAGTACCCAGGCGGACCGGATCAACTCGTCGATCTTCAGCGAGAGGGTCGGCGTCCGCTGGTTACCAGTGCGAAACCGATCGATCACCCGGGTCAGGTCTCGCAAAACGTGGGCAGAATCCACCTCAAAGAACGCAAAGATCCGCGTCAGATCGCTATTCGGTGCCTCCACGAGCTTGCTCAGCCAGTGTTCGATCTCGACAGTCGGATTCGTCCGCGAAAAGCAGAGAGCAGCAGCTCCATCGAGCCCACCGAGGCAAGTCGGATTCAGCGTCTTGATCAAGGCTGCGGAGTCGACGCCCATGACTTGGCTCCTCAACGGGCCGGATGCGAATTGTAGACGGGAATCGGAACGGTTCGACGCGTGGAACTCCTCGTCCAACGCGCGCGGCCTGATCCCTGGTCCCATACCGTCCAACATGGTACGGAACGGACCCGCCGATCATCCCTCACCAGATTTTGACCATGTCGAGCGGCGATGAGTATAATCAAGCAACCGCGAGAGGGTCAAAGAAGAAACTCCCGGCGGCGATGGCTCGAGAGATGAGTCGTAGGATCGTCTTCGAGCGGGTCCCAGCGGGGAGAGGACTGGAAAGTTCCGGGGGGGGGGTGTCATGGCGGATCCGAGCGACGACAACGAGATGAGCACGATCGGATTACCGCGCAACGTCGTGAAGCAGATCATCGAAGGTTCCAGTCCCGCGACCCCGAGGCACGCGGTCCGGCCCGCGATTGATCCGCTCGCCGCCGGACCGTCGTCCATCCCACCCGTACCGACTCGCCCCCCCGCTCGGCCCGTCAGGTCGCCCGAGAGCGATCGTGTCGCGCCAGGGGAGATCCACCTGGACGACCTGGCGACAGTGCCACCGCCCTCGACCCGTCGAGCCTCGACTTCCTCGATCGAATCCGGCCCAGCCCGTCCCACCCAGGAACCACGGTCACGTCGGGAAGAGCCGAATTCCGGAAAGACTCCAGCGCACTCGCTTGAGTCCGCGCCGCCGATCGAACGTCCCCTCGATGACATGACGGGCGAATTCAACCTCCCGCCCAGACCCATCCAGCGTCCCAGTGCCGCTCCACCGAGCGACCATCGCCCAGTATCAGAACGGTCCCCCGTAATCGCCAGACCTTTGCCGGGAGAGACCTTTGCCGCGCCGTCAGCACTCTTCTCGCCGCCAGTCCAGGAAGTCCTGGAAAGCCAATCGGTGACCCCGGTGCACTCGCCACCCTCCGCCGCCGCCATTGCCCGTAGATCTCCCTTCGAACGACGGACCGAACCCTCGGAAGCGATCGAACATACCCAGAACGGCTTTTCCGGCATCCGCGCAAGCTCGACCGGCAAGTCGCTCCTGCAATTCTTCGACAAGTCGATCGGTGAATGGTTTTACCTGGGCGAGGTGGGCCGTAGCGGGAAAGTGGTGGGTCGCGCGACGTTCCAGACGTCCGACCCCAGTGCGGATGGCGTCGCCGAGGAGCATCTCCAATTCATGATCGTGGGCGATGAACTAATCCTCGAGCCGTTGGAATCGCTCAACGGCGTCTATCGAAGGCTCCAGCCAGGTCGCCGCGAGCCATTGACAGCCCAAACTCGATTCCGAATCGGACGCCACGTTCTCGAACTCCGACAAGCCGAACCGGCTTCCCCAATCGTCCCGCTCCGCGCCGAGGATGGTGAGGTCTTTCAGAGCCGCGTCCTCACTCCCGTCGGATTCCTCGATCTCATCGGTCCGGACGCACGCCCATACCTGAGCTTCCCACTGACCAAGCGGGACGAACGCGGGACGCGCATCGGGAGGGCCGGTGCCGAGTGCGATATCGCTCTTTCGGATGATGAATGGGTCAGCCAGCGTCACGCACGTCTGATCGCCACCGATGGGCATTTCTGGCTCGAAGATCTTGAAAGCACGAATGGAACATACGTCATCGTGAACGGAAAAAGCCCTATCCGCCGCGGAACAGCCAAATCACCGGAGGCCGGCGATGAGCTCCTGATCGGTCCCTACAAGATCCGCGTCGTGGAAAGATGAGTCCGAGCTCGCCGCCTTCCGATCGGGTCTCGCAGAAAGAGCATCCTGCGGAGCTTTGTCCGTCCGCTGAAGAGCGCGACGAGTACACCCCTTAGTGAACGGCGGATCGTTGAGGGGATGTAGCTCTTGATGATCCGGCGAACAATCCGCAAATCCGAGGTATTCCCTCGCTCGTCCAGAGATTGCCGCCAGTAAGCCCGAGTAGCCTGGGGCTGATTCTGATGGTTAAGACTGTCGGCATACTGAAAACAGACACTTGCGATCGCTTCCCGGAATCGTGCCTCCGTACCCGGTCTTGCCCGCTTCTCATGCTCGCGAAGCACCCGAAGATGGGCCTCGTAATGACGCTCCCAACCGGTTCTCGAATTCTGCCCGGGATGAGTGCGATAATTTGTGAGGACTTCTTCCGTGAATATAACCGGATAATCACGTGAAATTTTTAACCAGAGATTGTAGTCCTCGCTCAGGCGGATGCTCTCGTCGAACCCGCCCACCTCACGCAGTACATCCGCACGTAGGAGTATCGCGGAGGGACAACTGATACAGCATCGTTCGATCATTTCCGGATAGACATCACCGACACCACCCTGAAAGAACCCTGGCCCCTCCTTGCTTCGGCCCCTGTCGTCAACATACCGGAAGCCTTCAGCCGCCCAGGCGAGGCCGTTTCCTTGCTCGATGCCCCTTAATACTACAGCGCCAAGTACCACCGTCTTGATCGGGCATCCTCAGCGGAAGTATGCTCTCCTTTGACGTTTACGGAGGGACGAGCATGGATATCCAGCAGCTCCGCAAGCTCAAGCCGGCTCTGAAGAAGTTCCTCGACC